>NZ_CP034184.1:300000-515055 GCF_003860465.1 Deinococcus psychrotolerans
CTACCTGATCGGCACCTGGATCGTTCATGCGCTCCGGCCAAAAGTAAACATGGCTCCGGTCGCTACGGTCCTGATCGGTGCCCTACTTTTGGCGCTCGTCCTCCAGATTCCCGTTCTGGGTGCTCTAGCGACCTTGGCCGCGCTCCTGTTGAGCCTCGGAGCGCTGTGGCTGACCCTGCGCGGCCCACCCCGCCGCCCGGTCGTCCCCCAAATCAGCGTGCCGCAGGCGACCTGATCTCTGACTAGGCCCTTTATTCCACCCGGTAATGCCTGCCGTGAGCCTCGTCTTCTGTTCTCTGGGCGTCTTCGGCCTCTCACGCGTAGAGCTGCTGAGGTGTTCGCGCTCGGCCTGCCGGTAGGCACGTTTCTAAGTATTTCGGACTTGATCTTCAGATCACTAGGGCAGAGCCAGTGTTGACAAAGCGACATTGTCATGAGAATAGAGAGACTTCAGCTCTGTTACAGCAGTTCACAATAAGATCAGCAAGGTTCTTAATCGTTGTTCGCTACGAAACACCAAATTCTGGAGGGAATACAAAATGGAACAGAAATCAACTAAATATTCACGCAAAGACAGCAATTCAAGCCTCGGTATCGCCATTGGAGTGACGTTCGGGGCTGCGATCGGTGTGGCATTAGGAAATATCGCAATCGGTGTTGCCTTGGGAATGAGTGTCGGGGCTGCGATTGGTGCGGGCCTGGATAGCCAACATCGTAAGGGCAAAGAAAAATCTGGTGGCGAATAACCCGTGTAAGTGCGCCCGCCATAGTCCATTCTGAGCACCCTACACAACTTTTGAGGTCTCTCATGGCATCATCCGGCTCCAGACCTGCCCCGCTCTCCATCCTGAAACGGACGGCCCCCTATCTCGACGCCCGTCGTCTGGGCCTCACCCTAGGTATGGCCGCCCTTTCTGGACTGCTGTCCGCACTGGTGCTTCCACGTGGGCCGACCACCCAACTTCAGGCCCTCGCCCTGCTGGCTGCTGGCCTCAGTATCGGGCTGCTGGCGGGGGTCGTCACGCGCTCCCGCTGGTCGCTGCTCATCACACCACTCGTTCACGTCTTGGCTTTAGAGCTGGCCCGCCCTGGCCTGCTGGGGCCGACCGCCGGGGCCATCCGCCTGACCGAGATCTACGGGGTGCTGGCCTTCTTGCTGGGACGCGGGCTGTATGGGCTGGTCGTTCTGCTGCCGATGGTACTCGGGGCCTCCCTGGGCGTGTTCCTTGCCAGAAGGAATATCACAACGCGGCCAGGAGCCAGACCCCGCTGGATCGTCCCTGGCCTGATTGTCTCTGTGCTGGTCGCCCTTACCGTGCAGATCGCGCTTCCGGCCCGCACACCGCCCATCCTCGGCGCAGACGGCCAGCCCTTGCCCGGTAGCGTCGCCGAACTGACCACCGTGCGGCTCGGTGGGCATGACCAGACCATCATGATTCGTGGGTACAGTACCGAGAAGCCGGTGCTGCTCTACCTCAATGGTGGCCCTGGCATGAGTGGCCTGCCGTATACCCGCGTGGTGCTGAACGACCTGTCGCGCGATTTCGTGATCGTGGACTGGGATCAGCGCGGGGCGGGCAAATCCTACCCCGCCATCGACCCGACCTCCACTTTGACGCCCGCGCAGGCGGTCAGCGATACCATCGAACTCACCAACTCCTTGCGTGCGCGTTTCGACGAGCAGAAGATTTATCTGGTCGGCGAATCCTGGGGCAGCCTCCTAGGCGTGCTGGCCGTGCAGAAGGCACCCGAGCTGTTTTACGCCTTCATCGGCAGCGGCCAGATGGTCAGCGTACGTGAAACCGACCGCCGCATCTATAAAGATGTGCTCGATCTTTCGGCGCACACAGGCAACCCCGGCCTCGCCGCGAAGATGCGCAGCTACGGCCAGCCGCCGTACGCCGACCTACCTTACGCCAATGTCTTCGCCCTGGGCCAGTACGACGCGCTGTACAAGCCGTACACGCCCTCGGCGGCGTACCGGAAGCTGGGAGCCACGTCTGGCATCGGCCCCTACGGTGTGTTTGGCAGCGAGTACAACCTGATCGAAAGATTTGACGTGCTGCGCGGCTTGATGGACACGTTCACGGTGATGTACCCGCAGATCCAGAACATCGATTTCCGGAGGGACGCCAGAACGCTGGAGGTGCCGGTCTACATTCTTGACGGCACCAGCGAACTGTCGGCCCGGCGCGACCTGACACTGGAATGGTTCGCGGCGCTCCGGGCCCCCATCAAGACTCTGGTGCCCTTCGAGAACGCCGCTCACTCGGTGGCCTTCGAGCAATTCGAGAAATTCGGCGTGCTGATGCGTGAAACAGTGCTGCCCCAGACGTATGCAAGCCCGTGAGGGGCGGTGTGCGCTCGTGGCGGCGAGGACATCAGTGAAGGCGCATCTCTCAAGGAGGACAGCATGACCCGCCTTAAGACCATAAAAGCCAAAACAAATAACCGTTCCGCTTTCGGGGTGGGATTTTTCATCAGTATCGGGGCTGGCGTGGGCGTGGTGGCCGGGACTTTGCTCGGCGACCTCGTGGCTGGAATGATGTACGGTGCCGGTGCTGGCGTGGTGGTGGGTGCGGTGGTGGAGATGTACCGCCGTCAACCCTCCCCGCCTGCACCACCCCACACGGCTCAACCTCCCCGCCCAACTGGTCTGCGCTGGCTTATTGGCTGCCTCGTCTTCCTCGGTGTCAGTGCACTGTTTGGCGGCGTTGTGCTGGTGGGCAGTCCATCCGGTGAGTGGCTGCACATTCCGCTGACCGTCCTCCGATATTCCCCGTTCAGCGACTTCCTGATTCCTGGTCAGATCCTGGGGACGGTGTTCGGCGTCGGCTCACTCCTCACCGTGCTGGCACTGTGGATGCGTCCGGCCTGGCCACTGGGCACTGCGCTGACCCACTCTACAGGTGAGTACTGGGCCTGGAGTGCCGCCGTAGCCCTGGGTCTGGGGCAGATCATCTGGATCGTCACGCAGATACTGATGGTGCGCGGCGTTGATGGGCTGCAAGTGGTCTACGGCACCCTCGGCGCGCTGATCGTGATGCTGGCCTGTCTGCCGGGCGTGCGGCAGTATTTCGCGCTCCGTCCAGACCTGCTCCTTTCAGGGCGGCCCCGGTGAGGTGGCCTGGATTTGCTAAGCGCCATCCAGTCTGGTTCGTGACGCTGCTGGAACTCGCTGTGATCGTGGTGTATGGGCTGACCGGCACCATCGCCCACTTCGCTGAGCTGCCCGGCGAGTTCGTCAGTATCGTTGCCAATGTGATGCTGATCGTGCTGGCCGCCGGATTGCTGACCCGGCTGGGGTGGTGGCGCACCGCCGGATTCAGGCTGCCTGTCCGGCCACGCGATCTGCTATGGTTCGTCCCTCTGCTCTTGCCAATCGGCTTCAGTCTCGCCGCAGGCACCGAGTTCAAGGGGTGGGTGCTGACCTCACAACTGCTGATCTCGGCTCTCCTGATCGGTTTCGCTGAGGAGGCCTTCTTCCGGGGGCTGATGCTGAGTGCCCTGAAGACCAGGGGGTTCTGGACAGCCGCCGTTGTGTCGTCGGTGCTGTTCGGGTTGTCGCATACGCTGAACCTGCTCTCGGGCAAAAGCGGCGCGGAGATTCTGATTCAGGTCAGCTATGCCCTGGCCATTGGCTTTTGCTTCGCTGCCACCGTGCTCAGGACAGGGCTGATCTGGCCGCTGGTGCTCATTCACGCCCTGATCGATTTCACCAGCTTTCTCGGTAAGGAGGGGACTTCACCTGCCTGGAATGCCCCTGCTGGCATCGGCGTTACGTTCGCGTTCATGTCCTACGGTCTGTACCTGATGCTGCACCGGCAAAGCCCAGGCGTGAAGGTGGCCGCCGCATGAGTCGGCCGCACCTTCCCAGCGGGGTCGGAAGATTTTTCGTCCTCACCTTCGCGCTGACGTGGCTGCTCTGGCTACCGATGCTGCTGGCTGGCCACCACCTGATCGGCCCAGTGATCGGCACAGTGCAGAGTACCCTGCTGCTAGCGCTAGGAACGGCTGTACCCAGCTTCGTGGCGCTGGCGCTGGCAGCCCGCAGCGGCGGCGCGGCGGCGCTGCTGTGTGGACTCACACGCTGGCGGCTCCCCGCCCGCTGGTACGCCGCCGTGCTGCTGATTCCTGCCGCGCTGATGCTGACGGCAGTGGGGCTGGACGTACTGCTGGGCGGCACTGCACCGTCCTTTGCCTCGCCCGAACGCTGGCCGCTGGTGGCCGTGAACTTCCTGGCCGTGCTCTTGATCGGCGGCCCTCTGGGTGAGGAGCTGGGCTGGCGCGGCTACGCCCTGCCCCGGCTCGACCTAAAACTGAATTCAACCGCTGCCGCTGTGCTTCTCGGGCTGGTCTGGGCCGCCTGGCACCTGCCGCTGTTCCTGCTGCCGGGGACACCACAGGCGCAACTGCCCCTCGTCTGGTTCGTGCTTCAGACCGTGGCCTTCAGCGTGCTGCTGGCCTGGGTCTATCGGCGCACTGGAGGCAGTCTGCTGCTGGTCGTGTTGTTGCACGGCGTGGTCAACACCTTGGCTGGCCCCTTGCGTGTTCTCCCCACCGCCGGAGGCACGCTGCGGCCTTACATCCTGATCACCCTGCTCACGGTGGCGGCAGCCCTGCTGGTGAGCTGGCAAGGACAGTCTGGCAGGCCAGTCAGAATGCTCGGCGCTCCTACTGCTGCCCTGGAGAACCGATGAACACAAGATCCCGACACGGCACGCCCGCTTCACCCCCGCGCCTCGCAGAACCGTCTTTGCCTTCTGTAAACCGGCACTGGGAGCGCTGGCAACGCGCTAGCTTGTGGAGCGTTGCCAGCCTGGCAGGCCTGCTGATCCTGGGCTGGCTGGGTCTTCAGGTCACCCCCGCGCCATTCCCAGCCATTCCAGGGACGGCGGCGACACCATCGTCCATCCCACTGCTACCCAATCTGCCTGCACCGGTTGAGCGGTTTTACCGCCTGACCTACGGCGAGTGCATTCCGGTGATCACCTCGGCCATCATCACGGGCCGGGCCGCCATCCGCCCCATTCCCGGCGGCCCCACCCTGCCTGCCCGCTTCCGCTTCATTCACGAGGCGGGCCGCAACTACCGCCACTACATTGAGGCCACCTGGTTCGGCCTGCCGATTCTGCGCGTCAACGAATCGTACCTGGACGGAGTGAGCCGCATTGAACTGCCCTGGCAAAAGAGCGAGGGCAATCCCCAGACCGCGCAGGCAGCCAACTTGGGCCTGTGGGCCGAGACCACCTCGATGCCCGCCGTGTTTCTGACCGACCCAAGGGTGCGCTGGCAGGCCGTGAACGACGCCACTGCACTGCTGGTCGTCCCGTTCGAACAGGCGCATGAAACCTTTGTGGTGCGTTTTGATCCCACCACGGGTCTCCCGACGCTGCTGGAGTCGATGCGGTTCAAGGGCGAAACGGACACGCACAAGACGCTGTGGTCAAACGGGCTTCTCCGCTGGGCCAGCTTCGGCGGGATCACGCTGCCCAGTGTCGGCACTGCTGCCTGGGCTGATGACGGTCGACCCTGGGCCGTCTTCACCACCGAGAGCATCGGCCTGAACACGGACGTGCGCCAGTCTGTGCGGGCCAAGGGGCTATGACATGAAAAGTTTCCTTCACTGGGGCGCAGGGATCATCCTCGCCCTACCTGGTCTGATTTATCTCTTGGGCTTCGCAGCCTGCTTGCGCCTGGCGACGGACGCTCCCCTGATAAATACCCTAACCGAGTTGCTGTACAGCTCAAGTGAATTGGAGCCGCCATGACCAGCCACCCCCTCCAAGTCCACTGCGCCTTTCTCCAATCACCATCGAGGTACTTCGGCTGGGTCTTTGCCGCCTCGCTTCCCTTCTATGCCCTCGGAATCCTCGCACCGCAACTCAAGCGCTTGATCCCTTTTGGCTTACCCATCAGTACCCTGATGATTTTTTGTCCGGCGGGTGTTGCCATCAGTTTGACCTACCGTTACGAAGGTCAGGCAGGTGTACGGCGCTTGCTGGGTCGAGTGTTCGATTACCGAGTTATCCCGAACAAAACCTGGCTGCTGCTTTCCGTGGGCATCATGCCTGCCGCTATGCTGTTCTCTTACGCTGTGCAGCTACTGCTTGATCCGTCCTTGCCGCAGGCTGTTTGGTCACTCACGCTGGTGTTCAGCTTTGCCGTGTACTTTTTTGGGGCAATAAGCGAGGAGCTGGGCTGGACGGGTTACGCGCTCGACCCACTGCAACACCGGTACGGTTGTCTGGTGGCCAGTGTGGGCCTGGGCACGCTGTGGTGGCTGTGGCACGTCATCCCTTACCATGTCACTGGACGCTCAACGGATTGGATTCTCTGGCAGGGTCTGGCCACAGTGATGTTTCGTATCATCATGGTTTGGATTTACAACCACGCTGGGCGCAGCGTCCTGACCTCCATCCTGTTCCACGCCGCCATCAACACCAGCATTGATGCTTTTCCCGTGAGCAGTTCCCATTACGACCCGAAGGTCATGGGCCTGATGCTGCTCGGGCTGACCCTGTTGGTGGCTGTAGGCCCGAAGTTTCTGACGATGGTAGCTTCCCCGAAGCGCGTTGACTCTCGATGACCCCAGCTTCAATCCGAGGCGTGTTCATCATGCCCGATCAACCCATTCTGGTCGCCTACGCCTCTCATACCGTGAGCACCGAAGAAGTCGCTGAAGCTATCGCAACAGCCCTTCAGGAACATAGTGCGCGGGTGGACATGCATCCGGTTCAAGACGTCACCGCCCTCAAGTCGTGCCGTGTTGGTGGGTAGCGCTATTCACGCCCTGAAGTGGTTGCCGGAGGCCGCCGAGTTTATCAAGCGGCACACAACTGAACTTGAGCAGTTGCCTCGTCTGATCTACTTCTTCTGCGCCACCCTCCGCGAAGATACGGCCGAGCATCACCGTGAAGTCCTGGCGTATCTGAACCCGGTGCGGGCGATCCTCGAACCACTGGAGATCGGGCTGTTCGCGGGCAGACTCGACGCGTCCAGGCTGCCCCTTCTCGAACGAATGCTGGTCAAAGCCGTGAAGGGCGACTAGCGCGACTGGGAAGCCATCCACGAATGGGCGGGCGGGGTCTGGGAGCATCTCGAGCATGGGGAGGGGGAGGCCGTGGCGTGAACGCAGGCCATCGGGTGCGGCTGGTGAAGATGAGGAGCCAGACATGCATCACACTTTGCAGAACATTTTTTCGATCCAAGGGGAGAGATTTATGACGACTCGTTGTTTGACACCCACTGTGGCGCGATGTCTGGGCACAGTCCAGGCCAGGAGCGAAGAGGTCTCACTGAGCGTGCCCGGCGCAGAATTGCACGCGACCCTGACCATCCCGGACAGCGTGGGCTGTCCGCCGGTGCTGATGATCCTGGCAGGCAGTGGCCCAACCGACCGCGACGGCAACAGTCCAATCGGTGTCCACAGCAACGTCTACCGTAAGCTGGCCCGGGCACTTGCAGGAGCTGGATACGCCGTCCTGCGCCCGGACAAGCGCTTAATCGGTGAGAGCACCGTCAGCGATCCGCGAGAAGATGTTCTGACCTTTGGCACCTACATTCAGGATGCTGAAGCCTGGCTCCGCTGGCTGGATGAACGGACCGATCTGGCGCAGGTGGGCGTCATTGGCCACAGCGAGGGGGCCCTGATCGGTTTGGGAGCTGCCCTCGACACGCCGGTGGGCGCTTACGTGAGCCTGGCTGGGGCCGGAGAGAACGTCTTTAGTCTTGTTACCCGTCAGCTTCACGCGAACACCGCGACCCCGGTTCTGCTGCTTCAGGAAGCTGAACGGATTATGGTCTCGCTGCGGGCAGGTCAAACGGTAGCCGCCGTCAGCCCGGAGCTGATGGGCTTGTTCCGGCCCAGCGTGCAGCCCTACATGATCTCCTGGATGAGACTTGACCCTCCAGCTATGCTGAGTCGCCTGAACGTGCCTGCGCTGATCGTGCAGGGCGACCGGGACGTGCAGGTTTCGGTGCAGGACGCCCAGAACCTGGCAGCGGCCCAGCCGAAGGCCCAGCTGAGCGTCATCGCGGGCATGAACCATATTCTGGTGGACGCGCCCGCCGCGCTGCCTGAGAACTTGGCGACCTACGCCCAGCCGGAGTTGCCACTCAACACCGAATTGGTTCAGACCCTGACGCATTTTCTGGACCGGGTGATGAAGTGAAGGCGTCCCATACCGGCGGTGTCTCCGGTTTGTCCGTGCCCCTTCACTTGACGCAGCAATCATGGCCCGGCAGCTTTTAGGAGAATTCAGGGCGCATCAGAACGGTAATTCAGTGGTAATGGCCTTCTTCTAGGCTTGTAGTTGTCAAGAATATTGAGCGGACAACTGCTCGGGAGGAAGGTGTCATGAACGTTCAGAACAAGACGACGGTCTCAGAGGCTGCGGCCATCCCTACAGACTCCACCTTTGTGGAAGAGCTCCAGATGAGCGGCGCAGATCTCGTCGGGCAGCTTCATGAATTGATGAAGGAAGGCAATGCCCGCCGCGTGACAGTGCTGAATGAACACGGCGATGAGCTGATTAGTATTTCGCTGACCCTCGGCGCGGTGGCGGGCGGGCTGGTGGCCCTCTCGGTTCCTGCGCTGGCTGCCGTGGGTGCCCTGGCCGCCCTGGCGACCCATGTGAAGGTGATCGTGACCCGTGACAGCCCTGCCCAGGCACCGGTAGAGGAAGGGCTTCCGGAACAGGTCGCCATGACCCCGTGAACCGTTCTTCACCGAACCCGAGCCGCCGTTAGATCCTCAAGGTTCTGGGTCTGGTGTGGCCGGGATCCCTGAACCAGCCAGTCGAGGCGGCGAGTGTCCATGGGCAGTTCGGGTGTGAGCTGGGACTGGGCTACACGCTACTGCGACTGCCCGTCATATTCACCCAGGAGGCTGGTCAGGAAGGTCTTCGCAGCTTCAGTATCCCGGTGTCTCTGAAGAAGAATGTCAAGCACGAAGCCGTTCTCGTCCACCGCTCTCAGAGCCAGTGGCGAACACCATCAACGCTTGTACAGACCTCATGCAGGTACCATCGGGAACCCCGGCGGGGTTCCCGGTAGCGCAGGTCTTCCGCGAAGAGAGGTCCGAATTTAATGCACCATTCGCGGAGGGTTTCATGGAGGAGTGGCGTCCTCAAGGGCGTCCGTTCACGACGATACTGACCTCAATGCTGCGCTGATGCAGCAATTCCTGAACGTCCCTGTAGACCAGGGGAAAGCGGTGATACAGCCACACGGCCTGCTGGATGATAGTCATCGGGAAGCGGTGGGGGTAGGGCGTTCCTTCGGTCACGGTGGGCAGCCTACCCCAATCCGGTTGAGGCAACACAACCCAGCGTTGTCATCCCCCAGAATTCCCATTCAGGGACTGGAATGCTATTCGTTCTCCTCCATCAGGCTCAGAAAGGCACGAACGACGTCCGGATCAAAATGCTGACCAGACTGCCGTTCGATCTCTAAAACAGTGCTCTCGTGACTCCAAGCGTCCTTGTAAGGCCGTTCGCTGATTAGGGCGTCGTACACATCGCAGACCGCGAAGATCCGCGCATTCAGCGGAATGTCTGTTCCAGTGAGGCCATCCGGGTAACCGCTGCCGTCCCAGCGCTCATGGTGCGAGCGGATGACGTCCAGTGTTTGTGCAGAGAGTCCAGCGATCCGGGTAGCCAGGTCGTGCCCCTGGACGACGTGGCTCTGCATGACGGCCCACTCCTCCTGGGTCAGGCGTCCGGGTTTTCTGAGCAGCTCGTCCGGAACGTAGAGTTTTCCCAGGTCATGCAGGTAGGCCCCCTTGCGCAGGTAGTGGAGATCAGTGGTGTTCAGACCGAGATGTTCGCCGAGCCGCGCCGCCATCATGGCGGCGCGGTGAGTGTGGCCACTGTTCCCGAAGTCCCTGGTTTCGAGGACGAGGCCGAGCGTCAGCATGCCCGCTTCCAGAATCGAGCGGACTTCACTCACCGCGCGGCGCAGTTCGAGAGCATGCTCTAGGCGTAGCGCGGTGAGTTCCACGATCTTTCGCATCTGCGGCGTGATGGTCTGCCAGCGGTTCACGGTGCGCAGGATGATGGCGGCGACTACCTGCCCATGACTGAAGACCGGTGTGACGAGGCCACTCTTGACACCCTGCGCGATCACACTCGGCATGCTGTCCAAAATGCTCGGGTAATCGGTACTCCACGCCGTCGTCCGCGTGCGGTGCACCGTATCGACCAGTCCAGTCTCGGCGAGAGGTACCCGGACATTCAGGGCCGGTTGTGGAGCCGGAACACCCTCGCGGAGGGCCTGATGGGAGAAGAAGGCTTCGTCGCCATCGATGATGGCGTAGGCGGCCTGATCGAAGTTGAGCAGGTTCAGCAGTCGGTTCAGGCTGTGCTGAATCAGGTCTCCAGGATCCTGAAGGGCCTCGAGTTCCTGAGAGAACGTCACGAAGGAGTCGGCTTCGCGCTGGCCTGGGACGGCTTCCCGGAGTAGTTCTTTGCGGAGTTGGAGTTGTTCGTCAGCGATAGCGAACGCACGCTCGTAAGCCGTATCGGCTTCCCAGATGGTCAGACCGACGGTGAACGCCAGGATGTCCGGTATCGGACCCGGCAACGCACTGTTCGTCTCATCCAGCAGCTCCTGGAGCGCCGTTTGATCATGGCCGGGCATGAGGATCACGAACTCATCTCCGCCCCACCGGCAAATCAAGGCTTCCGCAGGCAACGCTTCTCGCAGGGCGAAGGCGACGGTACGGATGTGAGCGTCTCCGCCGCTGTGTCCGCGCAGGGTGTTGACGCTCTTCAGCAAGTTCAGGTCGAGGATGGCCAGAACGTGCGGGAAGATCAGGGTGCGTTGCGCTCGCACGAAGGCAATTCGCGTGAGGCAGCCGGTCAGCGCGTCGAAGTCGGTATGCGTGGTCGTTCCGGTGCTTCTGGGAAGTGGCCGGACGTGTACGATCAGACCGCCCTGATTTGGGTAGATGATCAGACCGATCCATCCCTGATGGCGATCACCCAACACTTCCAGTTCCGTCCGCTGCTGAGTCGACAGAACGTGCCTGAAAGCGGCCATGACTTCAGGTTGGGCTTTCGTCGGAAGGGCGTCCTGATAGCCCCGCCCGAGCAATTCGTGAGATTCCTTTTCCCAAGCGTTCAGGGCGAAGGCGTTCACGAAGGTCAAGCGTTCATGGGCGTCGAGGATGAAGATGACGTCTTCTACCCAGTCGAACGGGTGCACACTGCCGGGCTGGAAGAGAGGAAGCATACGACAGATTAGTCCTTAAGCAATGACAGAAGATTCGCGGCCTCAGGGAACGACGGGTCTGCCTCGAGGATGCGCTGTAAGCGAGAGTGGTGATCGTCTTGCCGCTTAGACCGTGTTCACCGGCCCAGATATTTCGAGATTCCAAGGTCTACTGCGGTGCTCCAGGCTGAAAAATCCGGGCTGCACGTGCGTCAGCTGCTCCAGCAATTCTGGAGGGTAGTGAAGATCAATCGGTTCATGATGAGAACATTTCCAGTCCGCCCGCCGGAGGAGAAACCGGTACTGGGAAGGAAGCAGGTGTGACGCAGCCGTCAACGTCTGCTGACACCCGCACCTCTATGTTGCGGGCACCACTCTGTTCAAGTACTTGCCTGGCCGTCCTCGCCAATTCTGCCGTGCCGTGAACAAGTATCAGAGAGGTGCCGGAGCGGATCACGGCGGTGTAGGCCTGCAACGTCTCTGGGGTGAGGCACCGAGACAGCACCGCTTCGAGGAAGCCTTCCCACCAGGTCTGGGCGTCGAAGGGTGCGGCGTCCGCGCGCGGTGAGGGGCTCAGTGGGTGACGCGAAAGGGTGGGTTGCGGCTGCAAACTCAGGGACACCATGGCAATGTCTCGGAGTGGCAGGCCCGCACGGTAAAGGATCCAGACGGCCTGCATGGCGTCGGCGTGGCTGTCGGAGCGTGCGCTAACGATATGGGGCATGGTCGGTTCTCCTGGAGTAGGCCGGGGGTGGATGGCTGAAGGGACTGAGCCGTTATGCGCTGACTTCCAGCATGGCCGCCCGCTGCGATTCCTCAGTCTCGCTTGACTGGGAGGGGGCGGTTTTTGGGGCGCGGATCAGCAGCACGGGCATCTCGACCAGACACATCACTTCCTCGGCGACACTGTCCAGAACGGAATGCTGCGGCTCGCTGCGACCGCGGGTGCCCATCACCACCAGCGAGCATTGTTGCTGCTCGGCCACATCGGCAATCGCCTGAGCGATGTCTGAATCGCCGTCCTCCAGACACAGCAGGCGGATGTTAGGGGAACCCATCGCGATGTGGGCGTCTTCCAGCAGGCGCTCACCTTGAGCCTTGGCGCGTGCACTGGCCCCCAGATTGCTGGGGGCAAAAGCCGAATCGCCGTAAATCATGGGGAGCGGGAGCACGACGTACAGCACGGTCAAGGTACTGTGGTGGCAACGCGCCATTTCGGCGGCCACCGGCAGGGCGAGTGCGCTGAGTGGACTGCCGTCAATGGGGACAAGGATATGGTCAAACACGGGGAACTCCTTGAATGCATAGACCGTTGGACACCGGCCTCTGCATCGGCTTTTTTCTGAGATGGATGGTTGGCGAGTTGACCTGGACGGATCAGGAATTACGCGCGGTGATCGCCCCCGTTCCCGGACAGCCACTTCTCGTTCAACGGCCAGGGAGCGTTCCACATCAGTTTGAAGGCCTTGCCTCTGATGGTCCTGAGGTCTTGATCACTCCAATCCTTGGCGCGTTCGACGAGCAGGTCGATGGCCTGCTCCTTGGTGTTCAGGCGTTCGACGCGGACTTGTGCCCGTTTGCCGCGCCCCCATTTTTCTTTGAGGTGGAGGTTGA
The DNA here is from genome assembly GCF_003860465.1 of Deinococcus psychrotolerans. NCBI lineage: Bacteria > Thermotogati > Deinococcota > Deinococci > Deinococcales > Deinococcaceae > Deinococcus > Deinococcus psychrotolerans. The sequence continues at coordinate 312,829 of NZ_CP034184.1, forward strand.
GGGTGCGCTTGCCGTTCAGGGTGCCCGCAGTCAGCGTGACCACTGGGGCGCGTGCTTTGCTCTGTTTTTTCATGTTTTCCTCCTTGGTGCAGTGAGGTGAGACAACGCACAAGCGACGAGGGGAGTGTGAAACATGCGGTTCCCACGCTCCTTCTGTTCTCTCTCAGTAGCGGGTGAGCATCACCATGCCGCCAGTTGCCGCCAGCTCGCCGTCGTCCACGAAGACCGCCCGCCCGCCGCGTTGCATGACGTGTTCGATCATCTCGTCCACGGCGTCGGCGGCGTCGTCCGGGCCATCTCCACCGCTGGGCAGCCGGGTCAGGCGGCGGCCATCCTCGCTGATCTGCGCGGGGAAGTGCAGGTTTTGCTCGACCACCATGGTGTCCACCTTTCCGTCCAGCGCGGCTTGCCAGGCTTCATCCAGATCCGAGACCGTCCGGTTGTGGCCGCTGGCCTGCTCAATCTGCTCGAAGATGCCCTGGCGGCGTTCGCGCAGAGCCGCCTGCATCTGGGGCCAGATGAGTTCGCCCAGATCATGGGCACTCAGGTGATCATGGCCGCCCTCGACATCCGTGACGATCAGCTCCGTGTTACGGCTGACCCGTTTGAACATCCCCAGGTTCTCGGACACGCCCACCAGCACCACCGGGAAGGGCAGCGCCTGCACCGCCCCGCGCAGGCCGGTGTCTACCTGCCGCATGAACTCTTCCAGCGCCCGCTCGATCTCGCGGCTGGGCGAGGCCCCGATGCCCATCTGAACAGTCACGCCGGTGCCGGGGCCATTGTATTCACGTGGGAAGCCGTAATCCCGAACCTCGTGCAGATCAGGGCCTCGCCCCAGATACAGCCGGGTGGGTTTTTCCGTGAGCATCAGCGCCAGGTACTGCGGCGTGCGGTTCATGGCGAAGACCAGATCACGGGTCAGGAAGGTGTCGTCCAGCACCACGCGTTCCGGCAAACGGTAAGGCAGCTTGAAGACCTCCTGATAGGCGGCGCTGACAAACAGGGCCAGCCCGTCCAGGTTGTGCTCGTGGTTCACGCTGTCGGCCAACTCTTGAATCTGTTCTCTGAGCTTCAGCGTCTCGCGCTTGCCGTACTCGGCTTCCAGGCGGTTCGTGGTCTCCGTCACCAGATTCTTGAGGCGAATCGGGTCTTTCTGGTTGTCTGGCGAGGTGCGGTAGGTGGGAAGCGTGATAGTGATGCTGGGCCGGGCGCTCAAGCCTTGCAGGTGCTTAACGGTAGCGAGATTGAACATAATAGGTTCTCCTGTGTTGTTGGGTGTTTGAGGTAGGGCGTCTGACGCCGAGAGCCCAGAGGGGCGTCGCGGTCAGATTTATTGGTCGCTCAGTCCAGATCGGTGAGGGTCAGCTCAGTCGGCGGCGCTCTGATTCGGTCACCCGTTCTGTACGCTGCTCCGAAGTGGCCCTTGCAAACCATTCCGGTAATTGCGCGATGGAAAACACGATCTCGCTGCCGGGCCTTGGAAGGACAGGGCCTCCATCGTCAGCCCAGACGGACAGGGCCAGCTTCTTGGCTGGACTCAACGGAGCTGGGGCGTCTGGAGCAATGGTCGATGCGGGTTTGGCTTGCATAAATCATCACACTTCCTCTGGCAGGAAACACCCATTTTATGCTCTTGTTGTTAGAGGAGACATGCTTCCCGCTGAAATCATTCTACCTTATTTATCGTAAAGATGCCTGATCAAATTGGAGACCAAAAAATAAATTTCTGTGTTAATATTTAAGAAACGGCAGCATTTCAAAAATAAACCTAAATGACCCTGCTACTCAAAAATTTCTCTTACGAAAAAGAGTAAAACTTGAGGTTCTGCTAGAAACAGAGGTGATTTCAGGATTGTCCTGCTCGGCTTTGCCAAGAGAAAATCTGGAACGTCCGGTTTCGCCTGACCCAAGTTGCTGTCCCCTCTCAGCAGTCCAGCGCAGGGCTATGTCTACTCCGGGTGCTGCTGTCTGCACTAAAGCATCGTCTCAGCTCCCGCCGGTGGCACGCGCCACATCACAGGCATGCTGGGCCGCATCGCGACTCCACACACTGAAATCCACCGCAACAAGCATCTGGCGCAACACAGGCGTGACCTCCTCGGTTCTCTGTCACCAGCTTGGTCTACGCGCCTTACCGTCCCGTTACCGGAAGACTTTCGCGGCGGCCTGAATTGGGCACGCCGATGTACAGCGCGTCTTGTCTGAGGGTAAAGCCCAGTGTTCGGGCGGCCTGCGTAAGAAGTGCTTGCTCATGCACCGTCCAGGTTCCCACGTGTGGCGGACGCGAGACGGCCAGCACCGCCTCCAGCGTGCCGGACTGGCCGACGATCGGCACCGCACCTGCGGCAGTTGGCTTCGTTTCAGGTTCGGCGGTCAGAAGGAGCGAGATATTCTCGGCGTACTGCGCTTCACCGGTCTGCACGACCTGACGGCAAAGCGCAACGGCGTCCAGCGGCAGAGCGCCGAGTTCCAGAAGCGGATGAAGTTCAGGGGGGATTTCGCCCCAGACCCTGTTGATCCGCAGCACGCCGAAGTCCACCAGGAAGATGAACAGTGACTCCAGCTTCAGCGCCGCGCCCAAAGCCTCAAGGGTCAGGTGCGCCACTTCGTCGAGTGTTCCAGCGGGCTGAAGGGCGTCGGCCAGCTTGAGTCCCAGCTGGGCGCGTTCCAGTGAATCATGCACCTCACTGCCGTCCGGCTCGAAGCTGAGCAGCGTGGCCCCGACCGCCCGCTGGGCCAGGTGCCGGGCGCAGGGGGCGTGGCTCCCGATCTGGTGGGGGCAGGTGAAATCGCTTTCCTTGAGGCGCTCGGCCAGCGCGGTCGTTTCCAGCATCGGCGTGTCGGCAAGGTCGCTGCGCAGATACTTGATGAAGCGCCGGTAGTGCTCGACGGCGGCGTACTTGCTCTCGACGCTCGCCAGGCAGGCCATCAAGTCCTGATGGTAGTTCTCGCCGATCAGCGGGTCGGCCCGCAGCGCCTGCGCCAGATGCCGGATCGCCAATTCGCATTCAGCGGCCTCGCAGTGCAGCATCGACAGCTCCAGGGTGGCCCGCACATAGCTGGCCTTGTATTCCTCACGGACGGTGTCTGCCCAGTCGGTGCGCACCTCGGTCAGGTACTCGCCGCCGTAGAGGTCTGCGGCCCGCTGGAGAGCTTCGCGGGTGGCCTGGGTTCCGGAAGGAAGGCCAGTGCCAGCAAGCTGAGCTTCATGCAGCGCGACCTGCATGGCAAACACGTCACTGGTGGCCAGCACCTCTGGACTCAACCGGTAGCGCTCGTAATCCTTGAAAACCGACTCGGTCTTTCCCAACGCTGTGCGCACCCGGTGAAGCGCGACCCGGAAGCGGTTGCTGCTGGCTGCGTTTTCGTTTTCTTCGTCAGGCCACAGGGCCTGAGCCACGTCACGCTGGCTGCGTCCGTCTGGAAACGAGAGCAGGTAGAAGAACAGGTCGCGGGCGCTGGAAGCGTGCCAGACGATGTCCTGACCATCTATGGTGACACGGGTGTGTCCGAACGTCACGATCTTGAGTGTAGGCATAGCGTCCCCTTAATGAGTAGAAGAGAACGTGCACAGCGGTTTCCACGCCGTTCTGAACCTAGGATAGTGCGCACTGACTGGTGTTAGATATGGTTTTGACCAAGACCACGCTGTTCAGTGGGTGAAACCTGTGGGTAAACATGTACAGTCACGGTTCGCCCCGGCTTCCAAGCTGCCCACCACCGCGCCGGGAAAAGCAGTCCAGCTTAGTAACGGTCTCGTAACATCCGCGCATCAGAGTCGCTGCATGGAGACGACGCTGATGAGCTACGGTTGCGGCGTCGCTGTATATCGGGCGGGTGGTTGACATGGCGGCCTTCTGGGCTCCGGCTGGATTCTGGTCATCAGCAGAGCCGGGGCATGGTGGGAAGCACGACGAATCAAAGCGCAATGATCAACAGGACGAAAGGTCTGGAGGGACATGACGGCTGACGCAGTTGCCAAGGAAGCTGGTGTGACCCTTTTTACCAAAAGTCCCGGCCTCAGCAGTCAGGCGGCGGCTGAACTCCTGGCCCAGATTGGCCCGAACGAGATTTCGACCTCGAAACCAAAACCGCTGATCTTCCAGCTCCTGGCTTACTTCGTTCAGCCGCTGATCGCCATTTTGCTGATCGCGGCGGTCATTTCGGGCGTCTCGGGCGACTGGCTCAACGCCGCCATCATCATTGTGATCGTGCTGGGCAGCATCGGGCTGGACTTCTACCAGACCCGGCGCTCGCAGGTGGCCGCCGAGTCGCTGCGCTCTCAAGTCGCGCCCACGGCCACGGCCAAACGGGACGGCGTCTGGAGCGAACTGCCAAGGTCAGCGCTGGTGCCGGGCGACCTGATTCGCCTGACAGCAGGCATGCTGGTTCCCGCCGACGCGCAGCTCCTGACGGCCGCTGACTTGCACGTCCAGCAATCGGCCCTGACCGGTGAATCGATGCCGGTGGAGAAGACGGCCAGTCTGAGCAGTTCAGCGGCGCTGGACAACTCCACTCCAGAAAATCCAGCCGACGCCAGCAATCTGGTGTTCATGGGGTCGAGCGTGGTCAGTGGTCGGGCCGAGGCGCTGGTGAGCGCCACTGGCGCACGCACCACCTTCGGCGGCATCGTGACCAGCTTGGCCCGCCGCGCCCCGGAGACCGAGTTCGAGCGCGGCATGAAGTCGTTCAGCTTGTTCATCGTGCAGATCGTGCTGTTTCTGACGCTGTTCGTGTTCGCGGTCAATACGCTCCATAAACGCGACCCGCTCCAGTCGCTGCTGTTCGCCGTGGCGCTGGCGGTGGGCCTGACGCCGGAGTTTCTGCCGATGATCACCACCATCACACTGTCAAATGGGGCGAGCCGCATGGCGAAGAAAAAGGTGATCGTCAAGAACTTGTCGAGCATCCAGAACTTCGGGCAGATGGATACGCTGTGCAGCGACAAGACCGGCACGCTGACCGGCGGCGTGATGACGCTGGCGGGCCGCCTGAACCCGGCGGGCGCGCCTTCCGAGCGCGTCTTTATGCTCGCTTACCTCAACAGCTTGTTCGAGACCGGCATCACCAATCCGCTCAACACCGCCATCCTCGACACCACTGTTTCCGGTATCAAGGGAGCCGATCCGCTGGATCAGGCTATTTTGAACGCCGATCACCCGGACGTGCAGCTGTACCGCAAGCAGGACGAAATGCCGTTCGATTTTGAGCGGCGGCGGGCTTCGGTGGTGGTCACCAAGGCAGGCGAAAGCGGCCACCTGATGCTGACCAAGGGGGCACCGGAGAGCGTGCTGGCGGTCTGTACCACTTATGAACACAGTGGTGAGGGTGAGCACAGCAGTGAGGATGAACAGAATGCAGGTGCGCTGCCGCTGGACGCCGCCGCCCAGGCCCGTATCTCGGTGGTCTATCAGGGCTTCTCCGCCCAGGGCTTGCGGGTCATCGCGGTGGCGCGGCGGGACATCCTGGAAGCAGATCAGCAGCCCGCCTACCAGGCCAGCGACGAGCATGATCTGACCCTGGTGGGCTTCGTGACCTTTCTCGACCCGCCGCTGCCCGACGCCCGTGAGGTGCTGGACGAACTGCGGGCCAAAGGCGTGGCCGTCAAGATTCTGACCGGCGACAACGAACTGGTCGCCCGGCACGTCTGTGAGGCGGTGGGGCTGGACGTGGGCCGGGTGGTGCTGGGCAGCGAACTGGCGGCCATGACCGACACCGCGCTGCTTCAGGTCGCCGAGGCCAACACGGTGTTTGCCCGCGTGGCCCCGGCCCAGAAAAACCGCATCATCTTGGCGCTCAAGGCCCGCAAGCACGTGGTCGGGTACATGGGTGACGGGATCAACGACGCGCCCAGCCTGCACACCGCCGACGTGGGCGTCAGCGTGGCCGGGGCCACTGACATCGCCAGAGACGCCGCCGACATCATCTTGCTGGAGCCGGGACTGCGGGTGCTGCTCAGCGGCATTCTGGAAGGCCGCCGGGCCTACGGCAACGTCATGAAGTACCTGCTGATGGGCACCAGTTCCAACTTCGGCAACATGTTCAGCATGGCTGGGGCCTCGGTCTTCCTGCCGTTTTTGCCGATGCTGCCGACGCAGATTCTGGTCAACAATTTCCTGTATGACCTGGCGCAGATCACCATTCCCAGTGACAATGTGGACGACGCTTTCATCCAGAAGCCGCACCACTGGGATATCGGTCTGATCCGGCGCTTCATGTTCTGGATCGGGCCCATCAGCTCGGTTTACGACTTCCTGACCTTTTACGTGCTGCTGCGGATTTTTCATGCCCGCGAAGCTGAGTTTCATACCGGCTGGTTTATCGAGTCGCTGGCGACCCAGACGCTGGTGATCTTCGTGATTCGCACCTTCGGCAACCCGCTGAAATCGAGGCCCAGCCGTCCTCTGGCGCTGGCGGCCACCCTGGTGGTGCTGGTCGGGGCGCTGCTGCCGTTCACTCCTCTCTCGGGACTGCTGGGCTTCGTGCCGCTGCCACCTCTGTATTTCGTCTTCCTGATTGGAGCTACGTTGACCTACCTGGGCCTGGTGGAATTGGTCAAGCGCCGCCTGTTCGGGCAGGTGATGGGCTGAGAAGATCTCTCCTTCTCAGCCCATCATGAGCTGTACTGGCTCTTCAGCGTCGTGCTCGAGCTTGAGACTCAGCAGGCCTTTAAGCACCTGCCGGAGTTGCTGTGCAACCTCCACGTTTCGGGAACAACTGGAAACGCAAGCATACTTTTCTGATGCTGCTCATTTTCACAAATTTCAGTCGCGCCGCCCAACTTGGCGTCACCTCGGGGACTATGCAGGGAGCTGAGGAGATTTAAGATTCAGGCAGACCGAACCGTTGTAAGCGGCCCTATCAAGCAGGATCATGACGAGACCGTTGCCAGAAAGCGGCCTTGTTCCTAGAGGACAGGTGTGTCAGGTTGATGAAATGAACAGGGAACGCCCGTGAAGGTCGGTGTGGTTGGTGCAGGACTCGTCGGAGCGACAGCGGCCTTTGCAATGGTGCTGCGCGGCAGCTGCTCAGAGCTGGTGATGGTGGACAAGAACGAACAGCGCGCCGAGGCTGAGGCCGCTGACATCGCCCACGCCGCGCCGATGTCGCACGCCGTCCGGGTGTCGAGCGGCGGCTACGAACAGCTCAGCGGTGCCCGTGTGGTGGTGCTGGCAGCGGGCGTCAACCAAAAACCGGGCGAGTCACGGCTCGATCTGTTGGCCCGTAACGCCGCCGTGTTCCGCGAGGTGGTGCCGCAGGTGGCGCGGGCCGCTCCGGACGCTGTCTTGCTGGTGGCGACCAATCCGGTGGACGTCCTGACGACCCTGACGGCCCGGCTGCTCGCCCACTCGTCCGCGCAGCCAGTGATCGGCTCGGGCACGGTGCTCGACAGCGCCCGCTTCCGCAGTCTGCTGGCTGGGCGATCAAGGCTAGATCCGCAGAACGTTCACGGCTACGTCATCGGTGAGCACGGTGACTCGGAAGTGCTGGCTTGGTCGGGCGTGAGTGTGGCCGGACAACCCCTCGGAGAATTTCTGGAGGGACGCGGCATCCTCTTTGATGACGTGTTCCGCTCGGAGATCGACGCGGCGGTGCGCGGCGCGGCGGCGAAGATCATTGGAGGCAAGCAGGCGACCTATTACGGCATCGGCGCGGCGCTGGCGCGGATTACCGAGGCGGTGTTGCGTGACCGCCGCAGCGTTCTGACGGTGAGCGCTGCGGCATCCGGCGACGTGGCCTACAGCTTGCCCAGAGTGGTGGGCGGCGCGGGAGTGCTGGAGACCTTGATGCCCAAACTGGACGCGCCAGAGCAAGAAGCGCTTGAGCGCAGCGTGGCAGTGATCCGCGCGGCGGCGGCACACCTCTAAATGCAATGCTGGGACGAACCTGCACGGCAATTGGTCGCCGTACCGGCTAACGGGCGTCTAGCTTAGATGGTCTTTTGCGGCCTGTGCAGTCTCGGGGTCTTCCTCGCGGGTTACAACTAGCCGCGCGTGGGTCATCAGGGCGGCCAGCGCACCTAGGCCAGCACCGGGGGAGAGGAAGGTGGAGCGCGAACAGTTTCTGCAGGTCTGAGACAGAAGGCTGGGCGCAAACTGCTCTACCACCGTCAGCTCGCGTCCTTATACCTTGAACCTCCGCTGGAACTCGGTGAGATCGTCCATCACCGTGATGGCGACTCCACCAACAACACCAGGGATAACATGATGGTCTTGCCCAGTCAGCGCTACCACGCCCACTGCGTTTTCAACATCAAAGCCGACCTGTAATAGGGGTCACGCGTGCAGGGACAGAATCTCTCGGTCAGCCTGGGTGGGGGCTATGGTCGCAGCCACAGCCAGACGAGGGACGGCGCTGCTTGCGGGGCTGCTTGCGCGACGTCGGTGGTGCGCATGGCGGCTGAGTGGACATTTCGGCGCAGACGCCGCCTCTCTCATCCCTCCAAAGCACCTTCAGCGGCGCTGAGATTTATTTCAAGAAGATCGATTCGAGACCGCTTTCCTGTTGCTGGGAGCCTGCAGCGTCAGGGAACGTCCATTCTGTTGTTCACATTCCAGCGCCAGATGCGGGTAGCGCTGAGCAATGGCCTGATAGACCCGCTCCTTGAGTCGCTGCCGGGCTTCCCGGGTCTCCGGGAGTTGCACAAGACGCGCGTGCAAATCTTGATATTCAGGCGTCTGCTGGCTGGAAAGGAGGTAATGGACGCTCACTCGGTCGAGATCGTTTGCTGGGCTGTCTACCCTGACTGGCTTGACCGGGCGCTTCTGCGCCATTGCCCAGACACTGTGGTGTTCGCAGGCTCGTTCGATGAGTTCCGGCAGCGTGAGACGCTGAAGATGGGTGGTGAACGCTTCGACCTCTTGCATGACTTGACTTGGCGCGGGCACGGCAAGTTCCGGCATGATCTGGCCACTCGCCGCCTGGTGCCTTTGCCGCCGAGCCTGCATTTGGGCAAAGTCTGCCGTTCGTTCTGCGGCTTCGACGCGCTCAAGCAGGTACAGCCGTAATGGAGCGCGCTGAAGGTGATACGCCGGCGGCGGCTGCTCGTCAGGTTTGCCGAGCAACTCGCGGGCCATCTTCTCGTTCCAACCACGGTCGCGCAGCATCGTCTGAGTAATCAGCGTCCGGGCAACGCTCTTAGAAGGCTGATCACCCACCTGTTCGGGTTGCGCTTTATCGTCCATCACTTCAGTGTAAAGGCCGAGCGTCCACTGACAGGGAACCGACGGTGCCGCTGAGTACTGATCAAATCATAGCGCAACAATGTCCTGCTCATCACGGGCGAGACGGGTAGCGTGGCCATGCTGCGTGAGGTGCTCAGGGCCAAGCCCGATCTGACCCGCACCAACCGCTACGGCGGCATCGCCCTGATCCCCGCTGCCGACCGGGGCCACCTGCCGTACGTGCACGAGTTGCTGGCCACCACCAAGATCAATGTGAACCATGTCAACAATCTGGGCTGGACGGCCTTGCTGGAAGCCGTGATTTTGGGCGACGGTGGTTCCACCCACACCGAAATCGTGCGCGAACTCCTTCCGCACGGCGCAGACCGCAGCTTGGGCGACAAGAACGGCGTGACACCGCTTCAACATGCCCATCAGCTCGGCTACACCACGATGGTGAGACTGCTTGAGGCACCCGCCGGAAGGAAGTGAGCTGAGCAAATACTGGAGTTGACCCAGTTTTACGGTTCTTCAACTGATTTGATACCGCTGACATCCTCAGGCGGCGCGTAGGCTGCTTTCGTCCAAGCGCTACGTTGCTAGTGATTTTTTGAATCCAAAGCAAGCTGGCCGCAATACCGCTCCGGCTCAGCAATCCGCAGCTTGGTGCTGAGATCTGTGGCAACGCCATCGGTGAAGGCGGCTTCTCCACACGCCTCAACCTTTTCGCGCCAACGTTGGATCAGGCTGGGCACCAACTATGTTTCCGACCAGATTGAGCAGTCGTTTGCCGCCCGAAATTGACTTGGTTGACGACCTGAAGCTTGAATTCACGGCTGTGATTGCGTCCTGGCATGGATGCTCCTTCACGCTGTGGCCAGCTCAGCGGCTGATCAGAAAGAAGTGGTCTGGCCGTTGATCCTTTCTGAATGTCCGCCCACCTATGATTGAACAAGTCACGCTCCACTACGCTTGAACCATGAAAGGTCTTGCTCTGGCTGCCGCGCTATGTTCAAGCATGGCCCTCTCCGCTCCCATACTGGACTTTAACGCCAACACGCCGTCCTGGTCCGTCCTAAACGACACCGTGATGGGCGGAGTCTCCAGCAGCCAGGTGCAGATTAAAGACGGGGTTCTTGAGTTCACGGGTCAGGTGCGTTTGGAAAACAACGGCGGATTTGCAGGCGTTCGGTCCAGTCCGGGCCGGTTTGACCTGAGTGGATTCTCGGCCTTGAGACTACGGGTCAAGGGCGACGGAAAGCGGTATCTGTTCCAGCTCGGGACCAACGCCCGCAACGGCGTGACGTACCGCGCCGAATTTGACACGGTTGCTGGACAATGGACCATTGTGACTATTCCACTCGCTTCTCTGCGGCCCACCCGTTTCGGTCAGCGACTGGCAGAACCCGCGCTTGATCCCAGCAATGTCGTTTTCTTCGGGTTCATGATCGCCAACAGCCGCGCCGAACAGTTCGCGCTCGAGGTGGACTGGATTGAGGGTCAGTGATACAAGCAAACATCACTGGCCCTAACGTTTGTGTTCGGGCGGCAGCGTTGAGGTACGGATAGACCGTCTCCCGGCCGATGCCAAAATCCCTGTTGAGGCTGGCTTTCGACTCGCCCTTCTCCACACGCTGCCGCAGGTCACCAACCTGAATGGTGCCTAGGGTCTTGTTGCGTCCCTTGTACACGCCCCCGCCAAGAACGCCAGGGCCAAGCCTTTCCAGACCAAGCAGCAGAGCTGGCGCTGCAGCTCAGTCCCATTCTTATTCCTTCTGAGGGCACTGCCTCCGAGTGAATTGATCGAGATAATTTGAGTGACAAACACTGCCCAGGCATGCTTCACTGATTAAAGATGACAACCTTGGCTGGCAAAGTGGTGTTCGTGACGGGCGCGTCCCGTGGTATTGGAGCAGTAACGACCAGAATCCTCCTCGAAGCGGGTGCATCGGTGGTGGCCCATTTTGGACGTACCGGTCAGGGCACTGAGATGCTACTGGAGACCTTCGGCCCAGACCGGATGCATCCCGTGCATGGAGATCTAGCCCGTGTGGGTGAGGCAACCCGGCTCTTCCAAGAAGCCGTGGCCTGGAAAGGTCGGGTGGATGTACTGGTGAATAATGCCGGGATCGCGCCCCCACTAAACATCGATGCGCCGCTGGACAAGTGGTCTGAGGTTTGGGCTGAAACTCTGCACGTCAACCTGCTTAGCGTCGCGGAGAGCTGCCGCGCCGCTCTCCTACATTACGGCGAGCACGGCGGCGGGATCATCATCAACATCGCCAGCCGGTCAGCCTTTCGGGGCGACAACCCTGACGCAATGCACTACGCCGCCTCCAAAGGAGCCGTCATCACCCTGACCAAATCGATTGCGCGGGGCTTTGCTGGCCAGGGTGTCCTGGCGTATTCGGTCGCACCCGGCTGGGTCAAAACTGAGATGGCCGAAGCGTATCTGGCAGAGCACGCAGAGGAATTGCGCCGGGAATTGCCTATGGGGCAGGCCGCGCCACCAGAAGACGTCGCCAACACGGTGGTCTTCTTGGCTTCAGGTATGGTGCCGCACATGACGGGCGCAACTTTGGACATCAACGGTGCGTCCTATGTTCGGTAAATAGGGTGTCTGAATATTCAGGTGTTGCGCCCAGACCTCCTTCAGTACCGAGGAGTGTTCGCTGCACTTTTCTGACCTGCCACGTCTTATCGTTGCCAGTGCGTCGGCACGAAAATATTTGAAAATCAGGCCGGGATAGATCTAGCTGACCAATACATGGAGGGTGTGAAGGAGGTAAGTCTTGAGATGCGGCTATGCGGCTCAGTGCGTTGCAGGATCATGAGCTTCGAACCCCCTGACCCTCAGATGCTGCTCGACCGCTACAACCTGGCACAGGCGAAGGGTCTCCTCTACCGTGCTTACAGCCTGATCATCACCGCCCGCCGCAACGAACCAGCCAGGTACCGGCAGTTGATCTCCTACGTCAAGTTCTTCGGCATGATGGTCACAGTGGAAGGAGATTCGGATTACGGCTTCACCCTGACCCTCGACGGCCCGACGTCTTTGTTCGGCGGCACGACCCGCTACGGGCTGAGCCTGGCTAAGTTTCTACCGGCGCTGCTTCACGTGACCGAGTGGGATTTATCTGCCGCTCTCAAACCCCGTAAAGACTTGGCCTGGGTGGATCCCACCGATACCGAGTGGTCGTTTCAGCTCACCAGCGAGGACGGTTACGTCAGCCACTACCCGCCGCCTAAAGAGTTCGATTCAGCTCTGGAGTCGGGCTTTGCTGACCGCTTTGCCAAACTCAAGTCACCTTGGACACTGGAACGTGAGGTGGATCTGGTGCCGATTCCCGGCGGCGTGATCATTCCAGATTTCCGCTTACTGCACGAAGACGGGCGCAGCGTGCTGCTGGAGATCGTGGGCTACTGGCGGCCTGATTACCTGACCAAGCGGCCAGCGAGCGGCTGAACCTGGAGAAAGCGGGGATCAAGCTGGATTCCTTCGGTGAGCAGGTGATTTCGTTCAAGGGCGTGCTCGATCCCAAACGGGTGCTGGAACTGGCTGAGGTGCTGGCCGTACAACTAACCGAGCGGGCAAAGAAGAAACGGGTCAAAAGTAAATCCCAGTAAACCTGCTGCGCCAAGTTAGTGCTCTTCAAGTGAGCAGGTGGTCAACACGTCTCACGAGAACATCGCTGTGACGGCAAAGCGTCAGTTCCTCTTCGAATCAGTTCCTTAGTTAGGTCTCCAACATAAAATGCTGAGATGTAGCTCACAAGGAGAGGGGTGATTTGAGGCGTGAGAACGACCTTCCAAATTCCAGGGGCCGCAGGCCAGGAAACTTTGACGAGCAGGGCGAGGTATCCCCATTCTGTATGGAGCGCCAGCGTCAAGCAACGCCCAACGCGCTGGCTGTCATTTGCCTGCCGGGCGCACAGGCCAGACCAGCCAGCATCCACTAAACTCTTTCCATGACCACCGCGCCCCAGTCCCTTCAAGTCGCCCCAACGGCGTCTGCGGCTTACCGCGCCACCACCGCGCAGCACCTGATCACCATCGTGCTGGCCTGGTGGCTGCTGGGCGGTCTCTTTCTCGACGGCTGGGCGCACAACCACCTCGGCGAGTCGCTGGAAACCGTTTTCACGCCCTGGCACGCGGTCTTCTACAGCGGCTTCGTGGCAGTGGCAGGTTGGTGTCTGTACCTGGCCTCACGGGGCTGGAAGATGGGTCGGCGCGGTCTGGCCGCCTTTCCCGACGGCTACAGCCTGGCGGCCATTGGCGTGCCGCTGTTCGGTGTGGGAGGGATCGGCGATTTGACCTGGCATACGGTCTTCGGGATTGAGGTAGGCATCGAGGCGCTGCTCTCGCCCACCCACCTGCTGCTGTTCGCGGGCGGCTCGCTGATCCTGGCCTCGCCGCTGAACGCTGCCTGGCAGTCCCCCACTCCCCGCCGTGCGCCGCGTGTTTTGCGCTGGGTGGCGGTGCTGTCGGCCACTTCGGTGCTGGCGATCACCGCTTTTATCCACATGTACATGTGGGGCCTGCTGAGCGTGCCGCAGGGGCTGGGCTGGGTTCAGACGCGCGGCGAACTCAGCGCCGTACTGCTGACCGCTCTGATGCTGGCCGCGCCGGTGTTGCTGCTGCTGCGCCGCTTTGGGCTGCCGTTTGGCGCAATCACCGTGATGTATACCCTCACCAATACCGCGATGGCCCTGATGCTTGCTCCCGGCGACTGGCGCGTGCCCGGCGTGGCATTGGTCTGCGGCCTGCTGGCGGACGTGCTATGCGTGCTGTTGCAACCCTCACCGAAGCGTGTCTGGGCCTTCCGGGCGTTTGCGTTCCTGCTGCCGTTAGCGGTGTGGGTGCCTTACCTGGGCGGCGCAGTGCGGCTGGGCCTGAGCAACCTGAGCCTAGAGCTGTGGCTGGGCGTGGCAGTCATGACTGGACTGGGCGGGCTGGCGCTGTCGGCACTGGTCTTGCCGCCCGCTTTGCCTGCGGCAGCCCTGGAAGACTGAGAAACGCAGCAAAAAACCATTTCAGCCCTTCCTTCAGTGCTCCATCCCCGGCATGTTCATTTCTGGAAACGGTAACACCTTTGCCCCACGTGCCCGCAGTAGCGAGGTCATAAATCGGATCTCGCCGCCCTGAACGACCTGCATCTGACGGGCCAGGTGACGCACCTGGGGCAGCACCCCCGGCTCTAGGGCAGGCGGAATCATTTGCAGCGCCCCCTGATGGTGGCGGGTCATCAGTCGCAGGAACTCGACCTCGGCCCGAGGCACGGACAGGGTCTTGAGCGACTGCAACTCGGCGCCCGAGGCCATGCCCATCATTCGGGCGTGATCGGCGGACACCACGAAGGTATCAGGCTGCTTCCAGAGTCTCAGAAAGCCGCGCATCTGGCGAATCTGCTCTTCCTGCGAGAGCTGAATGTCGAGCGCTGCCGAGCGGATGGTGCGGTCGGTGCTGCGCTGCCGGATCAGCATCGCCATTGTGATGGCCTGGGTGTGGTGGGCGATCATGCCACGCGTAAACGTCACTTCGGGGCTGTCAAAGGCTGGAGCTGGAATGTGTGGAGTCAGCAGAAGAAAGACACCCAGACCCACAGCGAAGAGCAGCAGCGCCAGGGCGGCCAGCCGTTGAGGCTTATAGCTCATGCGTGTCACCCAGCTGCCACTGATTCCCAGTTCCCAAAGAGCTTGATGTGCTGGGGTTGCTGGGGTTGATCTGCATAGCGAGGAGTATATGGAGCAGAACAGAGGGAAGTCCTCTTTCACCTGATGCGGATCAGCGAGCAGCATAGGCGTCCAGATGCTCCTCGGGGCGTTTCTTCAGCTTTGCTCAGCGCGGCAGCTCTCCCAGCACGCACCGTTCGGGCTGACCTAACTGTTGTACCAGCGCTTGGCAACTCGGTTCCTGGCCTCTCCCGGAGGATGGGGCTTCCCTGACCACAATCTGCCTGCTCGGCTCCGCGCCCCTGCGGCTGCCAGGAGACCGGCCCGCGCGAATTGACGCAGGTTGCGCAACGACAATCCTCCAACTTTGAGGAAGGACCGCTTCAGGTGACAACTACTCAGGCCTCCGCCGCTTCAAGGAGTGCGCTCCCGCCGCATGTAACTGAGCCGAAGCACCACGCCAGCCTTGACAGACCCGGCTCGCTCCGTTACGCTTATAACGTAATAGAGCGTTTGATTTCTTTTCCAGACAAGGAGTTCATATGTCCCAGCCCCTCTACCGACACGGCGACGTTTTCCTTCAAGCAGTGCAGCTTCCGAATACCCGCTCACTGCGTCCCACCGGTCATCTGACCCTGGCCCTGGGCGAGGTGACCGGGCATTCGCACCGCCTCAGTGCGCCGGACTCCGCTGTCCTGTACGCTTCCTCCGGGCCGGATCAGTACCTGCATGTTCAGAGCGCACAGGCCACGCTCATTCACGAGGAACACGCGCCCATCGATCTGCCCCAGGGATGGTACCGGGTCTGGCAGCAGCGCGAATACATTCCCGGAAGCGTCCGAACGGTACTGGACTAGTGTTCCGCATTCAGGGAGCAGGGCGGTTTCAACCGTCTGCCCGCCCAGCACAAGAGCGTGCGGCGCTTCCTGTTGGCGGTTCACCGCCCGTGCAAGTCACACCCGCCGAGGCCGTGCGCCTTCTCAAACACCGAACGGCCCCGGACGCCCTGCATGTCACTGGCCCGCTTGACCTCAGCGGCGCGGCGTGGCTGCGCGAACTGCCCCTCTGGCTGCGGTGCAGCGCCCTGATCCTGGATGACTGCCCGCAGCTCAGTGCGCTGCCGCAAGACCTTCAGTGTGATCGCCTGAGTGCCCGGCGCACGCCCGCGCTCACCGAACTGGATGGCCGGATCAGCGTGCGTGAGCGGGCCGATTTCAGTGGCAGCGGCCTGAAGCGGGTGCAGGCAGAACTGCGGGCCAGTCGGCTGAGCTTCGCCGGTTGCCGCGCCCTGACCCAGTTGGAGGGGCAGATCAGCGTCAACACGCTTGATCTGAGCGGCTGCTCCTCGCTGCTGCATCTGGGCGCCGCACTCCATGTGATCCAGACGCTCGAACTGGCGGGCACTTCGCTCGCGTCACTTCCGCCTGGCCTCAGAGCAGGTCTGCGCTGGAGCGGCGTGCCGGTCGACGCCCGCTTCGTGTTACAGCCCGAGGCCCTGACCGGACGTGAGGTGCTGCTGACCCGCAACGTGCAGCGCCGCCGCATTCTGCTGGACCGACTAGGCGTCGAGAAGTTCCTCGCGGACGTCGGCGGGCTGGTGCTCGACCGCGACCGTGATGCGGGCGGTGAACGGCAGCTGGTGCAGGTGCCCTTCGAGGATGATGAACCGCTAGTCGCCGTACTGGTGCGCTGTCCGTCGACCGGGGGGCGCTACACCCTGCGGGTTCCGCCCTTTGTGCGCACCTGCGCCGAGGCCGTGGCCTGGACCGCCAACCTGAACGTCACCGATTACCGACCGCTGCGCGAAGCTTGACACCCGCCGCCGTCAGCCGCAACACTGCATTTCACCACCACTTCATCTCATGGCCCTGTTTTATGGTCCTGAGTTCCTTTTCATGGTCGCCCCAGGAGTTCTGATGAGCCAGCCCAGCATGCAGGTCCAGTCCGCTTTCTCTCCCGCCGCCCTTGTCGATGGCCTCGCCAGTTCCGCCGATCTGCTGTTGCGTTTCCGGCTGCCGCCATCCGCCCAGCGCCGCCGTCCGCTCAATCTCTCACTGGTCATCGACCGCAGCGGCAGTATGGCCGGTCAGCAACTGAAACAGGCCATCCTGGCCGCCAAGCGTGTAGTGGACGACCTCGATGAACACGACCTACTCAGCGTGGTGATCTACGACGACACGGTAGAAACACTGATTGCCCCGACCCACGTCACCGATAAGGCCAGGCTCAAGGGCCAGCTTGACCGTATCCGTGCGGGTGGCCTCACCAATCTGTCGGGCGGCTGGCTGCGGGGCATCGAACTCGTCGAGCAGGGCCGCGCACCGGACATGGTCAACCGCGTGCTGCTGCTCACTGACGGGCAGGCCAATGTCGGCGTCACGGACATCAAGGTGCTGACCAGAACGGCAGCGCAAAAGGCTGAGGCGGGTATCAGCACCACCGCGCTGGGCTTTGGACAGGGCTTCAACGAGGATCTGCTGATCGGGATGGCCCGCGCTGCTGGCGGGAATTTTTACTTCATTCAGTCCATTGACGACGCCGCCGAGGTCTTCGGCATCGAGTTGCAGACGCTCAAAGCGGTGGCGGCGCAGAACCTGACACTCACGCTCGAGCCTGCCGCTGGCGTCGAGATCCGTGATGTCCTGAGCCTGCACCGCCGCCAGACTGCCCCTGGATCCGCCTGGACGCTGGAGCTGGGCGACATCTACGAGGATGAGGATAAGCTGCTGGGTTTACAACTGACCTTGCCTGCACTCACGGCTGGCCTGCATTCGCTGCTCAGGGTCAGCTACCGCGCCGAGGTCGTCCATGACGGCAATCTGGAAACACTGCTTGGTGAGTGGAATGTCCAGGCCACGGCTGCGCCCCTGGGGGCCGAACATGTGGTGAGCGACCTCAGCGTCACGCTTGATCTGGCACGGCTCCGGATTGCCCGCGCTAAGGAGCAAGCGGTGGAATTGGCCGACAAGGGCCAGGCCGCCGAGGCCGTGTCCGCGCTGCGGGACCTGGCCGGGCAACTCAGCGCCGCTGGACTCAATGAACACTTTGAGATTGCCGAGGAGCTCGAGCAGCTCGAGCACTACGCCTCACGCATCTCGGCGCGTCGGCTGGACAACGCCTCGCGCAAGGAACTGCGTGACCAGTCGTTTCAGGGGCGGGGCCGGGGCCGCCAGGATCTGCTGGGGCGCGGGGTGGCTCTGGACACTGCCGTCTTCAATTTGCCGGTGGTTCAGCAGCTTGATCAGAGCGTGGAACTGGTGTGTGTCCGCAGCGGCGGCAAGCTGAGAATCAAAGCGGTGTCTGACGGCTTTGATCCAGACATGAATGTGCAGTTTCCCCGTGCGCTGCGGGCTGAGGGCGCACACTACGCCGTGGATAATCTGGTTCACAGCGCAGACGGCAGTTTTTACCGGGTTGATGGCGCGGTGCGCCGCATCGTGCGCGACGGGGAAGCCGATCCGCTGACCCAGCACTCGGGCAGCAGCCGGTCCAGTGGCGGCGGCGCACGCGCAGTGGCCGCGACCAAAGCGGCCAAGACAGCTGCTGATCTGGACACCACCGACTCTGTGAAAGACGGCGTCTTGCTGCAATGCGTCAAGGAGGGCAGCAAACTGCGTGCCCGCGTCGTTCAGGACGGCTACCATCCCGACTGGAACATGCGCTTCCCGCGCAGTATCCGCGAAGACGGCCTGCTGTATGTTGTCGACGAGGTCAACACGGCACCGGACGGGAAATCCTACATCGCTTCCGGTGCAATCCGGCTTTTCGTTCAGCCGAGCTGAGTGGGTGATTGAAGCCAGG
The DNA here is from genome assembly GCF_003860465.1 of Deinococcus psychrotolerans. Taxonomy (NCBI): domain Bacteria; kingdom Thermotogati; phylum Deinococcota; class Deinococci; order Deinococcales; family Deinococcaceae; genus Deinococcus; species Deinococcus psychrotolerans. The sequence goes on from NZ_CP034184.1 coordinate 331,469, forward strand.
CGGGCGATCAAGTGAGTGATCCGAATACTAAGGACGACCTTTCTGTTCTAACGCTCGTCATTCAACTGCTGGGGTCCCTCGCTTGAGCGCCTGAAAGCGGCGTCACACGACGATCCGGCGGAAGCCGCCCTGCTCATGTGTCGCCGGAAGCTGGCCATACATCCGTTCACGCTTCACCCCCTCCGCCACCTCCTGTCCGAGCTGCTCAGCGCTGCGGTACTCGCTCGGGAGGGGTGTGACCACCACGTCGAACCCACGCTCGGTATCCACATCCTGAAAGCGTACCGAGACATGAAACGTGCCCCCACTGACTTGTGGCGCGACGTCCAGGCTCTCCCTGCCGTCCTGTTGAGCATTGAAAGCTGAGGCGTAAAAAGTGTTGTATGGGTCAAAGCATGCTGCACACGGCCAGTCTGGGCATATGACGTGATCTACCCTGACGCCGAGGCTGACCAGATCTTTCACGCGGGTTTCCAACAGATTGAGGTGGTGTTCCTGGCAGGTGAGGTATTCAGTTGCTTTGGCGTTCAGGGGAATTGCAGCTTTGCGGAATCACGTTAAAGGAATCGGGCGCGAGGTCAGGTCAGATCAGGAGAACCATTTGCAGCAAACAGGCTGGTCGCAGCCCTCCTCCTTTGATTCAGATCAAGGCGACCGCGCGTGCCCACTGCCGGATGCGCAGGCTGTCCTCACGGGCAGCCGTGTAGTTGGCCAGCTTCTCAGCCTGCTCGGTCTCCCCTGCTCCCTTGCGTCGGGCGTTCAGTTCGCTGATTCGCAGGGCCGTCACAATATCGAAGAGCTTGTCCCAAGCATCGTTGGCGGCCTCCACCTCACCGCGCAGCGCCGCCTCGACGCGGGTGATCAGTGCCAGGCGCTGGGCGACTTTGATAGCGTAGCGGTCACGTGCCACGGCAGCGTCCTGTGCAACCTGTTCCTGATTGGCGGCCACCGCGTCACGTTCTGCCGCGTCAATGCCTAGTGCCACCAGCGCGATACGTACCCGACTCCAAGCGTCCGCACCGAGGCACTGGGGAGGTGCGGACTGGCGTGAGGACTTGAGCTGGGTGTTTCGCCCGGCGCTTGGGTATCCAGCAGCACCTGCGTTTCGGTCTGGAGCCGCAGAATCTTCTTGCGGCGGGCGGTGGCAGCGGCGTTCCCACCTTCGCCGAGGGCGAGCTGTTCATCCACGATGGTCAGCAGCTGACGGGCTTCGGTCAAGCGGTCTTGCTGAGCAGCTTCGAGGGCTTCAGTGGCGGCGGTGACGGCGGTGGCCAGGGCGGCCTGGATAATTTCGTTCATAACGTTGTTCTAGCTTCCGTGGGCGAAGGGTTGGTGTGTCGTCCCTGTGCGGCCCGAGTCTGTCCTGGACAACAAAAAACGGTTATGTTGCCTTATCGGCGCGGGGCAAAATCACCTCACCTTCCAGCGAAAATTGGAAGGTGAGGCTCAGCGGTGGCTGACGCGAAGTGGAGCGCGGCAAAGCGGGGACGCGGTGGCAGGCAGCAATCTGACATGGCCTTAAACCAGTCTCACTGTCCAGAAGCAACTTTGCCTCATTGACTAAGCGGATAGCCAATTGGCCAGTACACAAATGGGCGGCGGCGGCGCAGGCTTGAGCCATGTTAAGCAGCCGCCCCTCGCCCTTTGACCGACCTCAGCGCGGGCCATTTTCTGCCAGATTCTGGCTGATCCTGGCCGTGCTGATCCTGTTGGGTGGTCTACTCGGTTTGGCCTGGCGGGTTCCGGCTGACCGATTGGAAGCCCAGAACTCCAACGTGGTGGAGCGCTGCACGACGGCTTTTTCAGCCCATCAGTTCGCGGCGGCTTCCCAGCTGCTGGGCCTGCCAATCATGGAGGGCAGTTTCAAAGTGCTGCCCAGCACCGTGCGGGCCAGCACTGGTCAGGACGGCTCGAAGGTGTGGAAGGCCAGCGTGCCAGCCAACTTGGTGGCAGGTGGCCGCGAGCGTCTGCCAGTCTTCACCTGCCTGGCCTCGGCGCGGGGAGTTTCGTTCCGGCTTCAGCCGACGCCGCCTGCTGCCGGGCCGATTCAGTGACGAGCTGCCTTTGCTTGACGAATCAACAGAAAACTTGCTGATTCAACCAGGACTGGGCCGCACCAATTTAGTGTGCGGCCCAGCCTGCTTTACTCAGAGACCTCCTGCGAAAGTAGGGCTGTAGGCTGGCGGGGATGACAGCATCAAAGTATGAACAGGCCTTGGGGTGGTTGTGTTGCCTTAACTTCAATGCCGGTACGTCAAGAAGACGAAGACGTGCTGGCACGTCCTTTCCTTGGGGAGTGCGTCATCTTGATTTTGACGGCTCGGTGTAAGAGCGCGGTCGTCGTCTAAAGAGCACAAGCGAGGCAATGTCATCGGCAAGGTGCTCCAGATCGTGTGGCAAGCGACCAGTCAGGCTCGAGGCAAAGGTGTCGAGGTGGTCAAGCATCTGGTCGCGGGCCGTTGTGAACAGTGCGGTGCCAAGGTTCATCCTTCAGCTTGACAGTGTCAACACCCCGCCTCGACCCCTTAACTTACCGGCATTGAAGTTAAGGCAACACAACTGCTCGTCGTGGGAGCCGAGCCAGTCCAGATCCTCTACGGGGAACGGACGATCATCACGGCTCCGCTGCGGCTCAAGGTGCTGGTGGCCCCGAGTGGCGAGGCGAGCGTGCGGACGCTAGCGACACTGCGCACCTGGCCGACGCCGCAGTCGCCGCAGGTGCTGTTCCGCTACGGCCAAGAGTGGCGACAACTGATCCGCAAAGATGAGCTGAGTGGGGACATGGTGTTTCTCTTTGAGCAGTTGCTTAAACTGCATGCGAAGCAACTTTGGGCGGCGATGCAACTTGGCCCACAAGGATGAGTGGAGGGAGATCAGATGAGGGCGAAACACGTTGGAACGCTGGGAAGAGACTCGAAAATCAGCTTTTGAGTGGGGGCATTGGCACTCCCACAGTCAATTGCCGCTTACTTTGCAGTGCATACATAACAAGGGAAACGCTACTTTACATTTCGTGACAGTTTCATCAAACAACCCCCATTACACTGAGATCAGTGACGGCACGGCGGATCAGGAGAATAGGCGCTGGAGACGGAAACAGGCTTGTTCCAGCAAAGCTGCTTCCTCACAGCCAGCCTTGGCGAAGCGCCTTGACCGCTGCCTGGGTGCGGTCTGCTGCCTGCAACTTGACCAGCAACTTCTGCACGCACAGTTTAACGGTACTGACGCCGACCCCGAGCTGAGCAGCGATCTCCTTGTTGGGCAGGCCATCAGCAATCAAGCGCAGCACTTCCAGCTCAAGGGGGGGCAGCACGGGGGCCGCGCCCGGCGCACGCATGCCGCCCAACACGTGATGGGCTACCTGCGGGTCGAGGTAGGCACTGCCCGCCGCCGCCGCCCGCACCGCCAGCAGCAGCAGTTCGGGTTTGGCGCTCTTGAGACAGTAAGCCGCCGCCCCAGACGCCAAGGCTGCAAAGACCTCCTGGCGCAGGTCGTGGGCGGTCAGTATCACGATTTGCACCTCCGGCCAGCCGCGCTTGATCTCGGCGGCGGTTTGGATGCCGTCTATGCCGGGCAGGCCAATGTCCACCACTGCCACGTCCACTTCGACCTGGGCCAGGCGCTCTAAGGCTTCCTCGCCGCTGTGGGCCTCGGTGACCACGTGCAGATCGGCTTCCAAGTTGAGGGTGGCCCGCAGGCCGTCTCGGGTGAAGGCGTGGTCTTCCACCAGCAGAATCCGGATCACTCTCTCAGGCATGGCCCTTTCCTCCAGCAACAGGCTCGCCAGCGACGGGCATCATCAGCGTGAAGGGGCTGCGGTCCTTGCTGGTGCGGGTGTAACGGATCTGGCCGCCCTGGGCCTCGGCGATGCGGCGGGTCAGATAGAGTTCCAGCCCGGTGCCGCTGCCCGCGCCGCCACCCAAGAAGCGCTGAAAAAGTTGCGGCTGACGGAACGTCGACACGCCCGGCCCCTCGTCCTGCACACTCAGGCTGGCCTCGTCGTCTTTGGCCAGCGAAACGTGTAGGGTGCTGCTAGTCGGGCTAAGTTTCACCGCATTGTCCAGCAGATTCTGCACGGCGCGTTTGAGGTTGTGGGCCCGTCCCCACAACCTCACAGCCTCCAAATCACGCTCCACGATCAAGTGGCGCTCCTCTATGCCGGGGCGCAATTCTTCTAGCACCCCCTGCAACAGGGCTAGCGCCGTTAGGCACATCGCCCATAGCGTTCCGCTTAGTAACGGCAGCTTAGGCGGTACAAACAGAAGCCGCAGCGATTCTCTCATTTCCTTTTGAGGCTACCTGAAATCAGCGATCCGGCGGTTAGCCAAGTGGCCAATCCGACTGGCCATCAGACGGATAGTCAGCGGGGAGGCGCTAGCTTAGCGTGGGCGGGTATGAATGTCTTCTTGCTCGTGATGGTGGTGCTGCTGTGCGGCTACCTGCTCTACTCGCTGATCCGCCCGGACAAGTTCTGATGCTGGCCGTGATGGCGGGCCTGGCTATTCTGCTGGGCCTTTTTCTATTGTGTGGCCTAGTCATTCTGGCCTTGGACCGGCTCTAAGGATCTTTATGGACATCTTCCTGACATTCGTTCTCGTTTTTCTGCTGGCCTGGCCGATGGGCCTCTATATCTCCCGCTTCATGCGCGGCGAGCGCACCTTCCTCGATTTCCTAAACCCAATAGAGGGGGCTTTTTACCGCCTGATGGGTGTGCGCCTCAACAAGCAGGGCCAGGCGCAGGGCATGGACTGGCGCGGTTACGCCCGCGCGATGCTGTTTTCCAACCTGGTGGTCGGGCTGGTGGCGTACCTGATCTACACCTTGCAGGCCGGGCTGCCGCTCAACCCTGACAAGATCGCCAACATGCCCTGGTATCTGGCGCTCAACACAGCGGCCAGCTTCATCACCAATACCAACTGGCAAAATTATTCGGGCCAGTCGCAACTGAGCTATCTCTCACAGACGGTAGGCATCACCGCCCTCCAGTTCATGACGCCCGCAGCGGGTGGGGCCGTGATGTTCGCTCTGCTGCGCGGGTTGATGGGCGGCGACAAGAACCAGCCCGGCAACCTCGGCAACTACTACGTGGACATCACCCGCATCACCACCCGGCTGCTGGTGCCGCTCTGCTTTATCTCGGCGCTGCTCCTGACTTCTCAGGGCGTGCCCAGCACCTTCAGCGGTGCGAAGACGGCCCAACTGGTGCAGTCTCAGACCATCACGGTAGACAACAAGGCCCAGACCATCACCACCCAGACCATTCCGGTCGGCCCGGTGGCAGCGATGGTAGCTATCAAGCAGCTCGGCACCAACGGCGGCGGCTGGTACGGCCCCAACAGCACGGTGCCGCTGGAAAATCCCACCCCGCTGAGCAACCTGATCGAAACCATCTCGCTGATCCTGATTCCAGTGGCGCTGGTCTTTGCGCTCGGCACCTTCTTACGCCGCCCGCGCTTCGGCGTGATGGTTCTAGGCGTCATGAGCTTGCTCTCCGCTGTGCTGACCTTCAGCGTGATCATGGCCGAGCGTGCTCCCAACACGGCGCTCGCCGGGCTGGCCGCTTCCGGCCCCAATTTGGAAGGCAAGGAAGTGCGCCTAGGCGCAGACGCCACCGCGCTGTGGTCGTCGCTGACCACCAGCACCTCCAACGGCTCGGTCAACGGGATGCACGACAGCTTCACCCCACTGGGCGGCATCGTTCCCCAGATCAACATGTTCCTGAACGACATCTACGGCGGCATCGGTGTGGGCTTCCTCAATATGTTCGTGTTCGTGGTGCTGACCGTCTTTATCGCCGGACTGATGGTGGGGCGTACCCCCGAGCTGTTCGGGCGCAAGATCGAGGTGCGCGAGATGAAAATCGCCGCACTGGTGATCTTGCTCCAGCCGCTGCTGATCTTGGGCCTGACCGCTATCAGCCTGAGCGTGCCAAGTATCACTGCTAACCTCAACCCCGGCTTTCACGGTTTATCTGAAGTCCTCTACGCCTTTAACTCGATGTACGCCAACAACGGCTCGGCCTTCGCCGGACTGGGCACTGGAAACAGCGTCTGGTACAACGTTTCGGGAGCCTGCGAGCTGATTCTGGCCCGCTTCCTTCCGATCTTTGGGCCGCTGGCGATTGCCGGACTGCTCAGCGTCAAGAAGGTCGCTCCCGAAACCAGCGGCACGCTGCGGGTCGACACCCCGATCTTTGCCACCACCCTGCTGACCGTGATGCTGCTGCTGCAACTGCTCAACTTTGGCCCGGCTCTGGTGCTGGGCGGCGTCAGCGAGCAGCTGGTGGGGCAGGCAGCTGCTCGTAAACCGACGGCCAGCTCTCCCGTTCTACCGAACGATTTACAAGCTCAGCTTTCTAGAGGAACGAAATGACCGTCTTGCCTTCCAGCCCCACACCCGACAGCTCCAGCAAGAACCGGCCCAGGAACATCTTCGCTCCCGAGTTCGTGCGTCCGGCCATCGCCGCCTCGTTCACCAAACTCGATCCGCGCAGCGTCATCCGCAATCCGGTGATGTTCGTGGTCGAACTCGGGGCTTTCCTGACCCTCTACATCGCGGTGGCCAACGCCGTCACCGGCAAGACGTTCGGCTATGAGCTGGCAGTGGCCCTGCTGCTGCTGCTCACCGTACTGTTCGCCAACTTCGCCGAAGGGCTGGCCGAGGCGCGGGGCAAAGCCCAGGCCGCCTCGCTACGGGCCGCCCGCGAGGGCACTATCGCCCGTTTGGTCGGCGGTAATCAGGTCAGCAGCGCCGACCTCAAGCGCGGCGACCGGGTGGTAGTGGAAACCGGCGAGTTCATTCCCGGCGACGGCGAGATCGTCGAGGGTATCGCCACGGTGGACGAGAGCGCCATCACCGGCGAGAGCGCCCCAGTCATCCGCGAGGCCGGAACCGATCATAGCGGCGTGACCGGCGGCACCAAGGTGCTGTCTGACCGCATCGTGGTGGAAATCACCTCTCAACCCGGGGAGAGCTTTCTTGATCGGATGATCGCGCTGGTGGAAGGGGCCAGCCGCCAGAAGACCCCCAACGAGATCGCCCTGAGTCTGTTGCTGAGCGCTTTGACGCTGGTGTTCGTCTTCGTGGTGGCGACCCTGCCCGCCCTGAGCGCTTTCGTCGGCACGACAGTTTCCATTACTACGCTGGTGGCGCTGCTGGTCTGTCTGATTCCCACGACGATCGGCGGCCTCCTGCCCGCCATCGGCATCGCAGGAATGGACCGGGCACTGCAAGCCAACGTGATCGCCAAGAGCGGCAAGGCAGTGGAAGTCGCCGGGGACGTGGACATCCTGCTGCTCGACAAGACCGGCACCATCACCATCGGCGATAGGCAGGCGACCCGCTTTCTGCCGCTGCCGGGCGTGGATGAAAAGACGCTGGCCCGCGCCGCCATGCTCTCCTCGTTGGCTGACCCCACCCCGGAAGGCCGCAGCATCGTGGTGTTGGCCCGGCAGCTCGGCGTAGACGTCGAGGCTCCCGAGAGCGCTGAGTTCATTGAGTTCACCGCCCAGACCCGGATGAGCGGCGTGGATTTTCAGGACAGTAATGGGCTGATCAGCATCCGTAAGGGCGCGTCCAGCCGCATCGCCTCGCTGGCCCAGGAACGCGGCGGCAGCGCCCCAGCCGAGTTGCAGGCCCGCGTGGACGAGGTGGCCCGCTCCGGCGCAACCCCGCTGTCGGTCATTCAGGGCAACCAGGTACTGGGCGTGGTGGCGCTGTCCGACATCATCAAGCCCGGTATCCGCGAACGCTTCGATCAATTGCGCCGAATGGGCCTGCGGACCGTGATGATCACCGGCGACAATCCGCTGACCGCCGCCGCGATTGCTGCCGAGGCGGGCGTGGACAGCTTTCTGGCCGAGGCCACCCCCGAAGACAAGCTCCAGATGATCAAAGATGAGCAGCGCAGCGGCAAACTGGTAGCTATGATGGGCGACGGCACCAACGACGCCCCGGCGCTGGCTCAAGCCGACGTGGGCCTGGCCATGAACTCCGGCACGCAGGCCGCCAAGGAAGCCGGCAACATGGTCGACCTTGATTCCGATCCCACTAAGCTGCTGGAAGTCGTCGAGATCGGTAAGCAGTTGTTGATCACGCGCGGGGCGCTCACCACTTTTAGTATCGCCAACGATGTGGCCAAGTACTTCGCCATTCTGCCCGCCCTGTTCGTGGCGGCCTTCCCGGCCCTAGGCGTGCTCAACGTGATGCAGCTCACCAGCAGCCGCAGCGCCATCCTCAGCGCCGTGATCTTCAACGCGCTCGTGATTCCGGCGCTGATCCCGCTGGCCCTGCGCGGCGTCAAGTACACCCCTGGCAGCGCCGACGCCATGTTGGGCCGCAACCTGCTGATTTACGGCTTGGGCGGCATCGTACTGCCGTTTATCGGCATTAAAATCATCGACGTGCTGCTGACTCTGGCGCACCTGAGCTGAACAAAGGACTATTGCTGATGACCACTCCCCCCATCCCCGAACCCGACCAGCTCGCCCCAGACCTCGACTCGCGCGGCGGCAACCCGCTCACCTGGATCAGCTTCGCCATCCTGACCTTTCTGCTGGCTGGGCTGCTCTACCCGGCAGTGACTACCCTGATCGCCGGGGCCATCTTTCCCGCGCAGGCCAACGGCAGCCTGATCACCGTGAACGGCAAGGTGGTCGGCAGCGCCCTAGTTGGGCAGACCTTCAGCGGCGATCAGTACTTCATTGGGCGGCCCAGTGCGGCAGGCAACGGCTACGACCCCACCAGCGCCAGCGGCAGTAACTTGGCCAGCAGCAACCCGGCGCTCCGGACGCGGGTACAGGCCGACTCGGCGGCAATTGCCAAACGTGAGGGCGTGAGCGCTGCCCAAATCCCCGCTGATCTGGTCACGGCCTCGGGCAGCGGCCTGGACCCACACATCAGCCCCGCCGGAGCTGCGATTCAGGTGGCTCGGGTGGCGCGGGTCCGTAACTTGGGTGAAGAAAAAGTGCGCGAACTGGTCAGTGCCGCCACCGAGAAGGGCGTGCTGGGGCTGGGCGAATCCGGCGTCAACGTGCTGAAACTCAATCTGGCGCTGGATGCGGCGGCCCCCACAGCCGGGCGGTAAGGCGGTGCCGGATGCCGAGTCTCCTTCTGAGCGCTCCCCACAGCCGCTGACCCTTCCCGGTCAGTCGGGCGGGTCAGCCGCTCCTGTGCGCGGCGTCCACAAGGTCTTTATCGGCATGGCGGCGGGCGTCGGTAAGACTTACCGCGCCCTCAGCGAACTGCGCGAGCGGCTGGGCAGGGGCGAGGACGCCCTGATCGGTATCGTGGAAACCCACGGACGCCCCGAGACTATCCGCGCTGCCGAGGGGCTGCCGCTGTTTCCCCGCCGGGTGATCCTTCACGGCGGCACCGAACTGAGCGAGCTGGACGTGCCGGGTCTGCTGGCCCGCCGCCCCGAAGTGGTGCTGGTCGACGAGCTGGCCCACACCAACGCCCCCGGCAGCGAGCGCCAGAAACGCTGGCAAGACGTCGAAGTGCTGCTGGCGGCGGGCATCACCGTGCTGTCTACCGTCAACGTGCAGCATCTGGAATCGCTCAACGATACCGTGGCCCGGCTGACCGGCGTGCGGGTACGCGAGCGGATTCCCGACGCCGTGCTGAGTGAAGCCACCGAACTGGTGCTGGTCGATTTGACGCCGCACGATCTCCGCGCCCGGATGAAGGCTGGTCACGTCTACGGCCCCGAAAAAGTGGATCAAGCGCTGGGCAATTTCTTTACCTCACCCAACTTGATGGCGCTGCGCGAAATCGCTCTGCGGCAAGTGGCGAGCGTGGTGGAGCAGGCCGCCCCTACCGGCAGCCCCGGCGTTCACGAAATCGTCGTCGTCGCCATTGCCGCCGAGGAAAGTGCTGGGCGCTTGATTCGCCGGGGCGGTCAACTGGCCGCCCGGCTGCACGGTGCGCTGCATGTGGTCACCATTCGCGGCCCGCGCATCACGGCTGAGCAGTCGCGTCTGCTCGACATCTACCGCGCCCTGACGGGAGCGCTGGGCGGCCAATTTGAAGTGCTGGGCGGCGAGAGCGGGGTGGCTGCCGCGTTGATCGACTATGTCGGGCGCTCGCGGGCCACCCAAGTCTTCATGGGCGAAACCAGCCGCTCACGCTGGGCCGAACTCTGGCGCGGCGATTTGATCAAACAAGTTCTGCGCGGCACGCGGGGTGTGGATGTGCATGTGATCAGCCGGGATTAAGGACAGAGTGGTGGACGCGGTGCTGACCCTCGAAGAAATTGGGGACTACCTCAACCACCTCGCTCAGCCCCGTGAGAACAAGCCCAGCGAAAGGAAGACGTGAGCACAAACAGGACTGTGCCGGTGGTAATCGTGAATTATGACGCGGACTTTCCCTGGCGAGTCTTCGCGCTGCGTGCGCTGCTGTTGCTGCTGGACTTTGTCTTTCGCAGGACGCGGTGGGCTGCATATGCCTTTTTGATTCTGGGGATGGCGTGCATGGGTGTCGCAGCGCTGCTGTGGGCTGTACAGGCATGATCGGCGAAGGAGAGAAGTGAACACGCTGCTTTCGTCATGTGTGAGCCGGGCGCTGACCGTACTGGGGATAGGGGTGTACGTGGCCGTCGCCGTGACTGAATGGCAACTGGGCAGTGCCTACCATACCGGTCTGGCCCTGACGCTCGCAGGTCTGTTGTTCTTCACCGGGCGGGCGCGTTTGGGTGGGCTTGGCGCTGATGCTTGGCGCAGTGCTGCTCTAGCGTTTGCCGTGAATCGCTAGGCCTGACGCTACTGGGCAAGCAGAAGTGAAGCCGTCTTTTACATGGCTGCTGCTGGCACTGCTCTTCGTCTTGGGGCTCAGTGGAATCGACCTTAGACGGAGACAGCAGCACGGCAACACAAGCACCGCGCCTCCTTGTGTTGTCGTGCTTGTGTTGGACGATTTTCCAGACAATGAGGCGGCGAAGCTGAGCGCTCAACTTCTTAATCGTCTGATCAGCATCGGTGAGATCGCTCGGATAGCCAGGGCGATTCATCTCGACAGCTTAATTCCCTGAGCCTCAGACAGCCTCTTACTTCCCAAAGACGATAGCGAGCGTGACGAACGAGAACAGCAGCGACCAGAGGATCAGGACCGACCGGGTCACTCCCATACGGATCAGCAGATAGGTTTCTACAATCAGTTGCCAGAAAGCAGGCGGTTTGGGAGTGGAACGCATGCTCCAGATCATGATCCGAAGACGTGTGGGCCACACCTGGTCAGGTGGCTACCTGAGCTGGTCAGAAGGCTAGTAGCCGACTCCGGTGGGCCTCCTCCAGAATGACGCGCATGGGTCAAGCTTGACTTCCCTGCATTTCACTCGGCTCACCTGGCTTTCCTGGTCCGGCCTTCCTCAGCAGGTTTACAGGTGATGACGCGCCGTCTGCGCCTGACAACCCGCTATCCCGCCCAACTGCTGATCGTCGGAGTGATCCTTTTACTGATCGTCGGCACACTGGGGCTTCTTTCCCCCGCCGCGCACCGCGGGCCGCTCAGCTGGGTAGACGCGCTGCTGCTGGCCACCAGCGCTGTGGCCACCACCGGCCTGAGCAGCGTCAACGTGGCCGAAGTGCTCACGCCCGCTGGGCAACTCTGGCTGACCCTGCTGATCGAGCTGGGCGCATTGGCCCTGCTGGTACTGGGCTTCGGCTTCGTGGGACTGGGTCGGCAGGGCCTGGTGGGGCGGCTGGGCATTTCGGCAGACCTGGGGATGGGCGCGGGGCAAGACTTCCGGGGCCTGATCCGGCGTGTGGTGCTGCTCACACTCGGTATTCAATTTGCGGGCGTGGTGCTGCTGCTGCCCAATATGGTGCAGCTCGAAGGCTTGGTACGCGGCCTGCGGTACGCCCTGATGCACGCAGTGATGGCCTTTGGCAATGCCGGTTTCGGAATGTGGCCAGACGGTGCGGCCCGCCTCAATGCCTTCTCGCTGTTCATTATTATGGCGCTGGTTGTCCTAGGCGGCACCGGCTTCGTGGCTCTTGACGAGATCGAGCGGCATCTGCGGGGCCGCTTTGAGCGCCGCCTGCGACCCCCTCCCCTCTCGATCCAGACTCGCGTGGCTCTGAAGATGACGGCGGCACTCCTGGTGGGCGGCGCGGTGCTATTCGTTGTGCTGGAATGGCAGAGGCCAGGCACGCTCGGTCTGCTCCCCATTCCCGACAAACTGCTTCAAGCCACTTTTCAGAGCACGGTGAGTCGTTCGGCGGGATTTGCCACGCTGGATTACGGCAAATTCTCCGAGCCGACGCTGCTGCTGATCATGGCGCTGATGTTTGTGGGCGGCAGCCCTGGCTCCACGGCGGGCGGCATCAAGACCACCACGGCTGCCGTGCTGCTGGCGGCCACGCGTGCAGTGCTGCGCCAAGAGCGCGATCCCCATCTGGCAGGCCGCCGCATTCCCCCGGCCACCCTGATGCGGGCGCTGACCGTGGTGACGCTGGCCCTGCTGGCGGTGGTTACCGGCACCCTGGCGCTGATGTTCACCGATTCGGCACAACCTTCTCTGGCCTTGGCCTTCGAGGCGCTCAGCGCCTTCACCACGTCCGGTCTCAGCGTCAATCTGACACCGCACCTCTCGCCGGTCGGGAAGCTGGTGCTGGTCGTGCTGATGTTCCTGGGCCGAGTGGGTTTTCTATCACTGCTGCTGGCCTTTCGCCCGGCCAGGTCGCTTGCAGTACAGTTGCCGGAAACGCACGAACTGACGGTGGGCTGATCGCTCGAAGCGTCACCATTTTCTGCTGAGGGTATCCTGCCCCCCTGGCCAATTGGCCGCGGTGACCGACCAAAAGACCAGTACACCCGGCGGTCACAGCGGCCCAGAGTATCTATATGGCTCTGCTTCCCTCGCTGATAATCCTCGTCGTGATGACGCTCGCAGCCCTGGTCTGCTCGGTTCGCGATGATGGTGCCTGGCTCTTCGCTCTATTCATCCTGGTCGCCCTGCTGGTTGCCGCGACATTGCGCAAGGCCCTTGCCTTCCGAGCGACCATCTGGCAGGTGCGATCACCTCGGATCCTTGTCCTGCATATTCAAAAACATGGCAGGTGAGGTGAGTTGACTGCGACTCAGCAATGGGGTTACCTGGCGCTTGGTACGGGCACGGGACTGCTGTTCAAAGCCGTCGGCGCATTTATCTGGCCGACGCAGAGTAGTCCCTGGTTTCTTCTCGCTGCGTCCCTGGTCTGCCTCTCCACCGGCTTGTACCTGTTTCGCTGCAATAGATCGGCGTGAGGATGGCTGGGCGTGGCCACTCTCCGAAGACGAGGTGCTCTCGCGACTGCTGGCACTGAATCTGGAGCGGGCTGCACGCCACTCAGTCGCCAGCTAAATCAAGGCGCGACATCAGGCCAGGCGGGCTGATGTCGCGGGCCGCTATCCTAGGCACATGCCCACTGCTGTCTCACTCCCGCCTGCCCGCCTCCTGCTGATTCGCCTTCAGCTTATCTGCGTGGATGGACCACCCCTCAATGGGATCAATTCTAGGATTTTGCAGGAAACGTCGTCCCTGACGCTCACGGCTTTGAGCGTACCGGGCTTTTGAGCGTCATCCACTCACCCAGTCAGGTAAGGAGCAATGCTGGTTGCGAAGGCAGCCAGCCACCAGCTAAGCGCAGGTATCTGCATTGCGAACGTCATTCCAGAACAAATCATTCAGGAAAGGTCTGATGGGTTGGTAAAGTTGGGGGACGTCTCCGAAGGCATTTTCCGTTATCACAAACCGAAAGTGTGCCACTTTGGAGACGTCTTCTCACAGGCTTTTATCTCGACTCAGTCTAATTATGTCATTTGCCCATTCGATTTTGTAAAGCTTTCATCAGCGAAGCGTATTGCGATCACTCCACCCAGCAGTTCTGCTCTCGGCGAATCGAAGGCCTGTCGAACTGAGTGCCAGAATAATTGTACTCAGTCAAGATAAAAGCCTGTAAAACGAGTGCTAATCGGTCGCTTAGGCCAGTCTGGAAGTGTAGTATCGACACTGTCCAATCCAGACCGTCCGGCTCTTGCTGCGGCTGGGGTCGGGTGCGCCGACGGTGAGGGTCACGCGGCAGGCCGTGGTGGTGGGGCCAGCGTTGTAGCCGCTGCCAGGGCCATGTAGATTGAAGGTCTGCTGGTTCGAGTCCGCAAATACCGTGTCTTTTCCGTCGTATTGCCCGATCAACTTCCAGTCAAAACTGAGAACCTCGTTCTGCGGATTATGTACAGCAGCTTCAGCGAAATAGGGCGATGTAGCGCGAGATGGGCAGTATGTTCCCGAACGCAATGTCAAGTCAATAATGGCCCCGTTGTTTACATAGACAGCAGATGGGGCGCAGAAACCGAATGATTTATCTTCCCCATTGTAGACGCCAGCAAGAGTGATCTCTGGGTTTAGATTGATCAGCGGCGGCAATACGTTGAGGGTTACGGTCTGAGACGTAACAGCGCCGTAGCTGTTGTGGGTACTCACCTGCACCTGTCGCTTGCCCGCCGCTCCGAACGTCACACTGACTACGCAGCCTGGCGCGTAGGCAACGGTATCTGGGGCGTCTACTTTCCAGGTTGTGAACTTGCAGAGGTCACCGCCTGCCGGTTCAGTGGAGTCTTTGATTACAGCGGCCATTGAGTATGGATCGCCTTGGTGGGGATCGCCTGTATAGGTGAGTGTCAAGATCGGTGGCGGACTGACCACGTTCAGCGTGAAGGCCAGTTTCGCCGTCGCGCCCTGGCTGTCGATAGTTCCTACCGTAATAGTACGCGTCCCAGGCGTCGTGAACGTGTAGTCCGGCGTCAGCAACCCCTCCCTGTCCGACACGACAATGATCGGCAGGCAGCCGTCCTCGGCGTCGATGACGGAATAGAACTCAAAGTTCCCGAAGGTCGGGCCGCTTGCGGTACACAGCGCCCGGAAGTTGAGCGGCGTCCCCACATCAACCGAATGCGGCTGATTGGTCAGCGCCAGCACGGGCGGCGTGTTTCCTGAGCGTCCCAGCTCTTTGCTGATGTCAAAGATCGTGGCGTTGTAACTCGCCAGCGTGCCCAGAAGCGGCAGCTTGACCCGGAAACCCAGCGTACCTTTCATGAACCCGTTGACAATCCAGTTCGGGTTTCGGGGATAGGCCACGTCGAGGTTCACGCCAGCTTCCAGTGTCGCTTCCGGCCCGGCGATGTCCCATAAGGTGATGCTGGCCCGGCTCTGCATCCCGACATGCGGCTTCAAGGTTCCAGAGAAGGTCGGTGGCGGCAGGCTGCCCGTGATACCGAAGCCTGAGATGTTCTTCCAGCCGTCACTGCTCGTCCAGCGTGCTCCGACTTGAGCAGTGACGGATTCGCTGGCCGCGAAGTTCACGTGGGCGGTAATCTCACCGCCCGCCGTCAGATACAACTCGACCTTTGGCACGAACGTGACCGGAATAGGTCCGACGAAGAAAGGCTTGGTGGGCTTGAAATACTGGGTGCCGATCAGTACCGAGTCGCCCACCACCCCCTGAAAGTCGCCGGTGATGTTCAGATGGGAACTCTGCGCAAAGCCAACACTCGCCTGGAAAGTCAGGTGCGGGGAGGACCAGACGTGAACGCCTACGTCTACGCCGTAGCCAACGTTGAACGCTACCGAGCCGTTCACTTTAATGGTGCCAGTGGCGTTTGGGCCTTTGATCGGCACGAAGGTCTTATCAAAATTCAGGTTGAAGCTGTAATTTTCGCCCACCCCCGCCTGAGGTTTTAAACTGTTCGCTGGATTGGCGGTCACAGTGACGCCCTTAGGTAGCCCTTCGGTGCGCAGCAGGTCGTCGCCGCTCAGTTGAAAGTCGGCCTTCAGCTCGCCCTCGGTGATGGCTTCGTCGAGTCTGGCCTGGGTGGTATCCAGCACCACTTCGCTGCCCTCCTGCCGCACCGCCTGAACTTTGCGCAGATAGCCAGATGGCGCGGCGTTCGACGGTTCTGAGACCAGCACGTCGCCAGCTTTGAGGTTCTGAAGGGCGGCGCTGTTCTGACTAAAACGCATCGTGCCTGTCGCCGAATCGTAAGTGGTCAGCGCAGCACGGGTGGCCGCATCAGCCACCTTGGTGGTGTCGGGAATGATGACGTCATTCTGAGCGGACTGTTCAGGCGGCGTGGTGGTACCGTCGTTGGACGGCGCAGGTATAGTCGTCTGCTGTCCGCAGGCGAACAGCATGAAGGCGAGGAGCGGAATCAGGGAAATTCTGTGCATGGCAATCCTTGTCATGAAAGTGAGAGGAACAGAGCGTCGCTCATCCTGTCCACGCGAGCCTGAGGGTTGTACCGACGCCTGACCTGACGTACCTACGTCTTTTTCTCAGCCTGGAACTTCAACGGTGGCGGGTTGTTCGTGGCCGTAATTGAAGTAGGTGTGTAGCACGCTGCTTCCGGTGTTTCTGAGCCAGTGCGGCCAACCCAATGGGAAATAAACGCAGTCGCCCGCCCCCATCTCCAGTTCCATCCACTCCTGGCCTGGGGTTTGCAGTCCGGCCTTGGCGCTTCCCTGCACGATCACCGCCAATTCGGAAGTGTTGGTGTGATAGTGCGGCGCTCGCCATGTACCTTCCGGAATTTCCACCTGGGCGATGGACACGCCCGTCAGCAGTGGCCAGGCCGCCTTGTTGCCCTTGCGGGCACTCACGTCTGTGGGGATGGCAACGGCAGGCAGGCCCGCCAGACTCAACTTGTAGTCGCTGGCCGTTCTAGTGGCGGGTAAGGGGACTGACGGGGTCGCCGCTGGAGGAGTTGACTGGGCCAGGGCCGCGCCCCGCAGCAGAGGCAAACTGACGAGACCCAAAACGGCAGCCCGCTGCATCAGTTCGCGGCGGGAAAAAGCAGGGACGGGATGGTGCTCTGTGTGCTGATGGGGCATACGACTCCTTGAATACGCTGGAAATACTGGGATCTTTCTTCTTGTCCTGGTGATCTTGTCCTGACCACGCCTTCCTAGGTGGGGTGAGTAGGTGCGGAGATTAACTGGAGTTCATGGCGTCCTGCTGATGATCCTGATCCGACCCGACGGGGGCGTGGATCATTTGTGGTTGCTCTTCCAATATCACCGTATGGAAACAGCAGGGACGCACATACCTGCCGGAGTGAGGGGTTCGAATGCCGGGCTAACTTTGCCTATGGACGGTAGCCTTCCTCCTTTTGTTAGGTCGCTCATAAGGTGAAACGGCAGCGGGCAGAACTGACGGCGCTCACGGTGCCGCTCCGCTTTCCAGGTCACTGAGTTCAAGTCCGCAGCCTGCGCAAAAACGGGTAGCGGGGTGGGTGATCGCCGCACCACACAACGGGCAATGACAGAGCAGCCAGGTGCCGTCATGGATGCAATACCGTTCCGGTGACGTAGCCAGGATCGACCGTCCACAACGCGGGCACAGGCGGTAATGCTGGTCGCCGCTGACGAGACGACGCGCTGATGGGGGCAGTTTGCCCACGTCTGACCTCCTTTGTCACTCAGGGTGCAGCAAGGTCAGTCAGACGCCAATCAGAGGATCAGGCCGTGGTGCCGATGGGCAACGCCAGAAATTCAGTCCAGCGCTCCGGCAACCGCTCTCCGATTTCCAGAAAGCGGGCGCGGGCTGCGGCGTACTCACGGCTCAGGCTCTTGTGATTAGATGCAGCCCGCAGGGCATGCAGCGTCAGACGCAGATGGTCCAAGTCATAAGGCTCGCTGCCGAGCAGTAACCGGCCCAGGCGGGCCGCCTCAGCAGGATCGCGCTCTAGTAATCCTGCTGCGCGGGTGCGCAGGGCAGCGCTCATGGTCTCCCGCAGCGCTTCAAAAGGCCCTTGTGTGTTGACGTCTTCAAACAGTGCGCCGTGCCACAGCCGGGTGTCAGCCGTCTCTAAAAACTGCTCAGCATCACTGACCACCTTGCCCAAAGCGTAGCCATCTTCTGTGGTCAGCAGCGCAGATACGCCGCACTGCTTTCTTACCTCATAGACCAGGTCGCGTAATGCGGCGCTGGCCTGAACTTCATCCAGCTGTGGATAAAGTGAGTCCAGCAAATCGGATCTGGACACTTCGCGGTGGCCAGACAAACGGGCGGCCAGCAGCAGCGCCAGCAGACCCCGGCGTAAGGCGCCGCGAAGCGGCAGGATAACGCCAGCTTGTTCCAAGCGCATTTTCCCCAGCACAAAGAGGGCGGGGAGCGCAGGCTCTTGCGGTGAGGTGGAAACCAAATCTGCTTGATTTGCATCTAAATTAGGGAAATGGCGGCGAATCACGTTGACGCCGTTTTGCATGCCGCGCTCCGAAAACCAATCCAGGAGGTCGTGGGCTTTCTGGCTATCGCACGAGAGCCGCGCCACCTCAATGCCGATCTTCTTGGTGAACATCACTGAACGGCCCTCGTTGTCCACCTCTGCCTGTCGCAACAATTTCAGGGCCTCGGCGATCTGGCCCAATCCCTCCAGCGCCAGTGCCCGGCAGCACAGCGTATCTACGGTCAGACCTTCAAGTCCGTGAACGCCGCATAGGTGATTCATCTCCTCAGACATTGCCAGAGCTTCAGCGGGCCGTCCCTGGCGCAGTCTTGCCATCCCCAGATCGTAAAGCGCCGCCACAATCTGTACCGGGTCACTGATCTGGCGTGCGACACTCAGGGCCTTCTGGGCATGAAAACTGCTCAGCTCGGCGGCCAGCGGCGGCGACCAGTCCAGGTACAGCAGGCTCAGAATGCCCTCGCACTCGACCAGCAGATTTGTCGGCTCCGACGCCTGTAACAGTTCGCGCGATTCTTGCAGCAGCGCCTCAGCTTCCTGGTACTCGCCTAGATGCCAGTAGTCCCAGGCGACCGCCGCACGAACTGTGGCGTAGCCGCGCTGATCTCCGGCGGCGGCGTAGAGCGTGGCCGCCTGCAATCCCAGCTCTGCCGCCTCGCGCAGTTGGCTGAGACGCTCGCTGGCCACCGCCTGATTGTGCCTCGCTCTCGCTGCGCCGTATATATCGCCGATTGCCAGGAGTTTGGGTACCAGTTCTCCCAGGCGTTCGGCGGCTGGCTTGGCCTCTCCACGCTGCAAGAGGATCGTGGCGGCCTGGGTCTCTATCATGAGCTGATCGGCGGCACTCAGATTCGGCAGGGAGGAGGCGCGGTTCAGCACTTCCGAGGCCTCTTTCAGGTGCATGGTGCTGGTGAGCGCCCTGCCGCCCGCGATCAGCACCGCCGCCTCACAGCTTTGTGCCAACACCGGCTGCTCATTCCAAAAGGACAGCGCCCCCGCCACATCGCGGGCCAGCATCCGCAGGATCAGCCTCTGCCCCAGGTGTGCGGCCTCATCACCATCCGTCAGCACCGCTGGGAGTACCCGTTCAGCCTCACCCAGCTGTCCCTGGGTCGCCAAGAGTTCGGCCCACAGTCGCCGGGCTTCTGAACCGTATCGCGGGGAGAGGCTGGCTTGCTCGGCCAGTCGGGCAGCCTGCTCCAGATCGGCGCGGCTTAGCCCCCTGGAGGCGGTCAGCAGCAGTTCAGCTTGCTGCTCGCCTGCGGCATAGGCAGCAGCGGCAGCCAGCCAGCGAGCGGACTGAACATCGTTTCCAGCTTTCCGTGCCCGGTGCGACGCTGCTATCAGAAGCGTCAGGGCGTCTTGTGGTTCAAGGCCAGCATCTGCTACAAAAGCCGCTGCCGCTGCCGGATCGCGCTCCTGTAAGGTGTCCAGGGCGCGGCGGGAAAGCCGCTGGCGCTGCTGCTCGGACAGGCCACGAGCGGCCACCTCTCGCAACAGCGGATGACTGAACTCACCGTCATGCCAGGTGCCAAGTTGTTCAAGGGTGGCCTGCCCCTCGCGCCACTGCGCCAGCGAGAGGCCCGCCACTTCGGCCTGGAGCCCGTTGTCCAGACCTGGTGGTAGGAGGGCGGCGGTGTTGAGCATCGTGTCAGCCAGTGGCACCCCCCGCGCCACATGCATGGCCTCTTCCAGCAGGGCTTCCACGGTTACGGGCAGCCAGCCTGCTGGTGGCTCGCGCCAGTGCCATTGCTGCCCATCATTCCAGAGGTGACCCTGACGCGTCAGCGAACGGAGAGACTCCAAGCCAAACAGCGGATTGCCTCCCGCTCTCAAACTGACCCAGTCCAGCGCGTCGATAGGCAGCTTCAGGTCGCTGATCTTCTCCAGCATCGTTCTGAACTCGGGCGGTTCCAAGGGGCCGAGTCGGTAGGCTTCAAAGGTATCTGGCGGCGAAAAACGACTGGTGATCATCAGGCCGGTGCCCCTGCGCCGCTGAACCGCTTTGGCCAGCTCCGTACAGAAAGCCAAGCGGTCAGCGCCCGCCTCGTGCAGATCTTCAAGGTGGAGAATCACTGGTGCGAGGCCTGACAGGAGGGCGGCGAGCGTTTTGGCTGTTCGCTGAGGTTCCAGCAATTCACCCGTTTGGAGCTGTTCAAGATGCGTCTCAACCCAGACCGAGAGCTTCCTTGGTCGGGGTAAATGGCTGAGTATGGTGGGCAGTGGTGTCGAAACACGAAATGTGAACGTGCGGCTCACTGTTTGACGTAACGCCGCCTGCACCAAGTAACTTTTCCCGATCCCAGCTTCACCCCACAGCGCTAATGCTGCGCCGCGCTGCCTGAGCGCGACACTGCGCAACCTGTTGTACAGGTCGCGCTCAATTTCTGGGCGAGACAGTGTGGGCATCGCCAACATTCTAAGGCGCATTAACCGAAAGAAGATGTCCTTATCACTGCGGGCCTTGACCGACCAACTCATTTTTCACCTTGATCCTAGCGTTTTGATCGAAAGGAAATCCTAATGTAACTTGCAGGCCGGGTCAGTTGGGTTGTGGCAAGTTGTTGGCGTAGGCTGAAGCCGTGCTGACTGATCAGAGGCTTCCAGGGTACCGATTCCCGCTTTCTGTGATCGGTCATGCTGTCTGGCTTTACCACCGTTATGGCCTGAGTTACCGGGACGTCGAGGGGTTACTGTTCGCGAGGCATCGAAGTGGCCCGCGAATCCATCCGCACCTGGTGCATTAATTTTAGTGGTGAGTTCGCCCAGAACTTACGCCACCGGGAACCCCGCCGGGGTTCCCGGTGGAATGTGGATGAAATGCATGTGGTCGTGGGCGGGGTAACCCACTGGTTGTGGCGAGCGATTGACGAACACGGAGCTGTGCTCGACGTGTTCCTTCAACGGCACCGAGACACCTCAGCAGCGACATCATTTTTCCAACGTCTGCTGGGTGAATATGACGTCCCGGAAGCAGTCTGTACCGACAAGCTCGCAAGTTATGGGGCGGCCATCCGCGAACTTCCGATACTGGGCGATGTCGATCACCAGCAGGTGATCTCAACCGCCCGGTGCAACAATCTGGTTGAACAATCTCATCGGCCTACACGCCGTCAGGAACGGAGCCAACTGGGATTTCGACAGTTCAAACGTGCGCAAGGTTTTCTCGATCTGCACGCGAGAATTACCAATCTCTACGGCTCTGCCCGCTCGACCATACCCGCTCACGACCGACGCTCTCTCCTGAGAGCCGCACTACGAAGATGGGAGGCCGTCGTGCAGCAGTGGCCTGAAGTTTAGGCCACCTGCTGCTGGTGTTCCTCGGCTGAGCCTTACCTGCAACAACTTGCCAGAACCATTCTCGCCCGAGCCTCCTCCTCCCTCCAATATCCAGAGCCCCTCATACACCACTCAGCTTCACTGCAACGACCTGTCCACCTGCTGCTGCACGCTATCAGAGTCTTCAAGAAAGGTCAGCTTCTGAACGTACGGCACCCGGTCAACGATGAAGGTCTGGGCGGCGCGGTCCAATCCGAAGGCCATGCCCACCGCGAACAGGGCCAACACCACCCCGAAAGCCCGCTGCAAGCCAGAAAGGTTGTGCATCAGCGCCGGGACACGGTGAAGGAGCGCCCGCCCGCCGCGCATGATCGTCAGCATCGGCACAGCCACGCCCAGCGCGTAGGCCAGCGTGACCGCCGCCGCAAAGGCCGTGACGCTGCCGCTGAGTGCCAGGGTCGTTACGCTCGCCAGGATCGGGCCGACGCAGGGCGTCCAAACCAAGCCGAGGGTCAAACCCACCAGCACGCCGCCGACAAAGCCGTCGGGCTGGCCTCCAATTTTCTGCGGGACGGCGCGGGCAGCCAATCCCTCGAAACGTCGCTGCCAGCTCGGCACCGCCAGGGTCAGACCAAAGAAAAACAGCAAACCAATTGTACCCCAGCGCAGCCAGTCGGCGCTGATGCCCAGCGCGGCGACGATGGCCGACAAAAATAGGGTCAGCAGCACGAAACTGCTGATAAATCCAGCGATGATTCCGGCGGGTCTAGCCCGGCCACCCACCGTGCCGGACAGCAGCACCGGCAAGACCGGCAGCACGCAGGGCGAGGCCACCGTCAACACGCCGCCCAGAAAGGCGATCAGCAGCAGCAGCATTTCACTGAGCGGGCGCGGTCTGTTCTGTTTTGGAAATGATCTGCTTCAAGCCGCCGCCGGCCCATTTCTTAAGCGCCTTGCCGTCGGCGTCCACCAGAACGAAAGTGTGCTGAGCAGTGATACCGTATTTCTTTTTGAGCGCGAGTTCCTTATCGTAATCGGTCTTGAAAATCACCACTTTAGCCGGAATCTGGCTGAGCTTGGCCATGATGTCAGCGTCGGCGGCCCGGCAATTGGGGCACCAAGAAGCGGCGAAGAACAAGACCCGCTGCTGATCTTTAGCCGCGTCGAAGGCAACCTGGCTGTATGATTCATAAACGCCAACTTTGGGCGCTTCAGCAGCCAGAGCAGCGGGAGTAAGAGCGAGAAGAGTGGCGGCAGACAGCCAATTTACGGTTAATTTCTTCATGGTGGTTTCCTCCAAGAGACTGAGAAGTGAGGACTTCAAGGGCGAAAAACGGGCGCGGCTAGCGTCACTTGATTGAGACGGCCCGATTGAACTTCGAGGCGCTGTTTTGCCACTTGAATGCTGCACAGCCCCTGCGTTTTGTCGCAGACGAACAGGCGGGTACTGAGCACAAGCACTTGGCGGCCCGGCAACAAAGCCAGATTCAGCTTTACAGGCAGGAGCGCCGTCCAGTAGTCGTCATCTTTAGGATCGAGGACGCCACTGAGCTTGAGCAGCTGAACGGGCTTGAGCATCTGGGTCTGCCCAGCACTGGTGACACTGAGCGTGGAATCACCCAGGCGGTTGTAGGCCACACCGGGCACCGCTTTGAAACTGACTTGCAGGAAAGTCGGTGCATGAGCAGGAGGCGACTGGGCCAGTCCCACACCCAGCGCCAGCAGCCCCACACTCCAGACCGCCCGCGCCATCTTCATTTCTCGGCCAATAGCGTCTTGAGCGTCGCCTCTAAACCTGGGATCGCGCCGGGAAAACGGCTGGAAATTTCGCCGTTGTGAATCGCCCGCACCGTCCCCTTGCGGTCAATAAAATAAAAGGCGGGCCAGTACTGGTTCTTCCAGGCCTGCCAGTTACTCAGAGCATTGTCTTGGAGAACCGGCCACACCACCTTGTCTTGAAGCAACGCCGCCCTGACATTTTCGAGCGGCTTGTCGGACTCGAATTCGGGAGTGTGAACACCGATGATTTCCAGTCCCTGATCGTGGTATTTGCTGTACCAGTTGCTGAGTGTGGGGAGGCTGTTGTGGCAATTGATGCACGAATACACCCAGAAATTGACCAGCACGACTTTGCCGCGCAGGCTCTCCAAGCTGTAGCCCTCAGGCGTGGGAGTGTTGAGCCAGGGACCACCTTGAAGTTTGGGGGGCGTTTGCCCGGTCTTTAAGGCGCTGCCAAAACTGCCCAGCAGCAGCGCCCCGAGCAGTGGGGCCATGAGAAACTGACGAATCGGCATGGAAGTCCTCCTGGTAAGAGGTACGCAGGCGGACGGTTAAGAGTTCAAAGAGCCAGGCAGCCGGAAGTCGAGGCCCTCCAACAGGACTGATTTTGAAATTAGCCTGCTTGACCCAGAGCCTGACGCAGCGATCCGATCATCTCCAGCATCTTGGGGCTTTGCCAGACGTTACGTCCCACCACGACGCCGCGTGCTCCCATAGCGGTGCCCACCCAGATGCGCTCAAACAGTGTGGCAGAACCGGCCTGTTTCACACCGCCCAGAAACACAGTGGGACGGCAGAAATCTTAAAGATGTCCGCGACCATCTCTGACACTGCCCGCGCTCCATGAATGGTCACTTCGTCATGCTCGGGTTCAAGCAGTGCCGCGCCCAGCTATAGTGTTTCGAGCATCAGCGGCATGGCCACGACCTGAGCCTGTTCAGCGACCTCGGCGATGAGGCGCAGCATAGGCGCTGACTGCCCGGCTCAAGCCACACCTGACATGCCGTACGGAATCAAGAACCGCAAAACTGGGTCACCTTCAGTTTCTCTCAAGCCATACTGAAGGGCGCAGTCTCAAGCCTTGAGGTCAACCGAGTTGGTGCACCACGTCCTTTGTCTGGGTATACAGCCGCTTGAACAGTTCAAAATTACGCTCATAAACCACCTGATTTGAAGTGTTCGGCTCGATGATGAGGCCCGGCTTGACCCAGATCTGCAAGTCCTCGCGTTTCAATTTGCCTGCTGCCAGACCGGCTAAAAAGGCATTGCCGTAACTGGCCCCGATAGTCAGCGCGGGCACTTCTTGCACCGCGCCGCAGATGTCAGTAACAATCTGAAGCCAGGTTGCGGTCTTGGCTCCGCCGCCAACGGCCACGATTCGCTTTACCTGTGTCCCCAGATTGCGGAAGGTTTCGATGTTGTGCCGGATCCCATAGCCGACGCCCTCGAGCGTGGCGCGAAAGAGGTCATCGCGGGTGGTAGAGAGACTGAGGCCCGCCATCACCCCCCGCGCCTGCGGATCGTTGATGGGCGTACGCTCACCACTGAAGTAGGGCAGCAGCAGCACTCCATTCGCACCGGGCGGTACATTGTCAGCCGCTGCGAAGAGCTGATTGTAAGCGTCCTCTTCAGATAAGTCCCGGGCCAGTTCATCGGCAAACCAGCGAGTCAAGCTGCCACTGGTCGCCATGCCTGCGGCCAAGTTGAACTGTCCAGCGTAAGCCCCGTTCACTGTCCAGACACGGGGATCAGGTCTTGGGGCGGCTTCCACCAAAATGAAAAAAGTGGTTGAGCCGTACATGATCATCAGATCGCCCGGGTTCACGACTCCAACACTCAGCGCTTCGCTGAGCGCGTCCACTGCACCAACTGCGATAGGCGTGCCTTCGCGTAAGCCCGTTTCTGCCGCTGCCTGAAGGCTCACGAATCCGGCCAACTCATCACTCCAACCCAGACGGGGCAGTACGCTCAGCTCCTTATCGCCAAGAACCGCGCCTGCGAAGCGCCCAGACCAGGTCAGCGTTTGGGGATCATACAGCGGCATGAAGTGGCTGGCTTCGTGATGATTGATCACCCACTGGCCGCTCAGGCGGTAACAGAGATAGCTGCTAGCGGTAGTCAGCGTGTGCGCCTTAGCCCAAACCTCAGGCTCATTTTCGCGCAGCCAACGAATCTTCGGGCCAATTGCCTGACTCGTGAACGCCATTCGGCTGTGTGTGAAGACAGTAGACTCACCGAGTTCATCATTGAGTGCTGCCATCTGGGCTTGAGCACGGGTATCAACGCCGTAAAGAATTCCGGGGCGTAGCGGGGCACCGTGCTCATCGAGCGCCAGCAGACAAGGTCCGATAGCGCTCAGCGCCACTCCAGCGATGCGGGCAGCATCTTCGCCCTCAATCAAAGCTTGGATGAGCTGCACAACATCACGCCACCATATACCGTCTGCGTCTTGCTCTACAAATCCAGGGCGGGGAAATGAGACCCCATGCGGAATCACCTTTGAGCGTAAGACCGTGCCAGCCAGGTCTGTGAGGACGCCTTTACTGCTGTAAGTGCCAACATCGATGCCCAGCAGCAGATCCGCCGACTCGCTTGACTTCATAAGTTGCTCTTATGAAGCTGAATTTTGTATGGTTTCAACATAGTCACTGTACTACTCCTACAAGGTGGAGGCGTTCCAGCGGCATGTCGGCAATGCAGCCGTTTCAGATCAAGGACTTGTCTACCGAATTGCAATACTTCACCTGCTGGGCGAGATGAACTTAAGCGGGAATCTCTGGCTGCCAAGGATACCCGGGCGACTGTCACCACGTTTTGTGACCCACTCATGGTTGCAGCACGACTTTAATCACTTCATCCTTATAATCAGCTAGCATTTCAAAGGCGTCCCTGACCTGCGAGAGCGGCAGGGTATGGGTCACGATGGCGTTCACGTCAATCCGCCCACTCTGGACATATTCAATAGCCCGTGGATAGATGTCGCCCATCCGCCGCGAGAGTTTAATGGTCAGTCCTTTGCGCCGCACCTGTGAACCCGTCAAGGTAAACTCGTCGCCATCAGGAATGCCCACCAGCACCACCTTACCGCCGATCCGGGCCGCCTCGGTGGCGTGGCGCGGCCCCAGGGGACTGGTGGTGGCCTCGATCACCACGTCAGCTCCGCGTGTGGGCGTGTCCTTGACTGAGGCGAGGTAACTGGGCACGTCGGCAAACACCGAAGTCGCGCCGAGTTCGAGGGCCTTATCACGGCGGTAGTCCAGCGGGTCGATCACGGCAATGGTCAGTGCGCCGCTGATGCGGGCCAGCATCTGAATATACAGACCGATGGTTCCGGCTCCGAGAATGGCCAGGTGGCTGCCGGGACGCAGCTTGGCCAGGTCGAGCGCGTGCATGGCCACGCCCAGCGGTTCGAGCAAAGCTGCCTGAGCCGCCGTGAAGGTTGACGGCACCGGGTATACCGTGCCGAACGGCACGGCGATGTACTGCGCCATCGCCCCCGGATAGGGCGGACCGCCGACAAAAATCATGTTGGGGCACAGATGGTGGTTGCCCTCGTGACACCAGAAGCAGTGACCGCACGGCTGGGCCGGATCGACGGCAACCAGTGTCCCGTCAGCCAAACCATACGGCTCCCCAGTGCCTTCGGCCACCACGCCCGCGAATTCGTGACCAGGGGTGAACGCCTCACTCACCACCGCCGAGCCGATTTTGCCTTCATGCCAGTAGTGCAAGTCCGAGCCGCAAACGCTGTTGGCCTGTACCCGGATAAGCACCTCGCCGGGCTGGGCTACGGGCCTAGCGATCTGCCCGAACTCGATGTGATGAGCGCCGCGCATGATCGCAGCGGGCATCATGCATGAAACAGAAGCGGCGGGTTGTTGCGGATCAGTGATCGTCACTGGCATTCCCCTTTAAGGACGGCACCTAACTTGAAAAGAGACAGGAGAGTATTGAGCTGGCATTGAAAGAGAAAAGGTATCTATTGAAACGGTTCTGTCAGGTTAACTGAGCGTCATATGGAGCGTGAGTCCAGATACTCCTGAGTTCGAGGCCTAGTGCAAGCAACCCGTTCTCAGACATCTCAAATATTACGTTTTAAACAATATCACCTACCGGATATTCGTTATTAGGATTACAAAAGTAGAGTGGTATGAGTCACTAAGTACAACCAGACTGCCGTTTCGGAATTCCGCGTCTTGGGCATCGTCGGGAATGGACGCGCCTGGGCACGCCACTCCTCCAAAGCGGCTTCTTGAGCAGAACAGACTCACATCATGGGCCTGCCCGCACCTATCGGGCCTGCCCGCTCCGCTCGGTTTACCTAAAGATAAACGTTGTTGTACCTAAACACTTAACTTGACAGAACCGCCAGAACCCCCACAGGTTATAAATCAAGACTCTGGGGAACGATGACAAGGTCACGGACCGTGATATTGCGTGGCCGTGTCAGCATGAACATGACGGCCTCAGCGACTTCCTTGGCTTCCATCAGGCTACCGTCCGCCAGAGCTTCATCGCGTTTGGACTGAGGCCAGTCATTGATGAGCGCCGTTACGACCGGCCCCGGCAAAACGGCACCGACGCGCAGACCATGCTTGGCGACCTGTCTGCGTACAGTATGGACAAAAGCCTGCACGGCATATTTGGACGCCGTGTAAATTGGCTCCACCACGACCGGTACCACGCCAGCGACTGAACTCGTCACGATGATATCGCCACTCTTTCGTTCGATCATATGAGGCAGCACAGCTTGAATAGTACGGAAAGTGGCGTTGACGTTCAGGTTGAGCATCCGGTCCCAAGCGTCGGGATCACCGGTAGCGACCTCACCTCCAACGTAGGAACCGGCGTTGGCGTGAAAGATGTCGAGTTGGCCCGCCGCCTCTAGAATCTGCGGCAACATGGTTGCGACACTTGCCTTGTCGAGCAGATCGATGACAAGCGGGATGGCGTTAGAGCCGATCTCGGCACACTGCTCAGTAAGCGCTTCTTCCGCTCTGTCTATCAAGACGACCTTAGCACCCGCAGCGACCATGTGTCTGGCGCATTCGAGTCCGATCCCAGAGGCGGCACCCGTCACTGCCGCCACCTTGCCCGCAAGTCTTTGTTCCATTTATAACCATCTCCCAGAAGTGCAGGTCAAGCGCGGCCACTGGACATACGCGAGCGCCGTGACAAGGAATCGACAATGACGGCAACCGCCAAAACCGCGCCGGTGATCATGTACCGAATCGACGATGACAGGTCGAGCAGCGTCAGGCCGCTGGAGATCGCTTGGATGACGATGATCCCGAGCAGGGCCGAATAAGCGCTGCCGCGCCCACCGAACAGACTGGTGCCGCCAATCACCGCCGCAGCAATGGCATTGAGGTTGACGTCGCCGGTTCCGGCCTGTTGGCTCGCCGAAGCCAGCCGCGACGCCGCCAGTATGCCGCCAAGGGCCGCCAGCGTCGAACAGATCATGAAAGCGCTCATGTAAATGCGGCGCACATTGATGCCCGAACGCCTCGCCGCTTCGGGATTGCCGCCAACAGCGGTCAGCGAACGCCCCCACTGCGTCTGCTTCAAAGCGTAATTCATCGCGACAACCAGGCCGACAAACAACGCAAATATCCACGGCACACCGCGCGTCTTGTTGAGATAAAAGACGACGAATTCCAAGCCGATGAAAATTGCCAACGCTTTAGTCGCGGTGGCGACCACTGGTTGCGTCGACAGACCAGACACTTTACGGCGCTGCTCCGTTCGGTAGTCTGCCGCGAAGACACCCACTGCAGCTAAAGCGACGAGCGCGTAAGCCAACCAGTTCGGCACCGTCAGGAGCTGCCCGAATGAAACCAGCGGCGAGCCGAAAGGCAAGTTAATCGAACCCGTCGAGCGCAGGATATAAAGTTGCAGCCCGAGAAAGGCAAGCAGCCCTGAAAGAGTCGACACGAAACTCGGCATACCGAGCCAATTGAAAAGGAAAGCGTAGGCTGCGCCGATAAGCGCACCAATGACGAGCGCGGCGACAATAGCCAACAGCACGGGCCAGCCCTGATTCACCCACAAGGTGCCAACGAGCGCTGAGGCGAAGCCGCTGACCGAGCCGACCGACAGATCGATCTGCGCCACCATCAGCACACAGACGATACCGAGCGAAATCACGCCGATTGTCGAGGAATCGAACAACAGATTGGCGAGGTTACTGCTCGACAAGAAAACCGGGTTGAGGATTTGGAAGACGGTGCAGATGATGATGAGGCCCACAATCACAGGCAGGAAGCCGAGATCGCCCGATTTGACCCGGGTGATGAAGGCTTCGATTGCGCCGCCGATGCCGGTCGCGTGCTTGACACGGACGTCGGCGCGGTCGAGCAGTGGAGTGTCGGAAGAACCGTCTTGCGGCTGACTCATGACCTTGCCTCATTTGAATGTTCGAGCTGGGCACGACGCCCGGCACGCCGAGTGACGGAGTTTTCAGATGCGCCGGTGATGGCGCTGACCAGTTCTTCGTTCGAAGCGTCGGGCGTGAGGATGCCGTTGTTGCGCCCGAGCCGGAGCACCACGATTCGGTCGGCGACGGCACGAACATCTTCCATGTTGTGGCTAATCATCAGCACGCCGAGGCCACGCGCACGCACCCGCTCGATGAGGTCGAGCACCTCCGCCGTCTGCGCGACGCCGAGGGCCGCCGTCGGCTCATCAAGCATGATCAGTTTTGGCTTGAGCAGCAGCGATCTGGCGATGGCGACGGTCTGGCGCTGGCCGCCTGAAAGTGAGGCGATCGGTTCCCGCACGCTTGGAATGCGGGCCGAGAGTTCGTTGAGGAGCGTCCAAGCGCGAATTTCCATCCCCACTTCGTCGAGATGCCAAGGTCCTTGCTCGCGCCCCAGGAAGATGTTGGCGACGACATCGAGATTTTCGCACAGGGCCAAGTCTTGGAAGACCGTCGCAATGCCAAGATTGAGGGCCGTCGACGGATCGACGAGCTTTACTGGTTTACCAGCAAAAAAAATCTCTCCTGCGCTCGGCTGATGGACGCCAGCAAGAACCTTGACCAGTGTCGACTTGCCAGCACCGTTGTCACCGACAAGCGCAACAACTTCACCGGCATGAACGTCAAATTCGATATCGCTGAGCGCCGAGACGGCACCGAAATGCTTGGAGATGCCGCGCAGGCTGAGCACCGGCTCTCCGCGAGGGACTGCATTTTCTGGAAAATCACTCATTTCATCTGGCCTTCCCCTTGCTGATTGGAAGAGGTTTGCAGCAAGGGTCGTCCACCTGTCAGGCGGACGACCCTTGCGCAACGTTTACGGGTTGATGCCAAGCTTCTTGCAAGCGTCTTCGTAACCCTTGCAAAGCACGGCGGTAGCGATAATCGGCTGACCGTTGAGTTTCTTATCAATGACCTCAGCCTTGAGATTCTCGGCGGTGATCAATGTCGGTACGAAAAGTTTAGAAGGTGTATTGAAGAGCGTCTTATCGGCCTTCGGCTTCTCACCTTTGAGGAGCGCTACGGCCACGTCTGCGGCAGCGCCTGCCACGATCTCACTTGGTTTTAAGATCGTATTGTACTGAAGGCCCGCGACGATGTACTGCAACCCCGCAATCGTCGCGTCGTTGCCGGTGACCGGCGGAACCGGATTGACGCCCGCCGCGCTGAACGCCGCGACCGCGCCGCCTGCCGTGCCGTCATTGGCGGCGACGACGCCAACAATCTTCTTGCCAAAGCGCGTGATCTGGCCGCTTGCCCACTGCTGAGCCTTACTCGGTGCCCACTCTGGGGTGTCGTATTCGGCAAGGGGCTTGTAGCCTCCGGACGCGAGGCCCGCATGAACGCCCTTCTTGATCAGGCCAGCGGCAGCGTCCGTTGGCGAACCGTTGATTTCTAAAACGCCACTCCCGCTCGGCATATTCATCTTCTTGAGGTGGTCGACGAGGGACGTTGCGATCAGCCTGCCAATCGCTTCATTGTCAAAGGAGACGTAGTAATCGGCTTTCGCGTTCGGAATGGGACGGTCATACGCGATCACTTTGACGCCTTGCCCTTGGGCCCGCTTGACCAGAGAAGCTGCCGCCGCTGTATCGACCGCGTCCAAGACGATTGCCTTTGCGCCCTGAGAGATCGCGGAATTGAACTGCTGCTGCTGTTTGGTGGCGTCTCCATCGGCGTTCAAATAGATTACCTTGCAGGTCGGACACAGCTTTTTCATTTGAGCGAGAAAGCCCGGATAGTCGTGCTGCTCATAGCGCGTGGAAGCCTGATCTGGCATGAGGAACGCGACAGTCGTATTGCTCAAGGTTTGAGCGTTGGCCTGTGCGCCAAGAAAGGCACTCAGCAAAGCGGCAGAAAGAGCAAAGGGACGTTTCATAGGATTCCTCCAGAACAAAAACGGTGTGCGGGGAGCAGTTTCCAAAGCATGCAAGAGAGCCAGAGCCGTCTGAAACGGCACAGGTGATTCTCGCAGAAGTCTTGAGCATTTGAGCTTTGGCTGAGCAATAGTTAATCATGGTCGAATTGCCCTGTCAACCCGGTCGCCCTTATCAGGCGTTTTGTCTGCGCGAGGCTTTGCCAAATCTCCGAATATAAAAGGCAAAAGTGCCGAGCGGCCGCACTTTCAGGGGAATAATCATCAAGCGGCTAGGCCTCACCTCTTGACTTCCGAAGAGTGGTGAGTCATTAATAAAGCAGGTTCTTTGATCTTTTGCTCACGACCTGAGAAAATACTTGGAACAAATGCTCAAATTTGCCCGTTTGAGGCTCCGGCATGCCTGACCTCATTCGCGTTGTCTAGTTCATTTGGCCCTGAAAACTCTCTCCGAATTTCATTCCCTCTTTACCCAGGAGTCCCATGTCGCTCACTCCACATCACTCTGCCGCTCCCGACCGCTACAACACTGATGAGCTGACCAATTTAGCCACCCTGTATTACATTGACGGCCTCACCCAAGAGGAGCTATCTAAGCGCTTCGAGGTGTCGCGGGCTACTATCGGGCGGATGTTGCGTCGGGCGCAGGAAGAGGGCATCGTCGAAATCCGGGTGCGCCAGAGTCCCAAACAGAGTGATGACCTCCAGCACGCCTTGGTACAGCGCTTCGGCATTATGCGGGCCATCCTGACGCCCGACCATACCGACCCCGACAAGCAGCGCGGGATGCTGGCAAGCTTAGTGGCGGGCTACCTTGACAAGACCCTGCAAGACGGCATGATCGTGGCAGTGGGCATGGGCCGCAACATCAACGCGGTCTCAGACCACGCTATTTCTACTGCGTCCAGAAGCTGCACGTTTGTCTGCGCCATCGGCGGCTCGTACCTGGGCGGCGAGGCCATGAACCCCGACCATATCTGCCGCCGCCTGGCCGCACAGTTTGGCGGTGAGAGCGAAACCCTATATGCGCCCGCGCTGGTGGGCAATCCTGAGATTGTTCGGCAACTCACCGAGAATCTCACTGTGCGTCAGACCTTAGATAAGGCCCGCCGCGCTGATCTGGCACTGGTCGGGGTGGGCGATCTGTCGGCGGATAGCAACATGGTGCGTATGGGCTGGTTCTCGCCGAGCGAATTGGCTGAGGCCAAACGCATCGGCACGGTGGGCGATTTGATGGGCTACGACTTTCTGGATATTCATGGCCGCAGCGCCGCCACCCAGATTCAGGGCCGGGTGGTGGGCCTAAGCGTGAGTGATCTCAAACGCATTCCAAATGTGATCGCTATGGCGAGCGAGCCGTCCAAGATAACAGCTATTCTGGGAGCGCTTAGAACTGGGGCAATCAACACACTGGCGACCAGTGTTTCAAACGCTACGACCCTGCTACAAATGGATGAGGCCATTAGCTTGGGACGCCAGACGATTGTGAGCGGGGTGAGCTAACTAAGCTCGACTTTGGCCATTGCACACGGTCAGGCAGCGTAGCAAGTCTACCATTCTCCTCTACCGATGAAGAGGCGCGATTTTGACTTCGTCACCAGTATCAAAATTGGTGCGCCCTACTGAGGGTGACCCAGTTTTGCGTTTCTTCAGGCATTTCCGTGCAGCGGTGCAGCGTGTCGGATGCGCTCCCTGAGAAACTGCAGACACTTGACGACGTGCTCAGCTAGCCTATCTTCCGCAGAACTCCAAGTCGTGGTAGAGCGACGTGAAGTGGAGACTGATGTGGTCGGCCTCCACCTGTCGAGCCGCATTGCATTTATTACCGCTGAAATGCCGCTGCACTTGAGAAACCTGATCTGTCGCGAGCGCCAGCCTCGGCATTTACGATGTTACAGCTTGGAAGGAAGTGACTTTCTGACCAACTCTCAATTCACCGCGCCGCGTACGAACATCAACGCAGTCGTGTATTCGGGAGCGCTAGGAGTATCTTCAGTTTCAAAATCTTCCAGCACGGCTAAGAGCCGGCGCTTGAGCTCACTGGCCTTCTCACGGCTCAAGTGGATGCGACCGATGTTCAAAAGGAACGGCTCGTCGCCCAAGAACAGCTCGTTGGCCGGACCATGCTGAGTGCCGATCAAAAAGTTGACGCTCCCAGCGCTGCTCTCCAACCAGAAGCCCCAGTGCGGTGAACGTTCACGCAAAACGCGGACACTATGGCCGATCAGGATTTCGATCCGGGGTATGAGTTGGGCGGAGGCAAAAGCTTCGAGGGTTTCCGCGCCCGTGACCTCGTAGGGAATGAACCACCGCCCCGGCATACTGTAGCGTTTGATGGCCCGGCCCGCACTGGCATTTTGTCGCTCGACCACAGCCATTTGTGCTTGTACAAGCTTACCTAGCAGGTAATGGGCGCGCTGAAGACTGACGCTCAAATGCGCCGCTGCCTCCGATGCGCTACATTCCGAACGCATCAAGAAGTCTAGGAGTGGACGCAGTTTGATATCCAGCAGCAGGGCCGCCTGTTCCGCGTTGGCTGTCCGCACATCATCCATGCAGTAGAGATTAAGCCAACGCTTGTTTAAAAATCGCATTCCATCTGGAGTTGGCTTGGCACACACTTTTTGAATGACTCCCCATCTCTGGAACCGCTCATTTATGATCTGGCTGCTCGGCACGGCTCAGAGCCAGCTGGGATCGGCACTGGCAAGCATCGCCCTGAGTTTTCTGGTGCTGCACCAGACTGGCTCGGCGGGCCAGATGGCGCTGACCCTGGCCTGTGCGCTGGCCCCTAATATATTGATGCCCCTCGCCGGGGCGCTCATTGACCGCATGAATCTGAAAGTGCCGCTAATCAGCGCGGACGTGGCGCGCGGCCTCCTGCAACTGACGGTGGGTGGGCTGGCGCTGGCCTGGGGTGAAGTGCCGCTGTGGCTGGTCAATGGAGCGGCCGTGCTGACCGGGCTGGCGGGTATCTTTGCGGAACCGGCCAGTAGCGCTGCCGTTCCCGCACTGGTGTCAGAAAAGGAGCTGGCGCGGGCCAATGGCTTGATCGGCGGCGTCAATCAGGGTGCATGGTTGCTGGGAACGCTGGTGGGCGGGTATCTGGTCACAGCTTCCTCACCTGCCCTCGCCATCGTGCTGGACGGCGTGAGTTTTCTGGTAATGGGGGCGCTGCTGCTGCTGGTTCAACTGCCTAAGCGCGAGTTGAAAACCGAACAGCCCGAATCCCTGCTGAGCAGCGTTGCCAGCGGCCTGCGGCTGATGCGCCGCTCACGGGTTCTGGTGTTCCTTCCGTTTATCGCGCTGCTACTAAATGCCAGCCTCGCGCCGGTGCAGGTGCTGCTGCCCAAACTGCTACTCGGGGGCGCTGGAGCGGAAGGTTACGGGCAGTATCTTGCTGCTGAGAGCGCCGGGATGCTGGCCGCTTCCACACTGCTGGCGCTGATCGGCTCGCGGCTGCCGCTACGGCGCACGGTCGCGCTGGGGCTGGCCTTGCTGGGCGCTTCACTGTTCTTGCTAACCCGTTTCGTCACACCTCCGAGCCTGCTAGGCGTAGCTGCGCTGATGGGCGTTGCCATCGCTGCCACCAACACGCCCATCATTACACTGATGCAGCAGATGGTTCCGTCCGCTTTTCTAGGCCGCACCTTCAGTGTACTGGGCACCGTTTCCACGCTGGGGATGCCTTTAACGCTGCTTGCTCTTTCGCCTATAGTCGATCATTACCCGGCAGCCCTGTTCTTCACAGTGGCAGGCAGCGTAACCCTGCTAATGACGGTGGCGTGGGCAGTCGTGGCGCTGTCCGAGCGCAAGAGTCCGAACCTGATCACCGAACCCCGGGGCGTTCATGTGGGCTGATACGGATTCCAGAATGGTGTTAGCTTTTGTGACGGCACCATTCTGAAATCCGTACTTTTCCTTCTCCCCTTGGTCGGGTTTCGCATATATTGCAAAACTGTTCAACCGGAGTCCTTATGATTTGTTATTACTTCCAGATCAACTTAGTAGCTTATGTGAACTGAAGCAGCGCAGCGTCCCTAGCACGCCCAGCGAGGGCATACCAAACGGTTTTGGCAAGTTGTTGGCGTAGGGTGAGGCCGTGCTGATCGACCAGAAGCTCCCAGCATATTGATTCCCGCTTTCGATCATCGGTCATGCCGTCTGGCTCTACCATCACTATGCACTGAGTCACCGAGACGTGGAGGAACTGCTCTTCGGACGGGGCATTGAGGTGTCTCGCGAGTCGATCCGCACCTGGTGCATCAATTTCAGCAGTGAATTCGCCCAGAATTTATGCTACAAGGAACCCCGCCGGGGTTCCTTGTAGCATCTGGACGAGATGCACGTGGTCGTCGGTGGGGTGACCCATTGTCTGTGGGGGGCTGCCGACGACCACGGTGCGGTGCTTGATGTGCTTCTCCAACGGCAGCGCTATACCTCAGTGGCGACGTCATTTTTCCGACGTCTGCTAAATGAATATGACGTTTTAGAAACAGTTGTCACCGACAAATTGGCAAGCGACGGAGCGGCTATCCGTGAGTTTCCGTTACTGAACGATGTTGATCACCGGCAGGTCATCTCAACCGCCCGGTGCAACAACTTGATTGAACAATCTCATCGGCCTACACGACGTCAGGAACGGAGCCAACTGGGCTTCCAGCAAGTCAAAAGGGCGCAAGGTTTTCTCGATCTACACGCCAGAATCACCAATTCGCACGGTACCGTCCGCTCTATTTGCCACTGACCGCCGATACGAGTTGATCCTTGCCCTGCAAGGCTGGAGAGCCGTCGTGCAGGTGGCCTGAATCTCAAATCACCTGCTGCTGGTGCTCCTCATTCTTCCTTACCGACAACAACTTGCCAGAACCCCTGCACCGCCGTTAACGCCAACTGAATAATCATCGGGTCATCACTGCTTCTCGCCAAACTTAAAATGCCGTCGACCAGATTAGCGCTCAGTACCAACTGCGACTCTCACAGAAAAAGGAACGTCTGACGGAGAACCGGCTCATGAAGTTGTCCCCTTACGCCTCTGCTACTGTCTTGGAGATGATTCAGGCGACTTTAACCGTTGACGCGAGCGCGTCTGGATTGGATGCTGCTTACGGTGCAGTATTCTTGGCTGACGATGGAACGCGGCTGGAAGTGAGTGGTGGGATGCCGCGGAGCGGCTTTCAAGAGGTAACGGCAGTGATGGCGGCGTTGCCGTACCTTCCGGTAGGGTGGTTTCTCAAGACCGTCGTGGTGGATGCCCAGGTGGAAGAGTTGCGGGCGGTGCTGTGCGTGATGTACCCCAAGGTGATTGTGGTGCAGGTGCTCAGGAACAGTACCGCTGAGCATGCCCGTGCGGATACCTTGGCCCGTGAAGCCCGGTATGCCATCTCACCGCCGCGTCCGGCGGTTTCGTCGGTGCAGAGTCCGGGGGTGGCGGTGTTGACCATGAGTAGCGTCGATCAGGAGGCCCCAGTGTTTGCCGTTGCGTTCTGGTTTGAGGGTAAAGTGCAGACCGTTGTGGACAGTGTGGCACGTCAGCAGACGCGGACGTTGACCAGTCGGGTGCTGCGGGCGGCGTCGCAGCAGGTCATTCCGGCTGGGTATGCGTTGGTGTTGGCACAAGACGCCAATCGCCGTAGTGTTGATCCGGAGTGGGGGGCGAGTGGGCCGCAACTGGCGACGTTGAGGCGGGCGGCGGCGGCGGCCATGAAGGCACAGTTGGCCTTGAGGTGAGGACCTCAGCGTGGTAAAGTGGTCGGTACTGATGGGGACGATCCGGTCTCGACAGTGTAGGTGAAAAGTGAAGTAGCGAGTCGAGGATGATCGTTGGCCTCGTTAATCATCGGTCAAGCCTTTTAAATGGCAACAACAACGAAGTTCAGTTCCAATTTGCGGCCTAAACCCCTGCACAGCAACTGCAAAGCCCGGCTATTGGCGTTGTAGAAGCTGACACAAAAGATAGCTAGCAATAGGTTGCATCTCACGGCCTAAAGCGAAAATAAAGTGAGGTTGCCTCTTTGAGCAGCGTGTCCGTGTGCGGCTTGGGAGTAAGACAAATCACGAACTACACTCGTAGAAGCTAGCTTGAAGCGACATTGGACGCGGGTTCGACTCCCGCCGTCTCCACCATCAAAACAGGCCACACGGACTTCAGTCCATGTGGCCTGTTTCATATTTCAAGTTGTGCGTTGTTTTAGGGTCTGACTAGCATTGGAACAGGAATTCTCGAGATAAAGCCGCAGCCTGCTGTGTTAGTTCACCATCCGTAGTGAGGGGAGCAGATCCCACTCCCCTTGCTGAATGTAAGAAATTGCTGCCTGAGCGGTACGGGAGACGACCGGATCCCGGCATTCCAAAGCCAGAGCTTGGAGATCCTGCTCCGCCTGGAAACCAGGGTCAATCCGAGCGATCCTCAGCAGCCGGTCGAGTGACTGCCGAGGCGTCAGGTTGGGATCGTTCATTCCCTGACGCAGCACGGCAGCGACGTGATCGTCGATGTTCCTGCGCCAGTGAGCGGCCCATTCGGAGTCGTTACCGGGAAGAAACGGGCCCTGGTAGAGCTGTTCGACTTGCGCTGGGTCAACTTGCATCAAGACATCTTGGGCGTCGCAACGCAGCTCGAAGTTCTTGGCGATTGTCCAAGCAGAGTTTTCCCGTCCGCGTCCCGGCGAGACGATCAACGGCACGGCCGGTAGGCCAAGGTCAGTTTGTAGCGCTTTAATCTGGGTGTTGAGGCTCTGACGGGCACTCCTGGCTGACTGTCGACCGCGCCGTAAATCCTTGTCGGACCACAGCGCGTCAGCGACGCTGTCTTGCTGCGTACCGGGTTCGAGCAGGACGTACGTCAGCGCTTGGAGTGCTTTGTCGAGGACGGCGTTCACCGGCGTGCCGTTGAGTGTCAAGGACACTTGGCCGAGCGTGCGGAGATGCAGAGTTCTGGAGAGCGCCACCTTAGGAGCGTGCTGGTGGCGCTGGAAACTCGGTGGTCCCCACCCCTCGGTGAGGACGACGGCCAGCAATGCAGGGAAGAGACCAAGGACGCGGAAGAGGTCGTGTTCATGCGTGATCTTGCCTTCGGCCCAGGCGAAGTTCAAAGCAAGGTGTTCTTGCCGAAGCTCGCCTCGGCGGCGCAACAGCTCGGCTCGGAGAACCAGGAGAGCGTTCGTTGGACGCTCATCAGGAGGATGAGTGCTGAGGAACTCCACAGCAACGTCCATACTCTCCTGCTCTTTGTTCTGAGCGAACAGCAGGTAAGCCTTTGGAATGAACCCCCTAGAGAGGACCAACGGCCAAGCCACTTTGCCCCGACCAGCCGTTAGGCTGATCACAGCGCGAAGGAGCATTCATGCCAGGACGCAATCACAGCCGTGAATTCAAGCTTCAGGTCGTCAACCAAATCAATTCAAGCCAGCGAACGACCGCTCAACTCAGCCGGGAACATGGTTTAGTGCCCAGCCTGATCCACCGTTGGCGCAAAGAGGTCGAGGCGCGCGGAGAAGCCGCCTTCACCGACGGCGTGGCCACAGATCGCAGCGCCGAGCTGCGGATTGCTGAGCTGGAGCGGTATTGCGGCCAACTTGCCTTAGAAAACACCATCTTGAAAAAATCGCTGGCGACGTACCGCTTGAACAAAGGCACCAAATGATCTCGGATGCGCGACACGCGCATCCCACGGTGTCGGTGCGCCGCCTGTGTGAGCTGCATGCGGTCAGTCGGTCGTGGTACCTCCGTCAACGAAACCGCGCAGTCATCGACCAAGATCAACGACTCGCTACTGACATTGAAGCAGTGGTGCTGAAGTGGAACGGCTATGGGTATCGGCGGGTCACTCGCGAACTGGCACGCAGCGGGCAGTCCATCAATCACAAACGCGTTCTGCGGGTCATGCGGGAACATCGCTTATTGTGTCGACCCAAGCGGCGTTACCAGCGCACCACCGATTCCACTCACAGCGAGAAACGCTTCCCCTGAGGTGCTCCCAAAAACCGATCCGGGTCAGGATGGAGTCTCCGGCGGGCGGCGAGTTGAGGCAAACTGCGCTGCGAATGCTCCTGGAGCGAGATTTCCCAGTGCCGAGTGCGGCCTGATGTCATTATAGTCGATCCTCCACTTCTCAATCTTCTCAGCGGCGTCATCCAACGACAGAAACCAGTGGGTATTCAGGCACTCGTCCCGGAAACTGCCATTAAATGATTCGATGTATCCGTTGTCTTGAGGGCGTCCTGGACGGGAAAAATCAAGGGTGACTTGGCGCTGATACGCCCACAGGTCTAGCGCTTTGCTGATGAACTCACTCCCATTGTCGACTCGGATCTTGCCAGGGGCCCCACGGCCCCTGGCGGCCTCGGTCACCACTTCGACCACCCGCTCGGCTTTGATACTTTGATCGACGTGGATTGCCAGGCACTCCCGTGTGAAAATGTCGATCAAGGTCAGGGATCGAAAGCGTTTACCATTAAATAGTGCGTCTGAGACGAAATCCATCGCCCAGACCTGGTTGGCCTGGATAGGTTCTTCTCGCGTCGCGCGATGCGCGGCACATACCCGGCGTCGAGGTCGCTTCATCCGCAGATTGAGCCCAGCTTGTTTGTAGAGCCGGTAAATTCGTTTGTGATTGATCTTCCAGCCTTCACGGGCCATCAAGACATGAATACGCCGGTAGCCATATCGTACCCGCGTCTGGGAGATCTCGGTCATCCGCTTCAGGATGACTGGCTCCTGAGTGTCCACCAGCGGTTGATACCGCTGGACGGAACGCCACACCTTGAGCACCCGACACGCTCGCCGCTCGCTGATCCGATACGCCCGCCGCAGATGAGTGACTAAAACGCGCTGCTGGACGGGCTTTAGAGCTTTTTTGCAATCACATCTTGGAGCATGGCTTTGTCCAGACTCAGGTCGGCGACCAACGCTTTGAGCTTGCGGTTCTCCTCTTCGAGCTGCTTCAGACGGCGTAACTCACTCAGACCCAGACCGCTATACTTCTTTTTCCAGTTGAAGAACGTCGATTCAGCGACGCCCATTTTCCGACAGACTTCACCGATAGTAACACCGGTTTCTACTTGTTTGAGCGCGAAGCTGATCTGTTCATCGGTGAACTTTTTTCCCTTCATGCTGACCTCCGGGGACGTCGTCCCTCAGTGTGCCAGATACTCCATTCTCATATGGCTCGGTTTTCCGGGAGCACGTCACCCCAATCTGCTCCCACAAGTGATTCCAACCCAACCAGATCAGGTCTGGCAAGCTGATCTGACGTATGTGAGGGTGAAGCAGGGTTTCGTCTACTTGGCATGCGTGCTGGACAGTTTCACGCGTGAGATCGTGGGCTGGTCAATGTCAAAGTTTATCGACGCCGACCTATCACTGGCCGCGCTGAATAACGCGCTTGCTGCTCGCAATCCAGCACCTGGACTCCTTCATCACTCTGATCAAGGTGTCCAATATGCCAGCCGGCTCTATATCGCCCGCCTGCGGGCGATGGGTATCACGCCAAGTATGTCCAGAAGAGGCAATCCCTACGACAACGCTCGCATGGAAAGTTTCTACAAAACTCTCAAAACAGAGGAGGTTGATCTTCAAGATTATGCTGATCTGGACGATGCACAGCGCCATGTGAACCACTTCATCGGTAAGCTTTACAACCAAGAACGCCTGCATTCCAGTCTCGGCTACGTCCCACCTGCCGAGTTCGCCGCCCGCTATCATCCAGCCTAGAAGTGACTTGCCTGCT
This sequence comes from Deinococcus psychrotolerans, assembly GCF_003860465.1. Classification (NCBI taxonomy): domain Bacteria; kingdom Thermotogati; phylum Deinococcota; class Deinococci; order Deinococcales; family Deinococcaceae; genus Deinococcus; species Deinococcus psychrotolerans. The sequence goes on from NZ_CP034184.1 coordinate 372,827, forward strand.
GGTCCTGCGCTTTGGGTTCACTCCACTTCAAGGTCACCTGGGTGCTCTTGATAGGATTGCCGTCGGGGTACTCCTGAAAGAACAGTTTATCGTAAATGAGCTGAGCATCCTGAATGTTCCCGTCCAGGAGTTCATCGTAGACAAAATAAGACAAGCTATCGCCTACTCCGAGCATGTTTTTTTCAGCCAGGAACAGCTCAAAGGCCCGCTTTCCCGCCATGATCGCCAGCTCTTTTTGTCCCTGAGCGTGACGGAGACCGGCCAGGGGCAGGGAGAGCATCGAGGTACCGAGCGGATATCGACTTTCACACATCAGCAAAAATTCGTCCAGAATCGCGTCTGCTTCTGCCAGGCGGCCCAACGCGACGTAGTAAGGAGCGAGGTGGGCCACCATGGGAACAGAGCGGTTCAGGAAACCGTGGTGCCGCCCAGCAACATGCGTGCGTTCGTACTCTTCGAGGGCCTCGTCACTTCGGCCGAGCTGCTCCAGCAGATAGGCTTTGGTGGTCACGCAGGCCAGCAGGCCGCTGATGTCCCCCAGGCGCTGTGCACGGTCAACGGCTTCCTGAGCTATGCCAAGCCCTTCCTCAAGGCGGGATGTGCTCGACAGCGCGCCGGCCTTGGTACGCAGAAGGCGAATGCAATCTGCTTCGTCCGTGGCGATTGCCAGTCCCGCATCAGCGTATGCTACCGATTCGAGTGGATTGCCAGCACGGAACGAACTGATCACCAATACGAAGTAGGACATGGCCGTGACCAGTTCGGGAGACGCGATCAAGCGCAGCGCGAGTTCCCTGCCGGCTGAACCTTCGCCGGTTTCGATCAACGCGACGGCCATCAGCGCTTGAAGTTGAGGTGACAGGAGCGTCAACGTCACCGGCCCCAGCGTTTCCCGAACGAGTAGCCAATCGGAGTACTGAATCCACTGCGGCGTCAGCATCTCGGCCAGCCGGATCACGTCGGCCATCTCGCGTGCTTCCCAGAACCAATGCAGCGCTTGATACGGCAAGTCCTGCTGCTCTAAAGAGCGGGCAAAGCGCAGGTATACTCCCCGCGCCCGATGCGGATTCCTGTTGAGTTCGGCCCTGAGGAATGCCCGCACCACGTCGTGCGGCACAAAACGCTGATCTTCGAGAGGCGTAAGCGGCACGCCGGCCTGCTGGATCAGGGTGAAGCCGCTGACACCGGAAGTCAAGATCGGGAAGTCCTCCGGGGTCCAAGTGTCCTTTATGGCCAGCGTGAGCAGGGTCTCTTTCAGCGGTGCGGGCAGTGGGATGAACAGCTGTTCGACCAGCAGACGGGCCGGGAGCGGCGCGTTTTGGCGTCGACCGTGGATGGCCAGCATGACCGCCGCAGGCCAGCCCTGGTACTGCGCTTGCAGCGCCTGGATCGCTTCGTTGGGCTCGCCCAGCTGGTCAGCGAGCTTGTGCGCTTCGGTTTCCGTGAACGGCAGGGTATTGACGGTGAAGATCAGCGCTTCTCCACGCGCCAGGAACGGCGCGGCGTTGAACGCGCCTTCGTCGTGCTGCGCCAAGAAGAAGCGGTGACCATCCCCCACGGCACTGAGTAAGGTGGTAAAAACCCGACCAGATTCCACGCTCAGGAATTCCCCGGCATCGAGAATGATGTTCAGGTCGTCCTCATGGTCGTTGAGGTCGGTTGTGATCGCACCAAGTAGGATGTCGCGGCTGTCTTGCTGCTCGTCGAGCTGCTCCCAAGCGGACTGCGGCACCCTATGGTGTTTGCAGACCTGCGCCAGGGAACGCAAAAACGAACGCGGGTCTTTGTCATCCTCGCCCAGACGCAGCCAGAGGGTATTCTCCGGGTGGCGGCGGGCGTATTGCGCCAGGGTGGTGGTCTTGCCGTACCCGGAAGGGCCTGAAAAGACAATCACCCTGGCCAGGGTGTGCTGCTCGATGGCCTCAAGAAGCCGGGTTCGTTCGAGCTCCGTCGGAAAGGAGGTGGGCGGCGAGAAGCGAGTCTCAAGCCGCCCACGTCGTCGAGCGGGCCGCGAACCGTTCATCTCGCCATCATAAGCGAGGTCATCTTCCCTGATGCTGACAAAGCTGGGGTCTCCAAGGCTCACTGCTGGAAGAAGCGAATCAGACGTTGATTGCCGTGGATGCAGCGGTGAAAAGACCGTATGCAGCATTTGGGGCCGTCATTCTTTGTCCTGATGGGATACGTTTTGAAGCGAGTGGTTCGCTGCCACGGACGGCGTGGCAAGAGGTGACGGCGGCGCTCGTGGCGTTGCGGTATGAGCCGGTTCACTTTGGGAACGACGGACTACTCGTAGATGCTTGCTTGAAGTGACTCCGGACGCGGGTTCGACTCCCGCCGTCTCCACCATTCAGAGAGAAGCCCACCTGACGTTCGAGGTGGGCTTCTCTCAGCTCTAAGGACAGATTTCTTTCATGTTAAATGATTCAAAGTTAAGCGGTTTACAACTATTTACAACTGCCATTTACCTTAAGGTCACAGGTTACCAACTGCTTTTTCCGGTTCTGTCCGTGCGCCCGTTTCCCAGACCCGACCTCACCCGCTTGTCACACGCCCTCCCCAATGCCCTCTCCCAGCAAGTGACTTCACAACTCAACAATCAGAATCCGTATCACCGCACCAATGCACTCTGGAGGTCGGTCATGACTCAAATCCATCAAGTGTTCCGCAATGCCGTGAGCAATTCTCTCTACATCCCGACGCTCAATGCCCCTGGGGCCTTGATTCCTGGCCAGATGTGGAACTGCAAGTCTGCACCCGCCTCACAAGAAATCCACGACCCCTGACAGGCGAGCAATTTCACGCACCCGCGTGAGTTCTCGCCTCGTTGCATTCCACCTCAACACACCCATCCGTAATACCGACCACCCTCAACCGGGCAGGAACCACCCTTGACCCTGCTCACACTCAAGAGCGGAGGCACCACACCATGAAACGACTGCTCTTGACCGCCCTGCTCCTCGCCCCCCTCACTGCTCAGGCTCGCAATGACCTGAGCACCACCCTCACCACCACCCAGGCCACCCGGCAAAACCTCACCCTCACTCTCGGCCCCGGTGCACTCGCCACCCTCACCTTTCCCGAAGCCGTCACGGATGCCACCGTCACCCGCAGCGGCTTGATTGACACGAAGATCGTGGGCAACCGCATCCTGCTTGCTGGACTCGCCAGTAGCGGCAACACGCCGATTCAGATCACCACCGAAACGCAGGTCTACACCTGGCGCGTGCAGCTCAGCAGTGACGCGGCAGGCAGCATCGTCAGCGTCACGATCACTGACCCTTCAAGCGCGCGCACTCCAGCTCAGAGTGCCCCTGCTTTTCCGAGCACTGCTGCTCCTCCACCCGTCAACCGGGGGGTGGTCACGCCGCAAAGTCAAGGCATCCTGCCTGACCAACCCCGCAGCGCCGTGCAAATCATGGACTCGCAAGGCGATGTCAGGAGCACGCCGATGCCCAGCAGTGCCAGTCCGGTGGACGTGCGGTTGAGTGCCAGCCGGGATGAGGACACGGTCGTTTTGCAATACCGCCTGCAAGCCAGCACAGCGGATGCGACGTTTGACGAGCGGCAATTAAGCGTGACGGGTGCAGTGGTAAGACCCACGCTGAGTACCTTCAAAGTGAACGCCGGGCAAGTCCGCTACGGCACCGTCACCATCGGCGCTTCGCCCAGTCTGGACAGCTTGCCGGTTCACTGGGTGTACCGCGTGGGGATGAACACCGTGATGGTGGATCAGCAGGTGGCGGTCCGCTGATGCCCAGTGCCCAAGTGCATACCAGCGTCAACCTGGCCGCTTTAGTGGTTGGGTTGGGCGTGGGGGCATTGCTGGGGTTGCTGCGGGCTGAAGCGTGGCAGCCGTTCAGCCTGGGCTGTGCGTTTAGCACGTTTCTGTTCTCGCCGGATCTGGATCTGGCAGCGTCGGTGCGGGTGGACTCCCGGAAGAACTGGGGTTGCTGGGGACGCTGTGGATGCCGTTTGGGAAGCTGGTGAAGCACCGTGGGGTGACGCATAGGTTTGTGCGTGGTTCGGTGGTGTTGCTTGGCGTACCTGAGTGTGAAGGTGCTGCTGGTGGGAGTGATGTCATGGCCGGTGGTGAGTGCGCTGTCTTGACGGATTCCTATGGTGCTGGTGGGGTGGGGGCTGTTGGGACTGGTGAGCGCGCATGCGATTCATTTGGTGCTGGATGGAGTTCGGCCTTGGGATTGGCGGCGCTGGTGAGACCCCCAGGAATATATAGGTAATCAGAATGGATATATAACCTGAACACCCTCTCCCTCAACACCCACGCTCAGGCCTACGCAGACGCCAGAAAACCACCCCGAACCCTTAACGCACCCGCCTTCAACCCTTGTATATATCCCAACCCACGAGGAACCCCAACCCATGACCCCACCCACTCCACAAGAACTCATCACCACCCTCAAAACCCACGCCCAACTCTCCTTCATGCAACACAACCGCCTACGCCTCAACGCCACCGAACAAAAACAACCCACCCACACCCAATACCACCTCATCCTCACCCGCGCCCGCACCCTCATGACCGAACACCACATCACCACCACCCTCAACCACCTCGGCATCCACCGCGCCGACGTCGCCACCCAAATCCTCGACCCCAAAAACCAAATCAGCGAAGCAAAAGCCGGACCCCACATCGTCCGCGCCAGCAGCAATCCCTTCCAAGAAGAAAATCTCTACTACCTTCCCCCAGATGAACTCCTCCCCCCACCCACACTCACCCCCAGCCAAGAACCCGCCTGGCTCACCACACACTCCACTCAACCCACCCCCGACTATCAACCCCCACGCGATCTCGTCCAGCTCGCCCTCGATACCCCACCAGACCCCACTCCCCAAACCGAAACCGAAGCGCCACCCATCCCATTCACCGAACCCCTCACCGCGCCTGAATCCGCACCTGAACTCACCGCCAGCCCGCACACCATCACGCCACCCGAACTTCCCGTCAGCACCCTAGAAATCACCACCCCACCCACCCCACCCACCCCACCACCCGCACAACCCAATCCCGATCCCACCCCAGCGCCACTCCCCACCGCCCCAAAACGCGACACCCGACAAAAACGCAAATCCATCGGAGAAGCCTTAATGCACCTCGGTTACGGCGACGTCCAGACCCACGAACTCAGCGACTACAAGCTCGACGACACCCTCCTCAAAACTGGGCGCATCAACGAATTTCAGGCTGCTCAAGCACAAGCCGATGCCAGAAACCTCCAGTACATCGACATCACCGACGACCCCCCACACTCCGACGTCGCCCACCTCATCGACGAACACACCGCCAAAACCCACCGCGTCTACCCCCACCACCAAGAAAGTGACGGCACCCTCTACATCCTCACCGACAGCCCAGCCCGCGAAACCCTCATCAAAACCGCCGTCACCGAACGCACCAACCGCCACCCCATCACCCTCCACGTCGTCACCCCCACCGCCCTCGACCGTCTCATCCGAGACCACTACACCAACGCCACCGCCCTCAAAGACCTCCACACCGAATTCAGCCAACACACCACCCCCGAAATCGACCTCGAAGACACCGACAACGCCGTCAAACGCTTCGTGCGCAACACCATCCTCACCGCCACCCTCAAAAACGCCAGCGACATCCACTTCGAACCCCAAGAAGACGGCCTGCGCGTCCGGTACCGCATCGACAAACACCTAAGGCCCGCCACCGAGGCCCTCCCCAAAGCCAGTACCGACAACATCATCCGCGTCCTCAAGCTCATGGCCGGTATGGACCTCGGCAACAACCGCGAACCCCAGGACGCCCGCATCACCCTCAAAGTCGGCACCGCCCGCATCAACCTCCGCGTCTCCTGCCTCCCCCAGACCGAAGGTCACGAAAAAATCGTCTGCCGCGTCCTCAGAGAAGCCAAAGACATCCCCGACATCGAGGGGCTCCACATGACCCCCCAGACCCTCACTCGCTTCTCCCACCTCATCCACCTCGCTGACGGCATGGTCCTCGTCACCGGCCCCACCGGATCAGGCAAGAGCTTCAGTCTCTACAGCGCTCTCAAGCGCATCGCCACTCCAGAAAAAAACACCCAGACCATCGAAGACCCCGTCGAATACCAACTCCAGGGCCTCAATCAATCCCAGATCAACGCCGAGATCGGCTACACCTTCGCCAAAGCCCTCCGAAGCGCCATGCGCCAGGACCCCGACATCATCCTCCTCGGCGAAATTCGCGACGAAGAAACCGCCAGAGTCGCCATCGCTGCCGCCAACACCGGCCACCTCCTGCTCTCCACCCTCCACACCAACGACGCCGCCAGCGCCATTCAACGCCTCAGAAACATCGGCCTGGAGAACTACAACATCGCCCCCGCCCTCCGGGGCGTCCTCGCCCAGCGCCTCATCCGCAAACTCTGCCCCATCTGCTCAACCCCCACCACCCTCCCCCCACGCGCCGCAGACGCCCTCAAACACGCCCGCCTCAGCTTCACCGACGAAAGCCGCACCCCCAACCACAACGGCTGCAACGCCTGCGAACGCGGCCACAAAGGCCTCGTCCCCATTCACGAACTCCTCATCGTCGACGAACACCTCCGCGACCTCATCACCACCCAGGCCACCACCGACACCCTCGCCAATGCCGCCCGCGCCACCGGCATGATCGACCTCCTCACCGACGGCTACCTCAAAGCCTCGCAAGGCCTCATCACCGTCCAGGACCTCGAAGCCGCTGTCAACACCCAACTCAATCCCAAAGATGAGGCCACCCCATGACCACCCACTCCACCCCCATCCCCTTCATCCCTACCATCGACGACTTGAACGCCATCCTCGAAGACGCCGTCACCCTCGGAGCCAGCGACATCGTCCTCAAAGCCCTCTCCAAACCCATCATGAAACTCCACGGCCACTGGCACCGCATCGACGACCTCCCACCCCTCACCATCAACGACGTTCAAGAAGTCCTCAAACTCATCATCGGCGACAACCGCTACGCCGCCTTCCAAAGCACCAAAGAAGCTGACTTCCAGCTCGGCACCCCCACCTGCCGCTTCCGCGTCAACGCCGCCCTCCAACGCGGCGGCCCCTTCCTCACCTTCCGCCCCATCCCCGCCTTACCCCCCAATCTCGACGATCTCCAACTCCTCGAAGAAGACCGCATCCTGGCCGTCCTCAAAAACCTCATCGCTCTCCCGCGCGGCCTGATCCTCGTCACTGGCCCCACCGGCAGCGGAAAATCCACCACCCTCGCCGCCATGATCAACCACCTCAACCACACCCAAAAACGCCACATCATCACCATCGAAGACCCCATCGAATTCCTCCACCCCGACATCAACTGCGTCATTGAACAGCGCGAAGTCGGCCAGGACACCCACGGCTTCTCCCAGGCCCTCAGAGGCGTCTTACGCCAAACACCAGACGTCATCCTCGTCGGCGAGATGCGCGACCCCGAAACCATCGAAGCGGCCATCACCGCCGCCGAAACCGGACACCTCGTCATCAGCACCGTCCACACCAACAGCGCCCCAGAGAGCATCAGCCGCATCCTCGACGTCATGCCCGGCGACCGGCAAAATCAGATCAAGACCCAACTCGCCGCCACCCTCAAAGCTGTCATCACCCAGCAGCTCGTCCCTAAAGCCACCGGGGAGGGTCGCCAGATCGTGCTGGAAATCATGATCGTCGATAAGGTCTTGGGCAGCCTCATCACCTCCGACAATAAAAACACCCTCGCGGCCTACTACGACCACATGCACTCCCACGCGGACGACGGCAACACCATGATGGACCGCCATCTCGCCATCGCCGTCAAAATGGGCCGCGTCACCGCCGCCAGCGCAGAATCCCGTGTCGTTGAACGCAAACGCTACGACAGCTACATGTCCACTCTCAACATCCGCGAAACCCCCACCACCCGCGCCAACCCCTTCACCCGCCGCTAGTCACCCCTCAATCCAACCACCCGCGCAGCCCGTCACAGGCCGACGCGTTCACTGCACCTATGGCCTTCCAAGCCCACAACTCACCGCGCGAAGCCGCCCACCCTTGACCCCCACACACTGGAATACACAGCCGCGCCCCATCGTGCAGCTTAGCGAGGTCAGTCATGAATCCACCGCCCACCTCCACACCCAAGCCCCCCAACCCCAAGGCCGCCCCACCCGCAAAACCACGCCACAAGGCCAAGCACACGCCCCAGTACGTCCTGGTCATGACCGACACCGACAACACTCTCAGCGACAAAAAAGGTCACGTTCAGACCGTCACACCCGACACCCTCGCCTCACTCAAATTGCGCGGCACCGTCCACGTCGTTGACCTCACTGGCTTGGCTGACATCACCTTCACCCCCGCGCCCGGCCTCACCCCCCAGCAGGCCAGCAGTGCCATTGCCCTCAGCCCCGAAACCTACCTCCCCGCCCACGTCGCTGAAGACGCCATCTTCGGCGTCCTCCCCACCATCGACGACCAAGGTGAAAACGCGGCCCTCATCACTTACACCTCCAAACAGGCCATGGGCGACCTCACCCGCGCCCTCTCTGCCGCAGGACTCAGCCTCCTCAGTGTCGAAAATGCCGCCCTCACCGCCCTGCACCGCCTCCCCAAACAAGGTGGCGGGGCCATTATCACCAGTACCGAACATCAGCATGTCGCCCTGATCGCCAACGACACCCGCATCATCGGACGCATCCGCCAGCCTGCCAGTCAGCAGATCGGCGAACGCCTCGACCAGCTCTTTGACATGCTCACCTCCATCACTAGCATCCTCCACGGTCAGAACACCAGCCTGGATCACATCATCCTGATCGCTGATCCCGAAAGCGCCCAGCGACTCCATGACGAAACCATGCACGGCACACCCGACTTCACCCTCGACATCCTCACCCAATCCGACCTCGCCCAACTCGGCTTCCTCGCCCCCACCCTCCCACTCAAACCCGGTAAGCAAACCAGCACCGTCCAGCGCGGCGACCTCAAAGCCTACCTCCCACTCGCCATCGGCCTCGCCGTCGCCGTCCTTCCCTTCCTCGCCCTCACCCTCCTCAATCAGGCCACCCAGCGCCAAATCAGCGGCGACCAGGTCGCCCTCACGGCCCTCTCCGCGCCCCTCAACGAGTACGCCGCCCTGAACACCAGCATCGCCCGCGGGCAAGCCGCCCAGCAGCAGGTCAACACCATCCTCAGCAACCGCGTGAACTGGCCCCAGAAGCTCACCGCCCTCACCGACCAACTCCCCACCCAGAACGGTGCCTTCACCGTCAAACTCCAGACCTTACAGGCCACCGCCATCCAGAGCGCCCCACCACCACCGCCCACGGCCAGCGTCCCGCCCACGCCCGGCGGCACGCCCGTTCCCATCAGCGCTCCCCTCACCCTCCCCGCACCCACCATCACGTACACCCTCACCGCCCAGGCCACCAACAAAGCCGCCATCAACGACGCCATCAACACCTTAGAAAGCCGCTACGCCCTCAACCTCACCACCTTAAGAAAAACCCTCCCCACCACCGCTCAGCAAGGCGTCTGGGTCATGCAGGCCACCGCCACCGAAAAACCCACCCTCAACCCCCAAGGCGCGGCCCAATGAACCGCACCCTGATGCTCGCCCTCGCCGCTGTCCTCGCCATCGCGGGCAACGCCACCCTCGCCAAAACCACCTGGCAGCAGCACGTAGGCCTCCAGACCCAAAGCCAGGACATCCGCGCTCAGCTCGACGCCGCCCAGAGCAGAATCGACGCCCTCCCCGCCCTGCGCCTGCGCGTCAAAGCCAGCCAGGCTGAACTTGACCGCATCACCGCCGCCTTCCCCGCTGAAGAAAACCTCGGCATCCTCATCGCCCGCATCGAGCAAGCCGCCCAGGAGCAGCAGCTCAACTTCACGCAGCTCACCCGCAGCACCCAGCCCAGCCCCCTACCGGGCTTCACTGAAGTTCACCTCGCCCTCAACCTCACCGGCTCCTACCCCAACCTCTACCGCCTCCTCACCTGGACCCACGACGAAAAACGCGTCCTCAACGTCACCGACATCACCTCCACCAGCACCGATCAGGCCCTCACGCACACCCTGCAAGTCATCGGTTACACCCGCAATCCCACCACCGTCACCGGGAGGACGCCGTGAACCCGACCCAGCCCGACCCCCAGCCGATTCAGCCTGACCTCCTCACCCCCGCGCCGACGCCCGCACCGTCCCGTCCGCTCAGGACCCTGACGCGCGTGCGGCCTCTCCCATTGACCTTGCTGCTCCTGGCCACCCTCGCTGCCGGAACCGCCGCGTATCTCAAGACCCGCCCGGCGAGTACCCCTGCTCCCCTGACCACCCTCGCCCCCCTCCCGGTTTCCGTTCCGATCACCCACACCCAAACCACCATCACCACAACGGCCAAGCCGCAACCGACACCCAAAACAACCACAACCAAACCCAAGTCGGGCGCTCCTGCCAAACTCACCGGCCCGACCAGCACCACCGCAGGCACGCTCACCCCCAAGCACCTCGCCACCGTCAATCCCTACGACGTCACCCCAGCCATCCCAGATCCGTTCGTCGCGCCCAAAGACAAAGCAACCCTGCCCTCCAGCTCGAACGCTGCCGCGCCAGGCCTCTCTGCCCTGCCCCCACTGCCCGCAACCTCCACCGCTACCGCTGCTGCTGCGACACCCGCGCTGCCCGCACCGCCACGGCAGACCCCCCGCGCTGCTCAGCGCACCGTTCTCGCGCCACCCATCACCGCCTTAGCCCCACGCCCCATCACCCCCATTCCAACCTTTACGGCCCTGCCCTCCCTTCCACACAACACCCCCACCGCCCTTCCCGTAACGCCCATCCCCGCCCCTCAGCCTCCGCAAGCCCAGATCCGGCCCTTGCCACAGGTCAACGCAGCGGCGCAACCCGCACCCCGCCTGGTGCTCACCCCACCCAGCCCAGCAACACCAGCGCCAGCCGCACCACGCCAGCTGTCCACCCCCGCACCGCTCCAAACCTCAACAGCCACACCACCAGCACCAGCCACCCCCGCACGCCCTGCACCGCTCAACGCCGCTCAGCAATGGGTCAGCAACAACACCGTCACTTACGCCGGACGCGCCGATGGCCAGACCAGCATCGCCATCCTCAACACCAGCTCCGGCCCCGTCTACGCCGACCTGAACGCCACCATCCCCGGCACTGAAGTTCGCGTCACCCACGCCACCCCCACCAGCGTCGACCTCACGCTCGACACCTCCACCACCACCCTCAACCTCAACAGCCCTCAACCCTGAAGCTGCGCCCAGTCGCTCTCCACCGACCACCCTCGTCGTGAACGGACGCCCCTAGGGACGCCACTCCTCGCCCGCGACCACCCTTGACCCCCACCACCATGAAGCTATGAAAGGAACCCCCATGCGCCGTACCCCGCTCACCGCCGCCCTGATCCTCACCGTCACTCTCAGCAGCGCCGCCTTCGCACAGACCACCCTGCCCGCCCTGGCCGCGCCCGCACCCACCACCGGCCCCGCCGCACAAAGCGTCACCCTTCCCGACACCAGAGCCCTCAGCGTCCCTGTCACGCTCACCGTCCCCTTCGGCGGCCTGCGCCTCGACGACGCTCTCACCGCCCTCACCAAAGCCAGCGGGTTTCAAGTCCTCACCCAGGGCCTCCCCGCCGTCACCCTCCGTACTGGCCTCAAAGCCATGCCCCTTCGGGACGCCCTCACCACCCTCCTCAACCTCTACGCCCCACAAAGCGCTGCCACCGTCCGGGGCAAGCTCATCATCATCGGCGACGCCACCAACATCAACCGCGTCAACAACGCCCCCGCCCCCACCAGCGACGAACAGACCCGGGTGTTCAGCCTCCCCGGCCTCACCGCCGATCAGCTCAGTAAACTCGCCCCCATCCTCGCCGCCAAAGCCGTCCTCTTCGACACGGGCACCATCATCCTCTCCGGCACCAAAACCGAACTCAAAGCCGCCGCCGGTCTGCTTAGCCAACTCCCCAAACCTCAGAGCACGCCAACCGCGCCCGCCGCGCCGCTCCTGAACCTCACCTACGCTGTCAACGGCGACCCGGCTCAGATCACGGCGGCCCTCAAGGACATCACGGGCGCGACCATCGCCCCCGTCGGTTCCACCCTCGTCGTCAAAGGCACCGAGCAGCAGCAAAGCACTGTCAAAGCCCTCCTCGCTGCCCTCCCCCAACCCACTCCGGCCACTGTGCCGTCCACCCTCATCACCCGTACCTACCCCGTGCAGGGCGACACCACCCAAGTCGCTCAGGCCGTCAAAGACGCCACTGGCACGACCCCAAGCATCGTCGGACAGACCCTCGTGGTCAACGCCACCAGCCAGCAGCAAGACCGCATCAAAACCTTCCTCGCGGCGCTCCTCCAACCCACCCCGGTCACTGTGCCCGCTCCACTCATCCAGACCTACCCCGTGCAAGGCGACGTCGCTCAGATCGCTCAAGCCATCAAAGACAGCACCGGGGCCGCCCTCACCATCGTCGGTCAAGCGCTGGTCGTCAAAGGCACCCCGGATCAGCAGCAAGCCGCCCGCGCTCTGCTGGACGCGCTGCCCAAACCACCCCCCCCCACGCCCGCACCGGCACCCCTCGTCACCCACCGCCTGTCTTACCCCAGCACGGATCCTGACAGCGACGCCAAACTCCTGACCGCCCTCCTCGGCGATGCCAAGGTCATGGCCTTCCCCGACCAAGCCATCATCATCGTCGACGGCATCGACGCTCAGCAGCAGCAGGCCAGCCAGATCCTCAGCGACCAGCAGAGCCGCGACCAGGGCCGCATCACCGTTTACTACCCCGTCATCGGCAAAGCCAGCGACGTCGCCGCCGCCCTCAAACGCGAATCCCCCCAGTCTCGCGTCGACACCGTCGAAGGCCGCAACCTGATCGCCGTCCGCGCCGCCCCCGAGGAGCAAGTCCGCCTCGCGGGCGTCATCCGTAACCTCCAAGCCCAGCCTGAAGCCATCCCCGATGACCAGACTTCCATCACCCGCACCGTCACGCTCAGCTACAGCGACGCCGTCAGTCTCGCCAAAGACCTCAGCACCTTCACCCCCACGCCAGCCCTTCTGCCTCTCACCGGGATCACCCCCAGCCCCGCCACGGCAGCCACCGCCGCAAAGGTCTCGGTGCTCGCCGACGCCCGCACCAACAGCTTGCTCCTGAGCGGCCCACGCGGACTCGTCACCCCACTCCTCGCCGCCATCAGCAGCCTCGATGTTCCCGTCAAGAGCGTGCGCGTCAAACTCCGCGTCGAACAACTCCGCGACAGTGACGGCTCCGACCTCGGCATCAACTGGCAGTTGGGTTTAGGGGGCGTCACCCTCGGCCAGAAGGACGGCACCCTCAGCGTCGGCTACGCCCCCAGCGTCTCCCCCGCCAGCGTCCAGGTCGGCCTCAACGCCGCTCAGAACTCCGGCAAGGCCCGCACCATCATCAACAGCAACTTCCTCGCCCTCTCCGGCCAGCAGACCGACTTCACCAACGGCGGAGAACTCCTCTTCCCGGCCACCACCACCACCGTCAACGGGCAGAACACCACGATCCCAGGTCAGACCTACCAGTACGGGCTGAACATCACCGTCACGCCCCGCCTCGCCGCTGACGGCACCATCGTCCTGACCCTCAACACCCAGATCGGCAACACCCCGAGTGCAGGCCCCCAGAACAGCATCCAGCAAGACAAGCAAAGCCTCAAATCTACCGTCCAGATTCGCCCTGGTGAGACCGTGGTGCTCGGCGGCGTGGTGACCGACACCGACAGCACCAGCAAATCCGGCGTGCCCGGCCTCAGCCGCATCCCCATCCTCGGTGCGCTCTTCGGCAAACAGAGCGCCAGTGTCAGCAAAAACACCCTGCTGTTCGTCATCAATGCCGACCCCATCCCTGATCCCCGCCCCACTGGCACCCAGACTGTCACCCTCACCCCACCCACCGTCACCGTTATCCCGCCCACCGTACCCGCAGCCGCTCCCAGTCAGACCCCGCCCACGCCGCCTGTCACTCAGACCCCTAGCTCAACCCCCGCACTGCCCACACCATCGCCCACCACGACCCAACCCACTGACGCCCCCACCCAGGTCACCGCTCAACCCGCCCCCAGTGATGGAAGGCAAACGGTCGACATCCCCGCCGCAGGAGACAAGAAATGAAAAAAACCCTGAGTGTGATGCTGCTCCTCGCCATCAGCAGTGCCGCCGCCGAACCCCTCCTCGTCTCCCTTGATCCCCTGCCTTACGGCGCAATCCAACTCGCCTACAACCAGTACCTCATTCCGAACATCGGCGGCATGAACGTCTTGCTCTACAGCAGCGCCCCCCTGACCTTCTCGCCCCCCGGCCAGACCCTCACGCCCAAAGCCACCCTGAGTCTCAGCCCGCTGCCCTTCGGAGCCGTGCGGATGAACGACTCGCAGTACATGATTCCCGCCGTCATGCCCGGTGTAATGGCCCTCGTCGTCAGTGCCACGCCTCTGAATTTCGCTGCCTCACTGCTCGCCATCCAGACGCCCGGCGTGAATCCCCCCACAACGGCCACGCCCACGCCAAGCCCCGCACCGGCTATCGCCGCCCTCGAAGCCAAGACCAACACAACGGCTTCTTTACCTCCACTACCCACCAAGCAGCCACCTACCGCCGCCCTCCCACAGCCAACACCAACCAAAATGGTGACCGCCGTGGCCGTTCAGGACACACCAGCACCCACCGCCACATCGCTTGCGCCGAAGGCCACGCCTGCCGCTGTCGCCACCACACCGGACGCACCGAAAGCCCTATCCGTCGCCAGTACGACGCCAGACGCACCAAAGGCCACCTTTGCCGCCAGCACGACGCCAGCAGGCCCCAAACCTGCGCCGGACGCACCCAAGGCCGCTCCTGTCGCCACCACACCGGATGCACCCAAGGCCCCGTTCATCGCCGCCCTTCCCCGTGAACGTGGCGAGGATGCCGCCCCCCTCACGACCGAAGTCAAGTCTTCCACCCGCCTGCCCCGCCTCCCCGGCCTCCCCGACGACCTCACCGGCAGCGTAACCATCACCCAGCACAGCAACAAAGTCACCTTCAGCTATACCCTCACCAGCCTTAGCACCACCACCTACACCCTTAACCCCACCGCCCTACGACTCACCCAAGACGGCCTCGGCGTCCGTGCCCGCCTGGACCGCCGCAACGGTAACCTCACCCCCGGCACCCTCGCCCCAGGTAAAGGCGAAATCGGCACCATCACCGTCAACCGCGCCACCAGCGCCGACGTCCAACTCACCTGGCTCATCACCGACAACGCCGGACACACCTACACCCTCAAGGCCACCACCGCCCAACAATCTGACGCGTTGAGTGTCCAGTAGTGCCCATCTTCACTTACACCACCCAGAGTGACGCTGGAGCCGTCACCACCGGCAAACTCAGCGCCCTCAGCCGCGCCGCCGCCCTCCAAGACCTTAAACGGCGCGGCCTGCGGATCATCGATCTCAAAACCACCAGCCCCCTCACTGGCAACATCCAACTCAGAAACCCCAGTCCCAACGGCATGGACATGAGCCTCTTCTGCTCCCAGTTCGCCCTCATGGCCCGCGCTGGCGTCTCCCAAACTGAAACCCTCCAAGCCCTCACCCGCACCACCAGCAACCGCAAGCTCCAACTTGCCCTCGAAGACGTGCGCCAGAAAGTCGACGGCGGCATCCTCATCACCCGCGCCATGAACGAACACCCTCTCATCTTTGATCGCAGCTTCATCGCCCTGATGACGGCCGCCATCCGTACCGACACCGTCGCTGGCACTATGGATCGTCTCAGCATGATGTACGAACGCAACGTCAAAGTTCAGCAGGAAGTCAAGAGCGCCCTCGTCCAGCCTGCCATCACCATCATCTTGGCCCTCGTCGTCGTCCTCGTGCTGAGCATCCTCGTCATCCCGCAGTTCAAAAGCATGCTCGAAGGCATGAACGTCCCACTGCCGATCTATACCCAGGCGCTGATCGCCACGTCCGAATTCATGCGGAGCTGGCTGGTCATTTTTCCCACTGCCATCATCCTGACCGGCGGGGTTCTCTTCCGGCGATTTCATCAGACCGAACACGGCAAAGGCAAAGTCGACGAGTTCCTCCTGAAAATCCCCAAGGTCGGCAGCCTCATTCTGCTCGGCTCGCTCTCCCGCATCAACCGCACCCTCAGCACCCTGCTCAGTAACGGCATCCCCAAGAACGACAGCATCGACATCGCCGCCAAAGCCAGCGGCAACGCCGTACTGGAGCGCATCTTGCAAGAAGGCCGCGCCCACATCGAGCAAGGCGGCCTGCTCTACCAGGTGCTGGAGCGCTACCCCAAACAGTTCCCCGCCACCATCACCGGCATGGTCAGCACCGGCGAGCAGCAAGGCGAACTCGCTCCGATGCTCGACCGCGTCGCGGATTTCTACGAACGCCAGGTCGAAAACGACGCCAAGAACCTCACCAAGACCATCGAGCCGCTAATGTACGTCGTTATCGGCGTCATGGTCGGCGGCATCGTCTTGGCCATCATGTCTCCCTTGTCAAGCATGATCGCGGCACTCAGCAAATGAAAACCCCCACCGCCGCCGCTGGATTTACTCTCATTGAGATCCTGGTTGTCATCGCCATCATCGGCATCCTCATCGCCGTCCTGATCGGCAATTACGGTGGTGTCCTCAAACGGGGGCAGCGGAGCGTCGCCCAGAATCACGGGCGCATCGCCAGCCTGGCCGTGACGCAGTGGCTCTCTCAGAATCCCATTCGCACCGCCGATACCCTCGATAACGCCGATTGCACTAAACCCACCTCCTTCGTCGGAGAAGGCACCGTCAGCAGCTATCACGCAGGCGATCTGGGCTGGCCCGCGCCGAGCAGTTCACAGGTCACGTGCGTCATTCACGCGCAGGGCCGCACGGTTCAGGTTGCCACCAGCGCCGCCGACACCAGCTATATCAACGGCGAAACGCCGTAGGAGGTCTCTATGCCTAAGAGTCTCGCCCCTCCCCTGACCGCGGGGTTCACAATCGTTGAGCTGTTGGTGGTGATCTTCATTATCGGCCTGATCTTGAGCCTGACCCTGCCAAATTTACATAACGATAACCGCGATGTTGACTTATTCGCCTTCCAGCTCTCGTCTTACCTTGAAGACGCTCAACAATTGGCCAGAACCCAAGAAGAAAAAATTCTGGTCAACTATAATTGCCGTAAAAAAGAATTCTCTTGGGTACAATTCACATCAACAGATCCTAGTGTCACGGGAACTTACGAAGAAAGCAAAATAGTAGCGGATTCCATCCTGAAGGTGCCTGACAAGTTAGATGTTGCACCCCGCTCGCAAGTCCAATGCGGGAACATGCCCGCTTATGTGGACAGCACAGTTCGCACGGTGACGTTCAACCAAAGCGGCCACATCATCAGCCATACCTATCCCAATGCGTTTATCGCTGGTCAAGAAAACGATTATTCCCGACTCACCGGCTACTTCGTGGCCGTCAGTCCATTCTTGGGGGTGAGGACGTATTAACCGCGACGAGGGTTTCACTTTAATTGAAGTGCTGATCGCTGTGGTGCTGGTGGGCTTGGTGGTCGGAAGCGTAATCATCAGTAGCGTCAATCTCAGTAACGTCAATGCCCGCACTCAGTTACAGAGTTTAGAAGTCTCCGCCGCTCGCGCCGTCGCGCTGCACTTTGCGGCCACACTCCCCACACCAGGGCAGGTGCTCAGCGGACCAGTCAGCAGGATCATCGCCCTCAACGACCTGAGTGAAGAGCAGCGCAACTTGATGAGTCGTTTCGGCTACACCCTCTCTTCCACAAGCAATCAACTGACCTTGACCATCGCTCGCCTCGACGTTCACCCTGATCCCAACACCTTGAATCTCGTCATGCAACAGCGCTAAGGAGACACCCGCATGCCCAATCTCCTACCGCCCACCGCCCACCACCGCGCTGGCTTCACCTTGGTTGAACTCCTCGTGACCCTGGCCCTGACCGTCTTGATCGTCAGCGCTCTGGCCACCATCCTGCCGCGCTCCATGGCCCTCAGCCGCACCGACACCCTCACCGCAGCCACCAATACCGTCTTGACCAACGTGGTCGGCACCTTAAATGCCTCCTTCGACCGCTCACGACCCATCATTTTACTCAGAGCCAGCCGCACCCAGTTGGAATTCTTGCAACTCGGCGAACCCCAACACATCCAAACGCTCGACGGCACGCCCACACAAGGTCAAGACACCTTCAACATGCCCATACTCAGCACCAACCCCGTGGGCGTGGAGTACGTTTTCCTCAACACGGCGGGCGATTACTTGCTCTCCACCGTCAAAAGTTACCAAAGCTCAGATCAGACCCTCAGCTTTGCATGCGCCATGAACTTACCCGGTCAAGTGCAGGCCTACACCTACACCCGCGTGCGCTACACCTTCGCTTCACCCGTGTTCTCACGCACGGAAAAGCTCAGCAACTTCGCTGGCTCTGCTGGCATTTCAGATCCCGAGTCCGTCAAAGCTCAAAATGTCCAGTTCGCCCCCGTCTATGGACAGACGCTGGGAGACTTCGGCATCACCTTCCAGCCGCCCCTGGCGAGCATCATGGTCGCGGGCCGTTCGCAGCCGATGACCGGCTTGAATTACGCCATCACCGCCCTCGGCTCCGGATTGAGCGTGACCAATGCCGGTTCCGTTCGCGTGCGCCTGGCTGGAAAAACGCAGTGGGCCTGTGGACAAAAAGCCGGAATACCGCCCAATAGCACAGGCACCTTACAAGTCAACACCATGCTCGAACATGATCCAAAGGCGCTTGGCAATCCGCGAGTTGATGTGGTGGGTGCCACGAGCACTCAGAGCATCACCACCTTCGCTAAGTCCCTTTTCCCCGATTTGATGCCTGGACAGTACAACGCCAGCGCCGCACCGCTGGACATGAACGGCACCTCGTATGACCCTCACATCACCGGCAGTCCCGCGACAATAGGCGACGGCAGCAACGCCACCATCAATGTGGATTATCAGGAAGCTACAGGCACCTTACAGATCATCGAAGACGGCTTACCCGCAGGCAGAAGTGCTCAGATTGATGGAACAAAGCTTTACTCTGCTGTTCCCACCATACGCGGCAAAAAAGCCTACCTGACAGCACTCGTCAGTCAGCTCTTGCCTGGAACGTACACGCTCACCTCCTTTAGCAAGGACATCACCGTCAACGGTCAGACCTTCACCGCGACGCCTATCAGCGTCACGATCACGGCCCGCAAGCTCACCACCGTCCACGTCCAGTGGCAGCCCGCCACCGGCACGGCCCTCATTCACATCCAAGGCCTGCCCGCCAACCAATCGGCCACCTTCCAGTTTTACGGGCGCTCCCCTTATTTCCTTAAAGACTTCACTTCACCCAACGGGGACGTCACCATCGGCCAGATCCTGCAAGGCAACTACGATCTCTTCGCCTTCAAGACGACCAACGGCTACGTCGCCACGATCTCATGGCAGCTCGGAAGCAAGTCCGGCAGCGATCTGGGGGAAAACGGTGCGCGCCTTCCCATCGGGCCGGGCCAGACCACCCTCGTCACTGTCAATTATGCCCTGCCCTCCTCCGGCCCACCCAGCGGCGGTGCCGACAGTTTCCTCGTCTGGGGAGCCATCGGCAGAACCCTCCCCACCGCCGTCGTTTACTTGCGCCCCGGTCTGGAAGACCACCAGAATCCCTCCCCTGCCCCCATGACCGCCTATGTCATGTCCAACCTCGACGCCGTGCGCGTAGCTGCCGGGTGGTACACCATTCTCGTCACCGACTCGGCCAACGGCACCATCCTCTACCGCACCGTGACCTACATCGGAAAGACCCCCGCCTTCTCACTCACCACCACCGGCCCCGAGTACACCATCCAGAGCGCCCCCATGCCGTATCTCGACACGCTTTACGTTGGTGACAGCGCCACCGGCAACCTCGTCTTCTACGCCACCAACGAAATCAACCGCCCGCTCAAGACCACCATCACCACGCCCAACGACCGCGTCGTTCATACCAACTTCGATCAGAGCTTGCTGCAATACGTCGGATCGTTCGGCGTCTCAGACGGCCCGACCGGTATCCTCTGGCAACTCCAGAATCAGGGCCTGAACGTCGATTACGAAAACTACCAGCCGATCAAGGACAACATCAACAACAGCGTCCAGTCCCCCGTCACCCAGCACGACTTCTGTTCGAGAACCAAAACCGGCACGACCTTCCAGGACTGCATCAGCGACTACGCGCGCTACGGGAAGTGGTGGTGAAGCGCCGCGAGGACGGCAGCGTGCTGCTGCTCGTCTTGATGGTCAGCGTCATCCTGATGGCGCTGCTGGCCGCCGAAGTGACCATGACTCGCTACAACCTCAAGGTCGTGACCAACGCCACCGTCAGTGCCCAGCTCGACGTGCAGGCCATCTTGAGTACCCCCGATGCCATGCGAGATGTCGTCGCCCGCTTACCCACCGAATTGAGTTTGCGCGTGCCGAACACCAGTCCCACGAGCAGCAACTTTAGCCAGACGCTTCAACGCACGCTGGATCAGGACTGGGCGCAGTGCAGCTTATCTGGCCCTGTCGTGACGAACGTGTATCTAGGGCAATATTCGTGTGGTCTGCAAGCGGTCGGTGCGCCATCACCCAACGCGGTGATGAGACGTCAGATCAATACCCATGACGTGCAGGAGGTTCGCCTGCCGTTGCTGCTCAATGTCACCGCGTCCTCTTCCCTGGGCAAAAGCACCCGGCAAGCTCGCGGCGAAGCGGTCTACCGCCAGAATGTGTCGGCCAACGCCCTGCCTATCACCACCTTTCAAGTGATCAGTGACCAGCTCGGCTTGCCCATTCCTGAGAAACTCATCTTTGACGGCCCAGTGCAGATCAACGGCAGCTTGAAATTCGCTTTGGGCCGCAGTGAATTTCTAGGCGGCGTCAGCAGCGCCACACCCAGTCTGCTGCTTGGCGACACCCTCCTGACACCCACCAGATTCGCGCCGAGCGTGGCCTTCCCGTGTGAACAGCTCAGTGGTGATTGCCCCAAGTTCAACGCAGGACTGAGTCTGAGTGCGCCGAGACTCATCATTCCAACCTTGACGGATAGCCCCGACATCACGCTCAACGGCATTCAGGAACTGGTCTTGGCCCCCTCACCCCAACGGGGAACCATTGTGTATGCCTGCACGGCATCGGCCTGTGACCGGTACTGGTACGGCCCTAAGCATCTCCTGTTCAAACACATTCTCACAAGTCCCGTTCCACCCTTAGACGGCCTGACCTTCACGCCCCCAGAACCCACTGATCCGATGCAACAAGCCTGGACGCAGCTCAGCGACTCAGCTTCGGGTTTACTGCTGGTCAATGGTGACGTGTCGGTCCGTGCCCTGACGCCCAACGGCCCCGCCTTTCAAAATGCCCTGACCGTGGCCGCCACCGGGACGGTGACCGTCACAAGCAGCTTGAATGCGCTACAGCCACTGTGTTCGACGTTTACCGTTCGCAACGACGATGGCAGCCTGACGCCCGCAACGTGCAATGGGATCACGCCCGATCTGCTCGGACTGGCTTCTTTGGGCGGCAACATTGATCTGAGCAGCGCCGCAGATGAAACCGAGCTGAATCTGCAAGCCAGCCTCCTTGCGCCGTCAGGCAGCGTCAGCATTCAAGCCGCCAACCTGAAATTCGTCAAGTGGGTGGGAAGCGTGGCCGCGCATAGCTTCACGCCGGACGTGCGGATGCACCTGGCTCAAGACGCACGCGGCCTGAATCCACCCGCCTTTCCGCTGCTGCCGATGGGGATGACGCCCCCGACTATCCGGTTAGAGACCGACGGAATGCTCAACGCCGATTCGCAGTTCTAGGGCGCAGTAGCCAGCCGCACCCATACAGGCAAAGAGAAAGAGGCCCAGCTTTAAGCTGGGCCTCTTTTGCTGGCATTGGTAACTGCTCAGCGGACTTGTTCGACTGTCCAACTCCAGAACCCATCTGCGCTGCCATACGGTACATAGACGAACGAACCAATCAGATTGGACGTGTTCACCATGAACTGCTCGCAGTTCAATTGGCCCGCAGCCGTGCGGCCATCCGCCAAACTGGGGGTATTGGTGCCGTAGACATATTGCATCAACCCAAAGCTGAAAAAGTCGTCCACGTAGCCGTTGAGCATGGCGTAGAGCCGCAAGTCATTCCGACTAAAACTGGTTGCCGAGGTTTGAGAGATATAGGCAGCGTATTCACGATTGCCGTTGTCTAAATTCGCATTGGTGGCTATGGGGGGCAGGATCGGATACTTCTGACCATTGCAGTTGCCAGAGGCCCGAATGCGGTTGATTTCGTCGAGTCCCGCTTGCTCCTGAGCAGTACGCGAGTGAATGACATCAAGGTAACGGTGGATGGGTACGTGGCCGCTACCCTGATACTGCAAAGTGACGGGGATGCGACTTGTCGTGCCGTCTTTGTAACTGATGAGCAGCTCAAAAGGCAATGGGGGAGTGTCAAATCCCGCGAAGCCAAATCCGAATGTCACCGTCACTGAACGGTTTCTGGGGCCAGGACGGTTGTACGTGATATCAACAGGGTTAGCACCGTTTTGACCTTGAAAGGGCAAATACTGCGGCAGTGCGTCGATAGAGCCAATGTTATTGCCGTCTACCGTATAACTGGCGAAGGACTGACCCGTCGTGTCGAGGGCCACGCCTGCGGATTTGAGTACATGGGCAGAATTGGTAGCGATGAAATCCACGCCAAAATCTAAGACTTCATCCGCAGGCGCACCTGCTATTTTGACTTTAATGCTGTAAGTGTTGGGCTGAGTGTTTCCGTTATCAGTCAAAATCACTTTGCCTGCTTGTTGACTGATCGTAATACCCTGAGCAAGTAATTCATCTTGGTGCATCAAATCCAATGCACCTGTGTAAGGCCGCGTCAGGTCAACTTTATTTTTGATTTGGTCAAGATAGTATAACTGAATACTGATGCTGCCATTTTCAGGCAAAACCTTTTGACTATTATCGTCCGATAAATAGAATTTGCCCGCTGGTGGCTGTGGGTTGCCCGCTGTTACGAGCACACTCAGGGTGGTGGTATGGGTCAGCGTACCGCTAGTGCCGGTCACTGTAAGGCTATAGGAGCCTGCGGCGGCACTGGCATTGGTTACCGTGAGGGTCGCGCCGTTGAAGGCCGCCTGGAGGCCCGCAGGCGCACCGCTCACGCTATAACTCACATTACCCGCAAAGCTATTGGTTGGTAACGCGCTCGCACTCGACGTGGCCGACTGCCCTTGAGCGAGCGTCAACGCATTCGGCGTCAGGCTCACCGTGAAATCAGGTGTCGAAGTTGGAACTCCCGGCACCGTCACCAGCACCGTCGTCCCATGCGTCACCCCACCCCCAGACGCCGTGACACTCAACGGATAACTCCCCGGCGCAGCCCCCGTATTCTTCACCGTCAACGTTGTCCCACTGATCGTCGCGCTCAACCCAGCGGGTGCCCCATCCACGCTATACGTCAAAGAAGCACTGAAGTTATTCACCGCGCTCGTACTCAACGTCACCGTGCTCTGAGCACCCGTCGCCAGGGAAAGACTACTTGGCGTCGCACTCAGAGAAAAATCTGGCGTGCCGGGCGGCAAGGGAGGAGCCGCCTGCGTCGTGACGCGCAGCAGCGCCGTATGGATCAGCGTGCCGCTCGTTGCTGTCACCGTGACCGTCGAAGTCCCCGTGGCCGCACTGACGTTCGTGAAGCTCAACTTCGCACTCCGCACCGTCGCCGTCAGCCCAGCGGGTGCGCCACTCACGCTGTACGTCACGTCACCCGTGAAACCTCCGCTCGGCGTCACAAGGGCAGAGACAACCGCAGACTGCCCAGCCGTCAAGTTCAGTTCACTCGGGTCGAGGTTGAAGCTGAAATCCCCCGCGATCGGCACGCTCACCGCTGGAACCGTCACCGTCACGGTGGTCTTCGCCGTACCGCTAGGGCCAGTAGCCGTCAAGGTCAGTGGATAGCTGCCCTGGGCCGCAGCGGTGTTGGTCACGATCAAGCTGTTGCCGCTGATCGTTGCGCTCAGGCCACCAGTAGGGGCGGCGCTCACGGTGACGCCGGTGGTATTCGTGACGCTCAGACTGGCCGTTTGCTGCTGACCCGTCGGCACGTTTAGAGCGGTGGGCGTGGCGCTGATGGTCGGTGCAGTGACGGTGGCGGGTGGCTTGGTGGTCGGGATGGTTGCACCGCAGGCGGCGAGGAGGAGAGTGGTGATCAGGATGAACGGCAAGGAATTGATTAGTTTCATGCGTAGCTCCGAGTATTTATTTCGCTGTGGGCGTAATCCTGAGATGCTGCACAATACTCAGAACACGCCCTCACGTCAACTCCCCACCACGATAAAGAACATGATGATGGTACTTACGCCGAAAACCCAACAAACACACCCACCACACCAGCGGGACATCCAACCCCCGGTCAAAATCCTGTTACGTTGCACTTAACCCAGAGGTCAACTGAGCATCTGATCAATAGGAACACCCCCCGCGCGATTCTCAAGACCGTTGTTCGCAGAGGGTGCCGTGCTAGAAAACTCAAAAAAGTTCCTGTCTGCCCAGAGCAGGAGGCTTTCGCCTACGCCTCAATCTACCCGTGCGGGCGTCTCCGGTCAACCGTCCGGAGCGGGATCTGGCAGACCCGAGACCCCTGCCCGGCGACTTACCGTGAGCACCGAAGTCACGCCCGACATTCGTTTTGCCCAAGCCCTCGAACAAGTCAAATTCTGCGCCAACGCCTACGACATCGCCCAGGTCACCCTCGGTCTATTTGGCATCGACCGCTGCGGGGCGTATCAAGCCCTGCCTGCCATGAATGGCCGGACGCTGAGACGGGTTATCTCAGCGTTGCCTGTCGTCGCTGTCCCGGATGGTGTCCACATGTATTTGACGGTAGTGAAAGAACCAAAAAAACAACGACATGCGGACAGCAACGATTTGGCCCTCCCAGCTGTGGAACGGATAGCTGCTAAAACCTTCTTGCCGGAAGAGTTACACCCAGTCGTCGCGGCGGCGGTGGCTGCGCGGGTCAGTCCGACAACAGCGATCAAGGCCGTGGTCAAGTACCGCAACCCGATTGAACTGGTCACCCAGCGGCTGAGAGACATGAAACGCTTGACGCAGCACACCATCATCAGCAATCCCGGTGGCTTCTTTACCCACCTAATACGCCAGAACGAAGACGTCGAACTGGCCAAAGAGCCGGTGCCACGCGCACCGAAGGAAAAGAAGCCAGTTGTGCTTCCACTGGTGGTCGGGGATGTGGTCAAGCTCTACAACGCGCTGTGCCGGGTCATCCGGGTGGGCACAGCCCGCAGTGACATCGAGCACCCAGATGGGTACGAGATGGGCGAGAGCAACGAACGGCTGCTGGTATGTCGGAGGTTGATCATCAGTGGGAGATAGGCGAATACCTGGCATTCCGGCTGGCTCAATGGCGCGTAAAATCTTGACAGTAGCCTCAGCGACGCCGCGCCACTGGTTCGAGCTGAAGGAACTGTCCAATGACCGGCGTCTGCGATAAATCCAGCATCACTCGAGGGCAAGCAGGACGGCAACTCTCCAGAGATACACGACTTCAGATCAAGATGAAGGCGAGTTCAACCAGTCCTCGACGTTTAAACCCGCAACCCGTCTGAACTCGCGGGTATTGTTCGTCACCAGGGTCAGGTCATAAGCAAGTGCCGTCGCCGCAATCTGAAAGTCCAGCGGGCCGATGGGTCGCCCTGCCTGCTCCAGCTCAGCCCGAATCCGTCCGTAAGTCTCAGTCACCTGCGAATCGAACGGCAACATCACCAGTTGGGAAGCGAAGGCCAACACCGCCGCCAAATTGTGTTCAACACGCGCACTCTTGTAAACCCCATGAAGCAATTCTGCTTCTGTCACGGCGCTGAGGCCGACTTCGCCGGGAGTGAGTGCCGCGAATCGTTCGCGCACAACGGCGGGTTTGTGTTTGATAATGAAGATACAGATGTTGGTATCAAGCAAAAAACGCAGGGGCAGACTCAAAAGGCTTCCCGCTCCTGTGCCATGTCCTGTTGGCGTCCAGCGGGCAGGAAATCGTCGCCGATACAGACCAGAGCGTCGAAGGCCCCAGCCAGCGTCATTTTCGGGTGAATCGGCCTGATAATCAGGGTCTCGCCGTGCCGGATCACTTCAACCTCGCTGACATCCAGCCTCAATTCGCGTGGGAGACGTATGGCCTGGGAATTGCCGCTCTGAAACACTTTTGCCGTGGTCACACTCCACCTCCGTAGATACACTTCAGTATATACAAATCGGTGAATGCCAAGCACAAAAGCTTGCACACTGCACAAAAAGGCCCCGCCAATCAGTGGGGCCAAACGCGGCGCTCAAGGCTACTTCTGGCACTCGGCCACGAACCAGCTCACCCCGCCATCCAGCGAAAACTCGTACTGCGGTATCCGTCTCCAATGCGCTGTAGCCTTGGTTCACCCTGCCATCCCGCGAGAGCATCCAAGTGGAATCAAACAACTGTCCCGGAAGGGTTCTGGCAAGTTGTTGCTGACAAGGTAAACCCGAGGAGCAGCGGCAGCAGGTGGCCTGAAGTTCAGGCTACCCGCTGCATGACGGCCTTCCAGCTTCGCAGTGCGGTTCTTAGCAAAGAGCGTCGGTCGTGAGCGGGGATGGTCGAGCGGGTAGAGCCGTGAAGATTGGTGTCTTGGGTGGAACAGCGCCGATGACGACACTTGCCCGCTGATGCTCGCGTGCAGGTCGAGAAATCCTTGGGTTCGTTTGACCTGTCGAAATCCCAATTGGCCTCGTTCCTGACGTCGTGTAGCTCGGTGGGACTGTCTTGGGCAGAACGGCAGGAATGGCCCCACACGGGTGTTCTTGTCCAGAACGGCACCCGTATGGGGCCTGGCCGCTCCGTTCATGACGATACGCCCGGATGGACGCCTGCCCGCTGCTCGACAATGTTGTTGCACCGAGCGGTCGAGATCACCTGCTGGTGGTCGACCCCATCTAAGCTGGGAAGCTCGCGGATCGCGGCTCCGTAGCTGCGAAGTTGGTCGGCGTGAATGACCTCTGGGACGTCGTATTCAGCCAAGAGTCGCTTCGAAAGGGTCTTTGCAGCCTCGATATCTCGATACCGTTGGAGCAGGATATTGAGCACGAAGCCGTGCTCGTCGACAGCTCGCCACAACCAGTGCCTGACACCATCGACAGTCGTGCACATTTCATCGACGGACAGCGTGCTGAATGATGGTCATGGGGAATCGGCGGCGGTAGGGCTCAAGGTCAGTCACGGCGGATCAGCCTACCCCAGACCTGTTAAGGCAACACAACCCCACAGGTACAGTTACAGGACCCGATTGAAAGCTCTGGCGCAGGCAGCAAACAGTTAAAGTTAAGAACCATCCTTTGCCTCAGAACAACCTCCACAGTGCGTTGTGGAGGAGTTGGATTACTTCCGCAGGCCCATCCTCACGCTATGACTGATCAACAACAGCAGCAAAACCAGGGCGACGATTTGCCAAACACTCCAGCGGCGCTGCATCAGCGAGAGCAGCATGGAGGCGATCAGAGCGGGTGGAACAAGCCAAGCTAAGAGATCTTTCAGACACGTCAGCAGCCGGAATTCGGGGTGTTGCTCGAAAGCGGTCCCTACTGGGCTGTAGTTCAGGCAGTAAGAACCGGTCTAGTCTGACGCGCACGCACAGCAAGCAGAGCCATGAAATCGACCCAGCACTGGATTACCGTGTCGTCCAGTGCCAAGATGCGGCCAGCGTAAACGGGCTTGCTCTGGACGTCCAGCCAGCGCCTGAGCTTGATCGCGCGTCAGGGATCTTTGGCGAGCACTATCCCGGTTTCGATCTCGCCCAGGGTGATCAGGCTGAGGTACGAGGCGTCTGCTGGGAGTGAGGCCAGGTAAGCCAGAACTGCTGGGCTGGGTCGTGAGCGGGTTGGCTCGCTGATCACGTTGATATCGAGCAACACCCGCGCCGCTGGTGGATTCACAGGTCTAGCGTGCGTCCTGGGCTGGGGTGGAGCTCAAAGAGATCCTCGTCCGGCAGGTCGCTCCAGTCGAAGCTGCCTGTGATGGCCTCCAGGGCGTTGTGCGGTGCGGGGTGGGCAATGGGGGCCCGCTGAACCGTGACCAGCGGCGTGCCGCACTGAGTGATGAGCCGCGGCTCGTCATGGGCCGCCTTGATTAGCTGCTCAAAGTACGTCTGTGCATCCTCTAGGCTCCAGATCTTGGTCATAGACAGAGTGTTGCCTGTTTCTCGGGTCTGTGCCGTGATCCAGACCCGTACGTCCATTCATTCGCTCTTCTCCCCCGCACCGCAGGCCCAATAGCTGCTCCCAGGCTCTCTGCACACGCCAGTGCTGCTGCCTTAGCTCGAGTGAAGAACGTGGTCAGTGGGCCTGCGCTGCAGGGTTGCAGCGAGCTGAGCGGAGATGAGGTGGAAATGCAGCTGGTGCCGAAACATCCAACATATGCACGCATCAAACCTTGAACCAGACCACGCTCAGGTGGCTGACCACGCTGAGCGAATCTAGACGATGTTGAGTTACTCAATGCCGCAACGTCTGTTTACAGCGTTTTACGGTTTGGGAGCGGCCCAGTTGTCGGAAGGCAAGCCGAGCTGGTGAAACAGGTCGGCACGGTTGTAGTAATCAATGACCTGCTCGATCTTTCCGTCTCTGAGTTCAAAGACGGAGCTGACTGGTACCGAGAACGATTTTCCGCCGAGATCACCGAAGCCGACGGGCGTGCCGCTAAATACCCACTGGACGGCGGCACGGTCGCCAATCTGAAAGGCGTCCAGCAAGACCGCGTGGGCATCGGGAATGCTTTTCAGGGTCAGCGTTACCCAGCCAGCGATACCGTCTTTCCCGGTGTTTTTGGCCTGGAAGGCAAAATCCTGATACACGCCGTCCTCGGTAAACAACCTTGCCATGCCCGCCGCGTCGGCTTTGTTCCAGGCGTCTGCCCACTGCTGGACAATTGGGGGCACCGGGCGACTGGTGGCAACTGGAAGTGTAGACCCAGTCGGATAAGGAAGAGCCAGCGACAGGCCAGGGACGGTCAGGGCGACGAGAGCGGTCAGGGTGCGCAGGGTGGACATGGTGTTCTCCTTGGATGGATCGGGTGAGAGCGAAGGGTCGAGTTTGCAGGAGCTTTCAACGGCGCAGTGTTCCTCCGTGAGAACGGCGCTCTCTCCCGGCACCAATGCTTAGTAGGGCAGGGACGAGAATGAGCAGGCCGAGCAGGGTGCCGAGTTGGAGGTGCTGCAATTTCATCTGGGTGCGTTCGAGGTCAGTCATGCCAATTCCTTTGGTCTTTAGGTCGAGTGGTTAGCGGACAGAGAAGCAGGTCTGTTCATCAGTCCTCTGTGTCAGGGGATCAGCACCACCTTGCCCATCACGGTGCGTGACTCGGCGAGTTCCATGGCCTGCCGCACTTCGCTCAAGGGAAATCGGGCCGCAACGTAAGGCCGGATGACGCCCTGAGCGAGCAGGTCTAGCACCTGGCTGAGCGCTTCGTGTTGGCGCTGACGAAATTTTCTGGGGCTGATTGTCTTGCCGCTCCAGAAATCGTAGAAGGAAGCCCGGCGACCATTCGGCAACGCAGTCCAACCGATGATCTGAACGACCATCTTGAGAAACATCGGGAGCACAGGGCCAGCTTCATTCAGGTCGGCGGCCATACCGTAAGCGACCAATGTGCCGCCCTTAGCCAGCAAATCGAACGAGCGCCGGGCACTTTCAAGTCCCAAGTGATCGAAGGCGGCGTCCACGCCGCCTGGGGCCAGTCGCCGAATCTGGGCTGTGAGGTCGGGGGCGTGGTAATCAAGCGGTTCCACGCCCAGTTCAAGCAGCGCGGCGTGGTGCCGTGGCGAAGCGGTGCCGATGACCCGTATGCCGGCGTGCCGAGCCAGTTGCACTAGCACAGTGCCCACACCGCCGTTCGCACCGTGAACCAGGATGGTCTGACCCGGTTTGGCACGGGCACTGCCGTACAGCATCTGCCAGGCGGTGACGCCGTTGACGATGGCCGTCTCAGCTTCAGCGGAATCGACGGACGCGGGAACCGCGACCAAGTCAGCAGCATTTACCAGGGCGTGGCTGGCCCAGCCACCGATCTTGGTGGCGACGGCGACCCGCGTACCGATTAGTGCTGGATCGACGCCAGTCCCGACTTCCTGAACCGTTCCGACGAGATCGTAGCCGGGCACGAACGGAAACTTCGGCTGACCGGGGTAACGTCCCCGCCGCATCCCTTGCTCGGCGAAAGAGATGCCACTGGCCTCCACCTGTACCAGCGCCTGGCCTGCAGCGAGTGCGGCCAGAGTCCGCTGCTGAACCTGAAGGCCGGAAGGTTCGACGAGTCCTGGCAAAACGATCTCGGTGATCCGTATGGTGCGTGTTCTGGGTAAAGTCTGGGTCATGATAATTCTCCTTGTGGTCGAGAGGCATAGTCGTGTGTTTTATGGATGTTTGATTGCTCACTCACTTTCGGAGATAACTCTTTATCGCTTTCCTCCTCTCCTCCCTTAATCAGAAGTGTTGGATGCCGTTCGTGAGCAGTCTGGCCCAGTCGGTGGCGTCGTCATCGAGTCCGGCGACCGTGATCAGGTGACACAGTTGCCCGTAAGCGATGAACTGCTGCACGGCGACGTCTGGAGCCTGGGAGCGGGTTTTGACGAAGGTGACGATCAGGGCCAGGCCGTCTCGTAAGGCGGCAGCGATCTCTGGCACTGTTGAAGCAGACTGAGCATGCACCTGAAGCATCAGCAGGGAGCGGTCGGCGATCAGGGCGGCGTAGGCCGCCCCCATCGCCTTCAGGACAACTTCGGGAGACTCATCTGGGGCTATCTTGGCTCCAGCTTCGAGGGCCACCCGAATCAGCGCGAAGCAGCGCTCTAGGGCGGCGACGAAGAGTTCTTCTTTGCGAGGAAAGAGCTTGAAGACGTAAGCCGTCGAGATCTGGGCGTGCTCGGCCACAGCACTGACCGGCGTACCGAGGTAGCCCGCGCGGGCAAAGACGGTGAGGGCACTGGAGATGACTGTCTCACGCCGGGCTTCTGAAGTGGAAAGGGTCAGCGGGGAAGGCACGAGGTGAGTGTACGCTCACTCAATATAGAAGTCAAGCGAGGAGGCTTGTACTTGGATTCCTCAAGTTACCAACCCTGACGCAATGCACTACGCCGCCTCCAAAGGAGCCGTCATCACCCTGACCAAATCGATTGCGCGGGGCTTTGCTGGCCAGGGTGTCCTGGCGTATTCGGTCGCACCCGGCTGGGTCAAAACTGAGATGGCCGAAGCGTATCTGGCAGAGCACGCAGAGGAATTGCGCCGGGAATTGCCTATGGGGCAGGCCGCGCCACCAGAAGACGTCGCCAACACGGTGGTCTTCTTGGCTTCAGGCATGGTGCCGCACATGACGGGCACAACTTTGGACATCAACGGCACGTCCTATGTTCGGTAAATAGGGTGTCTGTGAGCCTCAGTGACAAGGGCACGGAAAGCTGCACTGGCCCAGTAGGGGTTGGACGAGCTGCGGCTGACCGTAGCGGGGTGTCGCGATGGCGGCGAGGGTGGCCGGTGCCGGGTCGGTGGCTTGCAAGCGCAGACGCTCAGCGACCTGGTCATAGAGCGCTCGCCCTTCGGTTTCGTCGGTGCTGTAGCCCTTACCCGAGACGATGTTGAGCTATCTATCCCACCACGTGTCGGCGCTCCACCGCTGCTTCCAGAGCAGCTTCTAGCCTGAGCAGGCCCTCATGGATGTCGCGCGGCGTGGCCGTGAGCGGTACCAGCACCCGAATCACGTTGCCATACAGCCCAGCTTTGAGTAGCAGCAGCCCTCGCTCACGGGCCTGTTCCACCACCCGCTGGGTCAGGGCAGTCGCGGGCGTCTTGGTGAGCGGGTCTTCAACCAGTTCCAGCGCCAACATCGCGCCGATTCCCCGCACCTCTCCAATTTGAGGAAACCCAACTGCCAGCTTGTCTAACCCCGCCCGCAACTGCTCACCAAGGGCCGCCGCTTGAGGGAGGAGTTCACCATCGTCGAAGAGGTCGAGGACGGCGTTGGCAGCGGCGCAGGCCAGCGGGTTACCCGCGTAAGTTCCCCCAAGCCCACCAGGAGCAGGCGCGTCGACGATGTCCGCTTTGCCAATGACTGCTGAAATTGGCAGTCCCCCACCGAGGCTCTTGGCAACCAGCACCAAGTCCGGTTCGGTACCGCTGTGCTCAATGGCAAAGAACGTTCCAGTCCGGCCCACACCGGACTGAATCTCGTCCGCGATCAGCACCATGCCGTGCTGCGTGCACCGCTCGCGCAGGCCGCGCAGAAAAGCAGCGGGCAGCGGCAGAAAGCCTCCCTCACCCAACACCGGCTCCACGATAATGGCCGCCACCTGATCGGCACCGACAGTGGTGATCAGCAGCTCATCGAGTCGGTCGAGGGCCTGCTCGGCGCTGACACCCCGGTAGGAATAGGGCGCGGCCGTGTGGTAGACCTCCGGAGCGAAAGGGCCAAAATTCTGCTTGTAAGTGCTGGCTTTTCCGGTCAGCGACATCCCCATCAAGGTGCGTCCATGAAACGAATGGGTCAGGGAGATGACGGCGCTCCTACCCGTGTAGCTGCGGGCCATCTTGACGGCGTTCTCCGTGGCCTCGGCCCCGGTAGAAAACAGCGCCCCTTTGACTGGACCTCGGATGGGCGCACGAACGCAAAGGCGGCGGCACAGCTCGATGTATCCCGGATAGAGCGCCACCTGAAAACAGGGGTGCAGGAACTGCTCCGCTTGGGCCTGAATGGCCGCCACCACCCGGGGGTGGTTGTGTCCGACATTGAGCACGCCGATCCCGCCCACGAAATCAATGTATTCACGGCCCGTGATGTCCCACACCCGGGCATTCTCGGCTCGGGCTATCACGACCGGATGGGCGTTGTTCACGCCCCGTGCGACGTAGGTTTGACGGTCGGTGAGCCAGTCGTGGGGCTGCTGGAGCTGGGTCATGATGAAGTCCTTTTACCAGTAGGCCGCTCGCCTACCATGTGTAAGCCAGCTTCAGCGGCGCACACGGTATACGCCTGGTGGCTGCTCATCGGTGTACAAATGTTAAGAATATTGGCATGATGGCAAAGCGCTCCGAAGCCTCGCTGACGATAAGGAGGTTGATGTTCGGCCAGTCGTTGTCTGCGCCGTGAAGGTGACCAGACGGCCGTGATTGCCAAGCTCGCCTCCTGCCAGACTTTGTTATGAACCACCGTCATCGTTCCAGCGCCTAACAGACCAATCCGAATCATGCTTGACCGGCTGGGGTGGGCAGCACTGAGCCAAGCTTGGCCTCCAGCTCTTTTGACCAAGGCTGGCCGTACTCTGAAATCTCAAACGCTTCGGCAAAGCGCACCTGAGCCGCGTGAGTTTCGCCGTAACGAACCGCCAGTTGCGGCCTCAAGCGCTCGGCAAGGCGTTGATCGGTATCCAGATAGGTGCTTTGAAGCCAGGACTGCCGGGCCGCCGCGTCCGGGAAGACAGGCTCGGCTTGGCCAGACGCGAAGGGCAACCATTCGTAGACCTGTGAAGTGTGGGCGTCCAGCATCTGAAGTTTTTGCTCAACCACTGAGCCGATGTCAATGACTAGATCGGGCTGAAAGGGGACGGGCCGCTGAAAGTCATCGTAGAGATAGCCGATCACCGGTTTTTGCCGGAGTGCGGGTGTGAGCGCCCGGATGTTAGGAACTTTGGCCAAATACGAGGCGTCCAAAACCAACTGAGCCGTGGCCCGGTGATCGGGGTGGTAATCGCCCAACCGGTGAGTTAAGACCAAGTCAGGGGCAATGCGCCGGATGATGTCCACCAGCTCCCAACGGTTGGCAAGGCTGGGTTCGAGTTCGCCGTCGTGGTGGTCAAGGACGAGATAGTCAAGCTGCATCAGTTCAGCAACCGCCCTTGTTTCGGCAAGTCGTCGCCGCGCCAGCGGGCCGCCTCCTTCAAGGTGGTGCCCGGCGTCGCCGTTGGTCACGGAGATGAACATGACCTGGTGTCCGGCCCGGCGGCACAGCGCCGCAAGTCCACCAGCACCGAACTCGCAGTCGTCCGGATGCGCTCCGATCACGAGAAGGGAAAATGCGGAAGTCTCAGCCATGTGATCTTTTCAGCATTGCAGTCTCCAGTGAGAGCAGGGCGGGGCATACATTGAAGGCGAGGGCGATCACTGCGTCTTAAGGCTGATAGCCAAGTCGATGCACTCACCAAGACGCTGGAAGTGTGACTATGTGCTGGCGTTTATCGTCTTCGGCCTGCTCACAGATTAGGCCAGCGGCGAACAGCTTACGGGCCACGCGCGTCAATGACATTCACTCTTTTCTATTTCGTTACTCCTCAACTCACTGTAGAGGCTGCGGTGGGTTTGTCAATCTCAGTTGGTTGCGGTTGGTCTGCTTTCGAACGGTGCTGATGGCCGCTTGACAAGAGACCACTCAGCGCCTAATTTGTTAGGTACCTTTCCAAACAAATTCGCCGTGGTACCCGCCGTGCTTTTAGGGGAACGAATGTCACTCGACACGGTCATTCAAGCGCTTCAACGTCACGGAGCCCTCTCCCGCGCAGACTTGTCACGCGTGACTGGCCTGAGCAAGCCCACCATCTCCCATACCATCGAGCGGCTCTACCAGCGCGACCTTGTCGTCGAGCAACTGCCCTTGTCCCAGGGACAGGTCGGGCGTCCCAGAACGTTGCTGCGCCTCAATTCCAAACAGTGGGCCGTGGCCGCCATCGACTTAGGCGGCACCCAGATCCGCTTGAGCGTGGGTGACGCGTCCGGGCAGCATCTGCACCGCCTGGCTTTCAAAACGAACGCCACGCTGACCGCACAGCAACTGATAGCGTTGATTCAGCGCGGCCTCCGTGAAGCGGTGGCGGCAGTTTCCATTCCGTTTGAAGCGCTTAAGACTGTAGTGCTCGGTCTGCCCGGCGTGGTCGATCCAGACACCG
Source organism: Deinococcus psychrotolerans (assembly GCF_003860465.1). Classification (NCBI taxonomy): domain Bacteria; kingdom Thermotogati; phylum Deinococcota; class Deinococci; order Deinococcales; family Deinococcaceae; genus Deinococcus; species Deinococcus psychrotolerans. The sequence continues at coordinate 407,824 of NZ_CP034184.1, forward strand.
GAGCGCTGAATTTCGTCCCCAACCTACCCCACCTTGAGGGCGTGCCCCTGTTTGAACTGCTGTCCCGACACTTTCCTTTTCCCTTTTTAATTGAGAACGACGTGAACTTGGCAGCCTACGGGCAACACCTTCAATCTGGGGATCTGCGCTCTTCTATCTTCCTCGGCATCGGCACTGGTCTGGGCGTTGGAGTGGTACTCAACAGCGAAGTTCACAGTGGGCACCGTGGACGGGCCGGCGAGATCGGTTACGTTCCGTACGGACACGGAACCATCGAGGACATCGTTTCCGGTGCAGGACTGCAAGCGGCTTATCAGGCCCGCACCGGTCAGTGGCGCGACGCCCACTTTATTCTCGGAGCGGCGAACAGCAACGCTGACGCCAGAGCCGTGACTGACACGTTTCTCGCCGGGCTGGCCTGGCTGCTGGGGCTACTGAGCGTCAGTTACGATCCAGAATGCATTTTCCTCGGCGGTGGGGTCGGCCTACACCTCCCCGTCGACCTGAATGCGGTGTCTATTCAAATTTTTAAGCAGTTTCCCTTCACCGTTCCACTGGCCATCAGTTCTTTGGGTGATGACGCGGCATTGTGCGGCGGCTTGATTAAAGCGGCACGCGTCAGTGCTGAGCAGATTCTGAGTACTTTGGAGAACGCCTGATGCACAGACCAAACACTTCGAGCTGCGTCAAATTTCAAGCCCGGCGGTCTCAACATCAGACACGCAGTACAAGGCGCGTAGAAGTGCAGGTCGACTCGGCCTGCCTTCTGCGCGGGCAACATCAACCGGCCCGAGACATCCCCCCCTCCCCTGCCCCGGCGCGGCTGTGCGCCAAGGAGACTTCATGAAGCACCTCGCTTGCGCCGCCCTGACCCTGGCCCTGCTGTCCAGCGCACAGGCCGTCACCCTCACCCACTGGGAGCACCAGTACGCGCCCCGCGCCGCCGTACTCAAGGACATGATCGCCGCTTATCAAAAAAGCAGTGGCGACAGCGTAACATTTGAGGCCATCCCCTACGACTCGTACTTCGATAAACTCACCACCGCCCTGTCCAGCAACAACGGCCCGGATATCTTCAAGGTGCCGTCAACCATGTCGTATCAGTTCATCAAAGCGGGCCTCGCCGCGCCAGCACCGACCAATCTCTACACCGCCGCGCAGGCGAAGAAAGACTACTTGACCTGGGCCGTCAATCCGGCTGTGCAGAATAACCAACTCTACGGCCTGCCCACTGATGTGCAGACCGTCGTGATGTACATCAACAACGATCTGGTCAAGGCCTGCGGAGGAAACGCCGCCCAGCCGCCGCGAACCTGGGCAGCCTTTACCAAACTCGCTCAAGCCTGCACCAAGCGCGACGCGAGCGGCAAGATGACACAGGCAGGCGTCGACACCCGCTACAAATGGGCTTTGTTTACAACCTTTTTGTATCAAGGAACGGGCGGCAAAGTGGTCAGCCCGGCGGCCAAGAAAGCACTCTGGGACAGCGCGGGCGGCATGAAGTCATGGAACCTGATGCAGACGTTGTTTTCAGGTTCCCAAGCCGTAGATTTGCCTACGTTCATGACCGGGCAATTCAAATTCGAACTGGGCAAGGCCGCCTTTTACTTCAATCACCCAACCACCCGCTCACGCCTCAGCGACATGAGTCCCGATCTGAAATACACCATCGCACTGCCGCCCAGTCCAGACGGCAAACCCAGCACCATCGCCTCAAGCTGGGTGTACATGGTCAATGCCCGCAGCAAGAACGTGGACGCGGCCTGGAAGTGGATCATGTACATCTCCAGCGAAGCCTCGCAGCGCCAGTGGGTTAAGGACGGCGGCGACCTACCGGGCCTCAAGAAGTTGGTCAATGACCCTGCGCTCTTCCCAGATGCCAACGCTAAAGTCGTGCAGCAATCGCTCAAATACGTCTATACGCCGCAGGAAGTGGGCGGTGATCCGGTGGACGCCATCCGGCAAGAGATCTGGGACAAATTGGTGCTGACGTCCGATGCCAAAATTGATCTCGCGGCCCTAGTCAAGCAGCAAAGCGGAGCAGAAACGCAGCTTATCCAAAGCATCCTGAAGTAAAGCGCCGAGCCGAGCAGCGCTAAGCCGCTCTTGAAGGAGGCCGATGCGGTACCAAACCAGACTGCGTTTATGGGGCTACGCCTTCTTACTGCCGAGCGTCTTGCTGTTCGCGGCAGTGGTGGCCTATCCGCTGCTGAATCTGTTTCGCCTGAGCACTTTTGAGTCCGGTTTATTTACCGGCACGCGCTTTGTCGGGATTGACAATTACGTCAAGATGCTGGAGCAACCTCAGTTTTACCAGTCGCTCAAAGTCACGCTGATCTGGACGCTGGGGGTCGTACCACTCACGCTGGTGCTCGGCCTGCTCGTCGCCCTGCTGCTCAATCAAGGCGCAGCCCGCTTCACCGGCTTTTTCCGGGTGGTGTACTTCATTCCGGTGGTGACCAACATGGTGGCCGCCTCGTTCGTCTGGAAATGGTTGTTTGAGCCGACCAACGGCGTGGTCAATTATTTTGCTGCTTCGCTGCACCTCGCTCAGCCCGGCTGGCTGGCCGATCCGAAGTACGCCCTGAGCGCCATGATGGTGGTGGGCATCTGGAAGCAGTTGGGCTTTGCCATGGTGCTGTTTCTGGCTGGTTTGCAGGGGCTGCCCCGCGAGGTGCTGGACGCGGCCCGCATTGATGGGGCCAGCTCATCTCAGGCGTTCTGGTTCGTGAAGCTGCCCCTCCTCAACGCCACGCTGATTTTCGTTCTGGTGCTGCTGACGGTCAACGCTTTCCGGGTCTTTACCATTCCCTACGTGATGAGCGCCGGTGGCCTGACCTACGGCACGCCGGGCGGGCCGCTGGACAGCACCCGCGTCTTCGCGATTCATATCTACGATCTCGGCTTCAAAGCCCATCAAATGGGCGCGGCGTCCGCAGCGGCGGTGGCCCTGCTCCTGCTGACCATGCTGCTGACGCTGCTTCAGTTTCGTCTGGTCGGACGTCCTGGGAGTGCAGAGTGATCACCCGTCACGTTAATGCCCAAGAACATCCCCGTACCCGCTCCTCCCTGCCGCCATTAACCCTACTGGCTTACCTCCTGATCGGCATTGGGGGCGTGGTGATGATGCTGCCACTGGCGTGGATGGTCTCGGCCAGCTTCAAGCCGATGAGTGAGATCATCCAAGTACCTCCAACCTGGATTCCGCAGCACTTTACCTTCAGGAACTATCAGCAGGTGTTCGCCGAGTTCCCATTCGCCCGCTACTTTCTCAACAGCGTCGTCACGACACTGCTGATCATCCTCAGCGTGCTGATCAGCAGTGTCAGTGGCGGGTACGCGCTGGCGAAGTTCCGCTTGCCAGGCCAGCACGTGATTTTGATTCTGTTTTTACTGGCCCTAATGGTGCCATTTCAGAGCTTGATGGTGCCCACCTATCAGTTGATGGTGTCGCTCCATCTGGTCAACACCTACGCGGGGGTGGTGTATCCCTTTTTATTCAGCGCCACAGGAATTTTTTTGATGCGGCAGTTCATTTCTGATCTGCCCAGCGAGCTGATCGAAGCGGCACGGATTGACGGAGCCAGTGAACCCAGAATTTTAATGAGCGTCATCCTGCCGCTCCTGGGGCCAGCGCTGGCGGCCCTGACCATTCTGGAATTTAGCTCCGCTTGGGAGGAGTTTTTGTGGCCGAGTATCATCACCTCCAGTGACGCGACCCGCACTATCCCCATCGGACTACAGTATTTCGCCGAGCAGTACGGTACTCGGATTGACCTTCAGATGGCGGGCAGTACCTTGGCCGCCTTGCCGGTAATTCTTGGATTTCTGCTGTTGCAAAAGCAGTTCATCGAGGGCATTGCCCTGACGGGAGTGAAAGGATGAGTGGACCGACGACTTTCGCACCTCCGGTCACTGACCGCAGCCCCGTTGTGCCAACGGGCAATACCTGGGTAGCCTTGCCAGATATCACGCTCGAGGGTCAGGTTCGCAGCCTGAACGTGACGCATCAAGGCGTCAGCGGGTTACTGGCTCTGCTGGGAGAACCGCTCTTTGAACCGGTGGTTCTCTTAGGCGGTCAAGTGGTTACGCTCGAGAATTGGCAGGTCAACTTGCGCGAGGGCTGGATTCCTGAATTCAGCGCCCAAGCTGGGGACTTGACGGTGAAGTGGATCATCCTCACGCCTCCGGGCGAGCAGGGCCTAATGCTGCATCTCAGCGTAACCGGCCATCCGGAGGCCCAGGCAGCCTTACGGTTTCGCCCGACCACCGTGCATCTACAGCGTTTCCGAAACGATCCGCTGGACGTCAGCCTGACCGAAACGTTTGACTCCTGGACAGGCGCATATGTTCTGGAAGTTCGGGCAGGCGTGCCCTTGCTGGCCCTAGGCCTACGCGGCGAATCTGCCCTGACCCGGCAAGATAACCTGCTGATCTCGCAGAGCGCCGACTGCACCGTCTACGTGGGCGTGGCCGCTGACGCTGATGGCGCGAGAACCACCAGCGTCCACCTGGCCCGACTGGGATTTCAGGCTGAACTGGAGCGCAGCGCTACCGAACTGGCCCGATTGGCCGGGCCGTTTCCTCCATTGGTCAAGCGGCATGCGCTGCATAACTATTTCTTCTCAGCAGGCGATGAGGTAGACGGTGTGGGTCAGGCGCTGATGACTTCGCGCAGCCCCCGCTATTACGTGGCCGGAGCATTCTGGGCACGTGACGCGCTGCTGTGGAGCTTCCCAGCCGTTCTGTACGCCGACGTGGATACGGCGGAGTCCCGGCTGCTTACGGCGCTGGAGCGCCACACCTGGACGCCGGGCGAACACGCGCAGTACCTGAACGGGCGTCCACTCTATCCGGGGTTTGAACTTGACGAGGCGGCGGCTTTTCCCTGGGCAGTGGCCCGCTTCGTGCAGCACACCGAGCGGTTTGATTTCCTGCAAGATCCGCAAGTGCGCCGCGCCCTTGAGCGGGTGCACCGCCGAATCGGGCGGGCAGCGCATCCCAGCGGCCTTTACGCCACCATGCTCGGCCCCACCGACGATCCGGTAACTTATCCACTGCTGACCTATGACAATGTGCTGCTGGCCTCAGGTTGGCGCGGACTGGCCAGACTTGGGTACCAAAAGGAAGCGCTGAGTACTCAGGCGGGCGCATTGGAACAAGCCATTTGGAAGCGCTGCGTAGGGGATGGTCTCCATGGCCAGCAATTCGTTTGGGCCACAGACGGCGCAGGGCAGTATCAGCTTCATGACGAACCGGCGGGCAGCCTGACCTTACTGCCGCATCTGGGCTTTTGTAACGCTGAACATGACGTCTACCGCCAGACGGAGCGTTGGATTACAAATGAAAATCCTTACCACTATTCAGGGACGTTTTCAGGTCAAGGCAGTCCGCACTTTCCGTATCCGAGTTGTTTTTCGCTGGCCAACATGCTGTTATCTGGCCAGGGGGAAGTGGCCCAAGACGTGCTGGTTCGTGCGCCGCTGGACGCCGGACTGGCATGTGAAGGCTACGACGTAAACAGCGGCGAGGTGAGAACCGGAGCGGGGTTTGCGGCGTGCAGCGGATTTCTAGCGTGGGCGGCGGTTGACGAACAAATGCGCTGAGTTTGATGTAGCTCAGCGCATTTGTTCGTCTGCACAGTGGATGTTCCACACCTACCAATCGGAGACCAAACACGCTAAGAAACGGTTCTCAGAGCGCATTTGAGTCCTGACGAGAAGAGAGATGACCGCCGCAATCTGCTGGCACTATCTAATCGGCGCTCCTCTGTAATTATAAGGGTTCTGCCGCCACCTCAGATTGACGCTCACTTAGAGAGCTTGCTGGCAGGATTCGGGGCGACGTACTTCACGCATCCGGGAGTGGCGCTGCTGGAGGGGATCAGAGCAGGAGTCTCTCCGAGTCTTCCTCTGCGCTTAGCTGGCTTGATTGATCTTCTTTAAAGGAAGAGCCAGATTGAGCGCAGTGTGCCGCCACTCCAGCAGTACCGCCGCCTCGAAACGGAAGATGCAGCACCAAGTGGAGGGCGCATTGCCTGTGGACGTTGGACTGCTTCTCTTCCCAGAATGTCCTTAGCAGCGGCTGCGTCACCAGATCACGCTGTTTGATGCTGCATCCGGCTTGCCGGGCCACCTAGCCCGTCTGGAAGAGCACTTCCCACAGCAGCGGGTTCGCTCTCCCAACATCCAGCGCCGCTAGGGCTCCCAGCGCCTCTGCCCGCAGTCTCACCAACCCGGACGAGTTCAGGTAGGGCAGCACGCGCTCACTGTCTACGGGTTTACCAATGTCAGCCAGCCCTCCTAAAGAACTCCAGTTACTCGCGCGGCGACAGCCTTAAGTCCACTATGTCGAGGTAGATCTGCCGGACGTCATGGCCTGCCTGCCTTAGGGTGTACTGCACCTGTAAACGGACGCTGTTGTGCGTGTCCAGTAGCGCCCACTGGATCTCGCCAGCTTTGGAGTCAGTGATCAAAGTAGGAAGCGAACGGATAAGAGCCGATGAGCGCACCCCCGCGTCCGGGTCGCACAGCAGCCCCCTCGAGGCGTCTAAGGAGATCAGCGGCGCGAGCACCCGGCAGATACGCACTTCTGGATCGCCGATAAGCAGTACCTGAACCTCAGCCCTCACCCCTTGGGAGCCGAGCATCTGGAGCAGTGCACGGCGCACGGCCACATCTGGGAAGTGCCAGCCTTCCCGTGGGGCCCCGGCAGTTCTTTCAGCAGGGTCTGAACCCGCCCGAATAGTGCGGGGAAGGGGGCCCGAACCTCAGAACCAGAGGCAGGTACTCGATCCACCAGAAGGCCAGAGCAGGCTGATCGTAGACGTCCAGAGCAGCGCGGGCTTCAGCGCGGATGGGAGAAACCCAGTCGTTGCAGCGCAGCAGCAACAGGCCCAGACTACGGGCGGTGGGTGAGAGCGGCCAGAAGACGGCAAGCTCGGGCATGGACGTGGCGCAAGGCCAAAGCCAGCTGCAACTCGGGTGGGCCTCGGCGAGGGGTGCCCACGCCTTCTACTTAAGGTGTTCTGTCCAACTCAAGCATCCTCCGCGCCCAATCAGCTAACTGGGGCCAGCTTGCCTACGTCCGCGCCAGCGATTTGCTCAGCGATCTCAAGCGCCGTTTCGAGTTGTGGTTTCGGCCCACCTGGCAGCCAATCGCTCTCAGGCGCGCCGCGAGCAGACACCCGCCCATTGGCCCAGACGACCAAACAGGACAAGCGGCCCGCCACGTCTGGTCAGCGGAGCTCGCATATCCCTCGCTTGTCACTATGTCTCAAATCACATTTGGCTGGTCACTCAGGCGGCCCAATACTTACATGACTGCTCAACGCACCCTTTCCCGTGAGGTTCAACTCGCCGCCCGCCCTCAAGGAGCGCCAAAAGACAGCGATTTTTCGATGGTGGAGCGCGAATTGGGCCAGCCGGGTGCGGGTGAGGTACTGGTTCGCAATCTGTATCTGAGCGTAGATCCTTACATGCGCGGACGCATGAACGATGTCAAGTCGTACACCCCACCTTTTGCACTCAACCAAACCATGACCGGCGGTGCAGTGGGCGAAGTGATCGCATCGGGCGCGGATGGCCTGAGCGTCGGTGATTTGGTTCTTCACGATCAGGGCTGGCGTACCCATGCGCTTCTTCCTGCACAGGCGGCCCGCAAGGTAGAAGTCCACAGTGGCCTCTCTCCCAGAATGTATCTGGGCATTCTGGGGATGCCCGGCCTGACCGCTTACGCCGGGCTCCTTGAGGTTGCCAGCTTCAAACCCGGCGATGTGGTGTTCGTGTCGGGCGCGGCAGGAGCCGTCGGCAGCGCGGTGGGGCAGATCGCGCGACTCAAGGGAGCTAGGGAGGTGATTGGCAGTGCCGGGTCAGCTGCGAAGGTGGCACACCTGACCAACGTCTTAGGCTTTGATGCCGCTTTTAATTACAAAGACAGTTCGGTTGCTAAGCAACTGCGTCAAACTGCTCCGGACGGCATTGATGTGTATTTCGACAATGTAGGCGGTGATCACCTTGAAGCGGCACTCTTTGCCTTCAACCCTTTTGGTCGCGCGGCGCTGTGCGGAGCCATCAGCCAATACAACGCAGCCCAGCCGCCCAGCGGCCCGCGCAATCTAGCGCTAGCCATTGGCAAGCAATTAACGCTCAGAGGCTTCATCGTCAGCAGCTACAGCCACCTGTTTCCGCAGTTTACGAAGGACGTCAGCGGCTGGCTCTTGTCCGGTGAACTGCACCATGACGAGACGGTCGTAGAGGGAATTGAGAATACGCCGGAAGCCTTCATGGGAATGCTAGATGGCCAAAACACCGGAAAAATGGTGATCAAGCTCTAACTCAGAATTGAGAAAAGCCACTGACCAACCATCAGACAAAATTCCGAGATACCCCAGAACTTACTCTGGGGTGGAAAGGAGCCACGCCGAGGCTAAAAATCATAGCTCTAACCGTCTTGACGTTGGAGTGTTCTGAAGAAGCGGCGATGCAGCTGAGGTGCTCCCAAAAACCGATCCGTGTCAGGATGAAGCCTTCGGCGGGCGGTGGGCCAAGGCAAACTGCGCTGCGAACGCTTTTGGAGCGAGATTTTCCAGCGACGAATGCGGCCTGACGTCATTAGAGTCGATCCTCCATTTCTCAATCTTCTCAGCGGCGTCGTCTAGCGACAAAAACCAGTGGGTGTTGAGGCATTCATCCCTGAAACTCCCATTGAACGATTCGATATGGCCGTTGTCTTGAGAACGTCTTGGACGAGAAAAATCAAGAGTGACCTGACGCTGATAGGCCCACAGATCCAGCGTTTTACTGATGAATTCACTGCCGTTATCTACTCGAATCTTGCCAGGGGTACCCCGGCCCTTGGCGGCCTCCGTGACGATCTCAACGACCCGCTCAGCCTTGATGCTCTGATCCGCGTGGATCGCCAGACATTCCCGCGTGAAAATGTCGATTAAGGTCAGGGTTCGAAAGCGTTTCCCATTAAACAATGCGTCTGAGACGAAATCCATCGCCCAGACCTGGTTGGCCTGAGTGGGTTGCTCACGCGCCGCGCGGTGCGCGGCACATACCCGGCATCGGAGCCGCTTCAGCCACAGATTCAATCCGGCCTGTTGGTAGAGCCGGTGAAGTCGCTTGTGGTTGATCTTCCAGCCCTCACGGGCCATTAGGACATGAATGCGGCGGTAGCCGTACCGTACCCTCGTTTGAGCGATTCCGGTCATCCGTTTCAAGATGACCGGTTCCTGGGCGTCCACCAGCGGTTGATAGCGTTGAACCGAGCGCCACCACTTTGAGCACCCGGTACGCCCGCCGCTCACTGAACTGATGATGGGCGACTCCGATACGGCGGAAACCGAAGGCTGGCTCAAAACGTACCTGGGCCGTTGTTCCTGATGGCTTGAGAGACGCCGTGATCAGCAGCAGCCTAACCATTCTCGAGGTACGGCCAGAACTGGCAGATCCGAGGTTCCTGGCGGGGCTATTCTCTTCAGAGGCCATGCAGACCCAAGTCGCGCCACTCTTCACCGGGTTAACCGTGCAGGGCATTCCGCTCCACCGCTTCAAAGACATCCAGATTCAGCTGCCGCCGCTCGCGGTGCAGCGGGACTACGCGGCAGCTTTTCAAGCCGCCGCCGATTACCGGGAAACGGTCGAGAAGGTCATTGCGCTGAGAAGCGAAAGCTTGAGCGCTCGTCTGACCGCCTTTATCGTCAAGGAGCGTGGCTAAGATGGAACAGCCCTATTCCAGTACCTTGTCCAACGCGGTGAATGAGCTGCGTAACGATGGGCTCAACAACGCCGTCCCCTTGGTGAGCGCCCTGCTCCTGCTACACACCATCCGGCGATTTGAAGATCACTTCGGGCAACTGGGGGTTCCCTTCCCCGAAGCGGCGGCGAGTCAGTTGACCCAGCTCAAGCTCTCAGCACACGACGTTTTTGAGAGCCTGGAAACCGTACTCGGCCAGCGCCTCAAGTTCCACAAGCGCCTTAAAACAGGTTGGAGTTCGGTCACGGTGCCGGCCACCGATCCTGCGGCCATTGCCCGCAGTTCGCGCAAGATTGTCTTATTCGTCGCGCAAGTCAGCAGCGGTAAATCTGCACAGAACGCCCTGGTTGAACTTGGAGAAGCCTGTAGCGACCTGCTCGATCATGGTGGACGCTCAGTTGTTACCAGTCAGACTCCCAGCAGTGTCGCTAAGCTGATGGCCGCGCAGCTGGACGCTCAGGCTGGCATGCGCGTTCTGGATCCCACTTGTGGAGTGGCGCGTGTTCTGGTCGAAGTGGTCAAGGAACAAGTCCAGCAGCACAAAGATCCCAACGATCTGGAATATGTCGGCCAGGAAATCGATCCAAACGCGGCTTTGCTGGGCGCGCTTCACTTGATGCTTCACGGGGTGGTTCGTTTTCAGATCCAAGTGGAAGACAGCTTGACGCAGTCCACCCTCAAGGCCGAAGATTTTGACCGCGTCGCTGGCGATCCGCCCGTCGCTCTGGCCATCCCCCACCTTGTTTCTGACTTGCAGGGAGACGCGCGTTTCACTTTTGGTGGAGCGCCGCTGCCGAAAACGGCGGACTGGTTATTTGTGCAGCACGGCCTCGTCGCCCTCAAGCCAGGCGGCCGTGCGGTGTTCATCACCGCCCACGGTTCCATGTTCCGGAGCGGTGCCGAGGCAGCGATTCGCCGAGACATCCTGAGTGCAGGCTGGGTAAGTGCCGTCTTCGCCTTGCCCAGCGCCCTGTACCCGAATCTGGCCTTGCCGCTGGTCATGACTATCTTTGAGCGACCTGAAGAGGGAGCGCGCGGTCGCCAGGATGTCTTGATGATCGACGCCAGCACCTCGGGAACCCGCGAAGCACGGATCAACGTTCTCTCGGAAAACGTCCGCCAGCAACTGACCACCTTGATTCGGGATCGCGCCCCGAGTGAGCCCTATACGGCTTTGGTCGAATCCGAGCGCATCTTCGAGAACAAAGACGCCTGGCAACCCAACCAGTACCTGGATTTCGAACCCGACCAGACGCGCGACTTGAAGGTCATCGAAGCCGATCTGCAGCAACAACTGGAACACCTGAAGGCCGTAGAACAGGATCTTCAACAGGCATTCGACGCGCTGCCCCGAGGACTGATCGCCTGACGTCTACTCAGACCGCGACCGTCACTTTTTCTCGGTCGATCACTTCGTAGGCCTGGGTAATCACGCCGCTGTTGTCGATATGGGCCACCAGTGCCACGGGCTGCCGACTCCGCTCCTGCATCTTGGCGGCGTGCTCTTGGAGACCTTCCAGATCCTGACGGAGCTGAGCAATCATTTCCCGGTGCAGTTTGAGGGCGGGCGTCCGCTCGGTCACGAACTGATCGCGCTGCTGCCCAGTGCGTTTCTTCTGGTGCTCCTGGACCATCCGGGTTCCCATCAACAGGGCGCTCACCACTGGAGTCACCATGGCCAGTGAGACCCAGAACGACGGCTGATCGCCGACGACCTTTTTGGTCTCGACTCGAGATTCCACATGCTTGAGTGCGCGGTCGAAGGTGGTCGTGGCCGCATCAAGCACGCTGAGCGCTTCGCTGAGACTTTCCCGGTGCAGGTTGAGGCGGTCGAGGGCCCAGCCGGCCTGGAGACCCACGTGCAGGGCCATCAGGTTTGCCCGCGCCGCGAACAGCGCCGTGTTCATGTGTTTGCTGTGCTCGACCAGAGACTGCTTGGCCGCCTCGAGATTGAACTGCGTGCTGGTTTCGAGGGCCGCCTGGAGGTTCTGAAGCGGCATGGAATGCTGGGCCATCTGGCCTTCGGCCTCACGGATGATGTGCCGGATGTCCTCGAAGGTTGCGTGCCGCTCTTCGACGTCGAGGGGCCGAGCCTGCAGTAATTTGAAGTTGCGCTCGACCGCCTTGAGCAGCGCGATGATGCGCCCGGTCGCCTGGGTCTCGAGAAACTCCTGCAGCCCGTCCAACTTGTGGTTGATGGACTTCAGGTTCTGGTTGATGTTGTGTAGGTAGTACTGGGCGGTGACCATCGAGGCGACTTGAAACGCGATCGTCGCGACCGCGGCAAACCTTGTGAGTTGGAGCGGCTTGAAGTGGCCGGCACCGATCAATTTGCCGGTCTCGATGTTGCGCACGTGGCCGACCAAGCCCCCGTCGACACGCATGAACTCGCCAACACCTTTTTGCAGAGCGGAGTGCATCTCCGGACTCAACACCAGCCGGTACGTGTTGGCGGCAGCCAAAGCGGGCGCGGAGGAGACAGCCGCCCGCGCGGCCCCCTGAATGGCGTTGCCCAATTGCTGTTTTTGCTCTGCGGATAAGGCAAACGGCTGGCAGTCTAGGAGATCGATGGATTGGGCTTCCCGGAGTTTGATCAGGGGATCGCCCAGACCGTTGGTCAAGATCAGTTCAGAACGCTCAGTCATGCCAGTAAGGTAGTGGGGCACTTCATACGAGAGCATCACAGATGCCAAAAGCGACTGGAGACCATCACGCGCTAACCGTGGAGCCGTACCAGTGCCGTCAAATAAGGCACACGTTCCAGCTGTATTCACTGGGCAGCTGTGTGGCCATCTCACAGCATATGAGAAACGAAGTTGGAGCCTGTGCTTACTCCCCTTGGTTCATCTCCATCTCGAGGGCCTGTCTGGCAGCAGCGATCGCCGCATCAACCAGTTGCGGGCAGTGCGAACCTGGCTGGTGAGTTCCGCCTCTACGCATCAATCTGGAGTTCAGAATGGCCATGGCCTGCAATGTCTCTCTTGAGGTGAGCAGGACTCTCGCGTGGTCATACTCGAAGGCAGAGACTTGAGTTTGATCGTGCCCACCAGATTTGTAACGGTGACCCGAAACCTCATACTCGTTCTCCTCAAGTTGCCGTTGCCAGTCCTCACCCAGCAGCTCCTTGAGTGGAGAGATGGCCATATGAAAGGATGATTCGAGGCCATTCTCGTTGCCGTACATGGAAAAGTTCTCCTGCATGTTGACCGTGACCCGGCAGTAAAGGCTGTACTCCTTGCCGACCCCCCCTGGCAGACAGCTCACGATCCAGAAGTCCTGTTCGGTGCGGCGCGGGAAGGGCAACGTTGACATCAAATAGAGGCCCAGGAGTGTGAGCGCCTCCTGCGCGTGCGGCAAAGTCATGAACTGCTCGAATTTGTGGCGCTGCCGTCGCCTGAGCGATTCGTCATGGACGTGCGCTTCATCATCCTGAAAATCTGGATCGCTCCGCAGCCAAGCTGCCTGTTCCTCGGGCGTGACCACCTCGTCGAACGCCCGGCTACCGCGAACTACGCTCATGTGCGTGAAGTTTCGCAGGAGCATGCCTCCAGCCTCCAAAGTATGGATGCAGCGCTGCTCTTCGGCATCCAACGCCTCTGCGGACACACGCTTGAAGCTCAGCTGAATCAAGTCGGCGTAGGTCTTGCGGTGGTTCAAATAGCGTTTGGTGACATCGAGCGCCTGACCGACATACCGTTCGCCGTCCGCGAATCCGAGAACGTAGATTCCGCAACGCTGTCCGGCTGCGTACAGGCGAGCAACTGAAGCCTGCCCCACAACGTCATGAAAGGCCGGGAAACCGAGTTCTGCCAGGAGATGGTCAGACATGGGTCTTCCTTCGGATCGTCCAGCCGCCTTCACCGAACAGTCGTTCGCCTTCTTGACGTAGTACATCGGGCGTCGGGTACATCCATGCTTTGAGCGTGGCGTCCAGCTCCGAACGGACGCCACGGCACGCCTGCAGAGCGAGTGCCAGGATCTCCTGACGTGGCGTGCCCCAGCGGCGTTTGAGAGCCGCCAGCCTGATCTCAACGACGAGGCCGTATTGAAAACTGTTTTGGCCGTTCATTTTCTCCTCCCTTTCTCTTTCAACCAGTTCCCGCCCTTGACGGGCTTCATACCCTCGACGGACTGTCCATAGAGGTAGACCCAGCACGGCACGGTCATCTGGTCGCTCCCCCCGTTGACGAGGGCCACAGTGCGGTGCCTGATAAACAGCGGTGGGTCGTTCTGCGTTCCTTCGATGACATCGAAGAGCTCCAACGCCTTGAAGATGGTCTTTCCAGTGAACTCGAAAACGACCCCCTCTACAGTGTCAGTCGCACGCGCGCCGCGCACCAGACAGGGATAGTCCATGCCGCTGTCGTAGAGCAGATACCCGGCCAGCACCGCTGAGCGATGACCTTCCGGGAGGCTGCCTTCCACCAAGCCGTACCTGATGAAGCCGGGTTTCATGCTGCCGTAGGTGAAGAAGTGAACGGGAAAGTCACCCTGCCCCGGCTGCTCGAATCTGACCATCAGGCCGACCGTTTCGATGATGCGCGCCACACCGGACGGAATGAGTTGGATCTTGTTGCTCTCAACGGAACTGACGTATTGCCGGGTCACGCCTGCCTTTTCTGCGACCTCCTGCAGGGTAAGGCCGAGGTTCTCGCGTCTGCGCCGGATCTCCTGGCCGTCAAGCAGGCCTTTCATGCCGCGCCTCCCAACCACCAGTCGAAGAGCTGGAGCCAGCGGAGATCGTCCTTGATCAGTGTCTCCGGGTGAAACTGGACGCCGATGGCTCCCGGACGGTACCAGGCTTCCGGCAGACCATCTTCGGCAGTAGCGATGATTTCCAAGCCGGAAGCGACCCGGTCGATCCCCTGATGATGGGTGGAGTTGACCTGGGCTTCATCACCAAGGCGCTGTGCTCCTCTACCACTGAACCTCACCAGATGCCTCTCAGGATGAGGGGAACCGCGTTCAGTCTCCAGATCTTGCCAGAGCGTCCCGCCGAGGGCGACGTTGAGCAGTTGGGCACCCCGGCAGAGTCCGAGAAAGGGCACCCTGGCGGCGAGGACCGCCTCTATGATCGCCAGTTCGCCCATGTCGCGTTTGGGATTGACTCCGCGGCTGGCACGGTTCTCCTGTCCGTAGAGGCTGGGCGTCAGGTCAGGGCCACCGCCCGCGAGAACAGCATCCATCTCGCCGATTGTCAAGTGTGAATTGATTACTCGGCAGGTGATCTGTGGATAGTGGGTGCCGAACAGATCCCTAATATCATCCTTCCGACTGCTCTCTAGAATCCCTATCTGCATTTTCATACTTGACAGAATAAAGGTATACATTATGTTCGTCAAGTGAAAGTTTCAAGAATCTATGTGCAGCGAGATACAGGCAAGGCAGCCAAAGCAGGCGTGGTCGACAAGATCAACGACTGCTTGATCCATCCCCGCTCCTCTGGATTCTCAGGCCGCTAGACTCGAAAGAACGCCACTGTTCATAGCATTGTCAACACAGGTGATTGGACGAGTTTTCGGCTAGTTTATGTATTTCAGGGAATATTTTCGCTGAAACGAAGATATATCAGCTGATACAGGTCTTTAAATCTCAAACCTTTACAGCAGATCCGCGAATTCATCATTAGAGCTCTTGCGAAAGTCGCAGGCTAGAAGTGATCCGGAAATTCCAGTTTGGTTCGTGAAGGCTTGAAATACTTGCGGGATGCGATTGACGGACGAACAGTGGGCCGTCCTCGGCCCACTCATTCCACCCCCGGAGAAGAAGACGCTGCGTGGACGACCCAGAAGACCAGACCGCGAAGTGTTCGAAGGCATCCTCTGGGTGCTCCATACGGGTGCCCAATGGAATCAGCTGCCCACGACGTACCCGCCGAAGTCCACTTGCTTTGAGCGTTTTCAGGAATGGAACAACAGAACTATCTTTCCGGCGCTGCTTGAGGCCCTGTATGAACAGCTTGATGATCAAGGCTTGCTCGATCTCCGCGAAAGCTTTATTGACGGCACTTTCAGTGCCGCCAAAAAGGGGGCTTTGATGTCGGGAAGACCAAGAAAGGCAAAGGAACCAAAGTCATGCTGATGGTCGAGGCCAGTGGCCTGCCCATCAGCGTCTTCACCACCAGCGCCAGTCCGAGTGAAGTCACGCTCGTCCAGAACACACTGGACAGCATGTTCGGTTGGGATTACCCGGAACGGCTTATTGGCGATAAGGCCTATGACAGTGACGGCTTAGACAGCGAGATGGCACACCGTGGCATTGAGATGATTGCGCCGAACCGGCGCAACCGTCGTCAAACCCAAGATGGTCGCCCACTGCGGCGATATCGAAAACGTTGGAAAGTGGAGCGAACCATTGCTTGGCTTCAGAATTTTAGACGAATCGTGACCCGATATGAACGTCTTGCCGAGCACTTCCTGAGCTTTGTTCAGCTTGCCTGCGTCCTCCTGCTCCTTCGCAGAATTTCCGGATAAGTTCTAGACTACCAATCAAAGTACTTGGCGTACTCCTTCGATGTTTCATGGACTGCAGACGACATTTGAGGTGAAGTTCCCACGTGAGAAATCAGCGCCACCGCCGCCGACTGTAGACGCACTGAATTCTTTGGCTGCCGTTATCTCCAGCTACCGCTCTGCTGGAACCAAGTACGCGGCACTGTGCGTGGGGTGCTGTTTTTCTCCTCAGCTTTCGAGATCACCTTCGGCGGATTCAACCCCATGACTCGCCCACGGCCTTGCCTGACTCTCCACTACCGTTTGCGGATCGTGAACACCGGCGCAGTGGTATGAAAAGGCAGACGGGCGTTCCTGGGCAGCAGCCAGGCGTGTGGACGGCCAGACTTGATCTCTACTTTCTTCCAGAATAGGCCATCGGTCAGAATCAGCAGCGGCGTCGAGAGCGGCACGGACGGGAAACGCAGATCTGAAGATGGCCTTGAAAGCGAATTGAGCAGTTCTACACCGTCTTGCAATTCAGTACCGCCCCCGCCGCTGAGTTTGACTGCTTGCCTCAGAAGCCAAGGACTCATCACTCCGTGGTCGGTGGCCTGCGTGTCACAGGAAATGAGCCGCAGCGCCCCAATTTCCAGCACAGCGCAGGTTTGCACGATGGCCCCCAGCCCTTCCTCAAGCGTCTCGTCGTCCATGCTGGCTGAAGTGTCGGCAATCACCACCAGTTGCACGCCGCTGCGCTCCTCACCACGGAAGCTCGGCAGCGCCATCTGGCTATCAGAGGGCGTGCGCCGAGACAGCCGGTCCCAGCGTGCCTTGCGCTGAGGTCTGGGGTAATGCGGTGAAGCCCATTCCAACAGTTTGGGTCGCCAGGCCACCGGGTCGGCGGCCACCGCCCGCAGTTCGCGCACCAGTCCGCCGTGACCTTCCCCAGCGCTCCGTAAAAAGACGGCCTCCTCCAAGCCGCGCCCAATGGCTTTTCGCAGTGCACCTTCTTCGGCTTCACTCAGCGCCGAAGCATTCTCGTCATCGGCAATAAAGTCGCTTAGCCCTGCGCCGCGTGAGCCGCTCAGCGAACGTTCCCGCCCTTGCCGCCTCAGGAGTTCGGCGTAGATGGCTTCCGCGCTGCCCAAGCGCTCCAGTTCAGTGTCACGGTTGGGTTGAGGGTCAAGCTGTGAGCTGAGCGGTGGCAAGCCGAGTTCGTCAAACCAGGCTTCGTTGATCATGGCGCAGGCCGCCGACCACAGCACGGCGTGGCGACGTTGCCCACGTTCGGGCTGCCGCAGCGCCGCCGACACCACCAATCGGCACAGCACGCGGGCGAGGTCGCTGCCCTGGCCGCGCTCAGCGTTCATGACATTGACCACAATCTCACCCCAGGGCCGACCTGAACGGGGCCGGGGATCATACGCCGCCAGCCGGACGTGCAGCCGCTCAGCCGTGCGGGGATCAAGGTCGAGGCGCAGCATGGAGCGCAGGTGGCGCAGCTCGGGCAGCAGCGTATCCAGCTGGCCCCAGGCCGAGAGCCATTTCTGAACGCTGGATTCCACCGATGTCTTTTTAGGATGCTCGTGGCCCAGCACGGCGGCCTGAATGGCAGCGGCGGTTTCTTGAAGACTGAGTTGCAGGGCATTGGCGCGGGAGTTGGACTTGGTGATGATCGTATCGTTTGCCGCTCCCAGCAGGCCAGCGGTGAGTTGAGTGTCTTGTAAGCGCTGTTCGGCACGGTACTTGAGCAGCTCCAGAGTCTGCTGCTGTTGGAACTGTGCGGCCTTCTCCATCAGCGCTTTCATGTCTGGGTGATGCCACACCGCGCCGCCGAGACTGTGCAGTGCTCGCAACTGGTTGGCGTCCTCGTCGCGGCCAAGCTGAGTCAAAACGGGATGCCAGGCAAACGGCCACAACGCTGGCCCCCAAGGCTCCACTTCTTGCCAAGTCACTTCACCTGCTTCAAGCCGCTTGAGGTTGTCAGTCAGCTTGAGACGTGCGGGCGGCAACGGCTGAATGGCTGCTTTGCCTGGAAAACTGGCGTACACGCTGAGGCTGAGCGCCGCCGATACCAGTCGCAACGGCTCTGTCAGCCGCCCTGCTTTTAAGGCCTGTTCCTGCGTCTGGAAGCCTTGCGCCTCCAGTTTCGTCAGCAAGAGGTCGCTGGCCTGCGCGATCAACGCCGGGTTACGGCGCACTGCTGCCAGATGAGCCTCCCGCATCCAGTGACTCCAAGCGGCCAACTCGGTGATGTCTAAACCCGCCACTCTCGGCAGTACATTTTCACTAGAGGCGGGAACCACACTCCACCCGCAAGGCGAGACGAGGATGGGGCCGCTGATGGGCAAGAGGTCGATGAGTTCGCGGTCTGAGGCTTTGAGTTGTTTGAGTGTTTGCTGACCAAAGCGGCGTGTGGCGTTGCGCTGATGCGGCCACTGACTGCTCAGAAGCTGGATGATGGCCTGAAATTGGCCGTCGCCCAGCGCGGTGGCTCCGTCCGGGCGCTGGCGAATGTTGAGCCTGGGCAAGTTAAATTTCGGCAGGGTCATACGGGCCTCAGTTTCCGCTGTTGGCGGTGGTCTGAAGCAGATCGTCCAGGAACCAGCCGGGCAGCAGCGCTTCGTGCTCCTTACCGACCAAGAAGGCTTGCAGGGCCTCCGGTGCCCGCAGTTCAGTCTGCCGCAGCACGCGCACGGCCTGCTCAGCCAGCAGGCGGCTGCCCGCATTGAGCTGGGTTTCCAGAGCAGGCAACTCGCTCACCAGCTTGACCCGCAGTTGACTGAGTACCGTCAACAACGTCAGGCGGTCAGCAGCGTCAAAGGGAGCGGGCAACTCGCCGCGCAAGATTGGTTCCAGCCGGATGCTGCGGGCTTGCGTCATCCACCAGTTGGCCAGCAGCACGGCGTCATTCTCTGATACGGCTCCGCTGGCGATGGTTCGCAGGGTGTCGCTGGCATGTCTTAAACCGGCGGCGTCACCGAGGGCCACCTGTTCCAGCGCGGCGGGCCAGCCGAGACTCTGTGCCGACAGGGCGCGGGCCAGCATCGTCCAGGCACGGGGCGAGGTGCTGATCTCGCCGTCATCGCCGGGCCGCCCGACGAGTTTAGTCAGGCCGCTCTCCTGGATGTAACGGGCGATCAGCGGCTCCAACCGATCGCGCGCCTGACGCTCGGCGAACCAGGTCAGCCAACTGTGGGTGTTCTTCAACCGGAACTGCACGTGCAGCAGCCGGTTCATGATCGGCGCAAGCAGTGGTCTGGCTCCCGAGTTGGTTTCGGGCGGATTGCCGATACATACCACAATGGAATGCTCGGGCAGCACCACGTTGCCGAGTCGGCGCTCGTTGATCAATGAGAACAGTGCCTTGATGGTGCTGACCTCAGCGGCGTTGAGTTCATCGAGCAGCACGAAGCTGGGCTGCTGCGCCTCGCCGGGCAGTGGATGGTGAACCAGTTCGTGCGGTGGGCAGCGCACCGTCGTGTTGGTGCCGGGCATGAATCTGGGCACCAGCAGGTCGGTGGCGTCCATCATCGGCGCGACCAGATTGAAGAAGTGATAACCGTAGTCCTGAGCGAAACGGGTGGCCGCTTCGGTCTTGCCCAGGCCTGGCGGCCCCCACAGCATCACCGACTGGCGATCGCCGAGGTCGAGCATCAGCTCACCGAAGCTGTCGTGGTCGACGGCGGGGAGTTTGTTGAGATCAATCATGTGGCTCCAAGCGGGGCAGTAACGTCATTGCCCAGAAGTCCATTCTGAGGGCGCAGCAGCATGAACGCATCCGCCATTGCCCTTACGCCAACAGCGCCTCGATGAGCGTCAGAAAACCGCCTTAAAGCGCGTGTTTTCGGCCAATATCAATTGTAAGTCGGAGCGACTTAATCGCGAGCGAGCCGAATCTACCCTGCGGCGGTCTGACATTCAGACCACCGCATTAACGGCATGGTGCCAAGCTAGGTGGGCCTTCGTCTGATGCGTTCTTCGATTGTGCGCGGTGACAGTGGTTCGGGTGTGCTGGTGAAGGTTCGAAACGCGGGCATGCAGGGCCAGAAATTCCTGCGTTCGTCGCGGTTTCTTGAAGCCCAGCTGACCTCGCTCCTGTTCCCGGGTCGGGCGATGCGATTGTTCAATCAAATTGTTGCAGCGCGCAGAGGAAATGACTTGGCGGGGTTCTGTCAGGTTAGTCGTGTTGCTGGCAGACGAACAGCAGGGATAGCCTGAAGTTCAGGCTATCCCTGCGCCAACCTCACCCCACATCTGAAATGCCCGGTGTTGGTTGCTTCTTCTGATGTGGGCGGGAACCGTAGTTCTGACATGGCGGTGAAGGTTGGTGACTCGGGCGTGAAGATTCAGGAATTCTTGGATCCGTTCGAGTGTTCTAGAACTAAGCTGACTCCGCTCTTGTTGTCGTGTGGCACGGTGTGATTGTCTTGGGCAGAGCAGCGCCGATGACGACGCTTGCCTGCTGCTCGATGAGATTATTGCAGCGGGCGGTCGAAATCACTTGCTGATAATCGACCTCCTGAAGGGCTGGAAGTTCTCGGATCGCGGCCCCATAACTGGCCAGTTTGTCGGTACAGATCGTCTCTGAGACGTGATATTCGTCGAGCAGGCGAGTCATGAACGTTCTTGCCGCTTCGGTATCTCGGTGGCGCTGTAGCAAGACGTCGAGCACGCCCCCGTGCTCGTCCACGGCTCTCCAGCGGGCAGGCGTGCCCAGGCGCGTCCGTTCTGCCCAAGAAGAGCCAGTGACGGACACCGCCGACCGTGGTACAGACTTCGTCCCGGTGGCGCAGATCTTCAGCGATGAGCGGCGAGAATTTGATGTTCCACTCGCCAAGCGTGTCGTGGCGAACCTCAATACCACGCTCCTGAAGCAGTTCCTGTACATCTCGGTAACTCAGCGGGAAGCGATGGTACAGCCAAACTGCATGCTGGATGATGCTGATCGGGAAACGGTGTCGGTAGGGCTTACGGTCAGTCACTGACCACCACCATACCGGTTAGCCTGCCAGAACCATCAGTAGACCATACCGACTGTGAAGCCAAGCCGAGGCCGAGCAACATCGGCTTGAGCGCCAGCGTCGCTGACGCATCATCTTTGACGACCGGGACTGGCTAGCCGCATCAATTCTGATCGATTCCACGACGACAAAATGGGCTTGCCGGAATATCGCAGGCCCGCCTGATCCTCTTGACCAGCAGCCTACACTGCATTATCAAGATTCGGCGTTCCGGCACGCCGTGGGCCCCAGGTGCAAGCCACCCCTTCTGCCCGAGAGGCACTACCGCTTCCACACCAGATACTGCCTGAGCATCCTGACGCTGATTAGTACGCCATGGGATTAGCAGCACCCCTCAGTCGCAGAGATTCACACACGGCTGGCCAGATCATCGTCGGCACAGTCTGTCCCCCTGATCAAGGCAGCGCAACCTTCGTGACCAGGAATAATCCCGCGCTGATGGAGGAATCCTTACGCTCGCTGAGGGGAAAAACGTTCAGCCACGTCCACCGGCGATTCGAGTGGCCTCAGGCAGCCTGGACAACAGACGAAGAGCGAAAATACCCACCACCGGTCCCAGGGCCAGCAACACAAACGTCGCTGGCCAACCGCTCGCACGCACCAAGATGGGCACCAGCGCGATACTCACGGCTGTCAAGGTATAGCCCAGTCCCAACTGCGCGGTCAGGGCCGTTCCGACGTAGGCAGAATCGCTGATCTCGCTGGTGATAGCCGAGAACTGAGCGGAATCCGCAATGATCCAGAACCCCCAGATGAGACTCACGGCCAGCAGAACCATCGGTGAAGCGCCCAGCAACAGCAGCCCGGAGAGAACCAATGCACAACCACCCGAGCATGCCAACGCCAGAATCACGAGGCGAGTCCGGCCCCACCGATCACCGAGAACACCGCCCAGAACGCAGCCGAGCGCGCCAATACCGATCACGGCGAAGGTGGCAAACGCCGCTTCACGGTGCTCAGAATCAGCGGGGCCTGCAAGCACCTGACTGAAGAAAGCGGCGAACCAGGCCCACATGGCATACAACTCCCACATGTGGCCCAGGTAGCCCAAAGTGGCCAGCCGCATGCCCCGCCCGCTGAGCATCTTCCAAGCCTGAGACGGCTGGAAAACAGCTGCCGGAAACCGGTAAGGCCCCTCTCCCACCCGCACGGCAATCAATCCGCCGAGCGCTGCCAGCACACTGGTAGCCACGATGACCACGCGCCAATTGGCACCGCCGAAGCCGTTGATCAAATGAGGCAAGGCCGAGCCGAGTGTCAGTCCTCCGACCATCACGCCGAGCGCGACCCCACGCCCAGTGACAAACCAGGCCGACATGGCTTTCAGCGCCGAAGGGTAGACCAGTGCCAATGCGGCCCCAGTCAACGCGCGCAGCAGCGTGGCAGAGCCGAGACCGCTGGCAAACAGCAGGCCTAAATTACTCGCGGCGGCGAGGAGGCCACCCACCAGAATCAATCGTTGAGGCGTCACCCGGTCAGCGAGGTTGAAGGCAGCGCTGAGCACGGCACCCAGCACGAATCCCAGTTGGACGGCCAAGGTCAACCATGCCGAAGCCACATCAGTCAGTGTCCACAGCTCACGCAACTGCGGCAACAGTGCCGCCGCTGAGAACCACGGTGCCATGGTGAAGAACAAACCGGTGGCCAGCCCGGCGAGCGCCGACCAGCGTCCAGATGCTACATGTGGAGGAGAAGTTACGGACATGGATTCCAGCATAGAGCTCCACATTGCGCTGGAGCGCCTCTAGCACCTATAGCTCGCCGATAGAAGAAGCAATCTCAAGATGGCCTCAACGGACACTCGGTCTTCGCCGAGACCAAGCTCAAAGTTTCTGAACTGCTCCAGCGTCAGGCCACGTCCAGCAAATACCTCTGACAACGAAGAGCATTGCAGAAGACGTTCCAGGTAGCGTGCAAACAGCTTGCCAGATCACAGCGTAAAGCGGGGAAGCATCTGCCGGCCATAAGTACTTCAGCTTACCCCGGCCTGTTCAAATGGCGCTGTGTTGCCACGTCTCAAGCCGCTAACCTGTGGCCGATACGTATGGACGCCCGGCGCAAATACCCTCGCACACCTCACCTGCCCTGGTCGTCAGGCGTGGGCACTGACGACGATTCATTGCCAAATACCCACGCCTTCGTCGGTCAGGAGGTCGTGGTGACCGAGAAGCTCGACGGCGAGAACACCACCCTCTACCGCCGTGGTCTGCATGCCCGTTCGCTCGACCCCAGGCCGCACCCGTCGCGCGACTGGGTGAAGGGACTTCAGAGCCGAGTCGGTTACCTGATTCCCGATGGGTGGCGGGTGTGCGGCGAAAACCTTTACGCCCGGCACTCGCTTGGTTACCACGAGCTGGACAGCCACTTCTACCTTTTCAGCATCTGGGATGAAACCAACACGAGCCTGAATTGGGATGAGACCCTCGCCTGGGCCGAACGTCTCGGTGTGCCTACCCCTCGCCAGCTCTACCGGGGATTCTGGGACGAACGGCTGATCCGTGCCCTGCCAGTAGATCCGGAGGTGATGGAAGGCTACGTGGTTCGCACGGTGCGGGGCTTTGCTTACGCCGCCTTTCAGGATCACCTCGCCAAATACGTGCGCGCGGGCCATGTTCAGACGGACGAACACTGGATGCATCAGGCGGTCACGCCCAACAGATTGAGGAAAGAACCATGAGACCGCTACTGGAAAGCCTCCGGCGCGGAGCTTCACCTGATCTGGCCGTCTTTCAGGCGGCCCTGGGCGACGTGCTGCCCTTACTCGACCAGCTGGCGGGAACTGAGCAGGAACCGCTCTGGCACGCCGAGGGAAGCGTGGCCGCGCATACCAGCCAGGTGCTGCAAGAGGCTTACCGGGTCGCTGAAACGGCAGGACTGGACTCGGACACGCGCCTGACACTGATTCTGGCGGCCCTGCTGCACGACATCGGAAAGCCGTTGACCACCAGACGTTCAGAAGACCTGAACGGGCAGACACGCATCATCTCGCCGCGCCACGCTGACCGGGGCCGCTCTTATCTGGCTTACCGCTTGCCAGAGTTGGAGCTGCCGGCCGGAATACAGCAGGGCATCATGGCTCTGGTCGGTCACCACCACAACCTGGGCCGCACCTACGAGGCCGGAACGTTGGCTGCTTACCGCCGACTGGCCCGGCAGGTTGATCTGCGGCTGCTGTATCTGCTCGAGCAGGCCGATCTCCGTGGACGCATCAGCGCTGATCAGGATTCCCGCCTTGAAGACCTGGAACTGTTCCGCCTTCAGGCCGAGGAGTATGGTCTCTGGAGCGGAGAAGACCCGTACAGCGGCTGGCTGGCCCTGATTCAGGGCGATTTGAATGATGGCTCTTCTGAACTGACCGACCTCACGCTCCAGCAAGGCATCCTCGATTTCGAGGCTGGGCTGATCCAGACGCCTCAGGAAGCAGTCGCCCGATCCTACCCTGCCCGCGCCGGGTTTCCGGAACTGGTGGTGACCTGTGGGCCGAGCGGATCGGGGAAAAGCAGCTGGATCGCCGAACAGCTGCCCGATCATGCGGTGGTCTCGCTCGACGCCCTGAGAGCCGAGCTGGCTGGAAAGCGGGCCGATCAATCACTCAACGGACACGTGCTTCAGGAGGCCAAGGAGCGGTTGCGAAGCGTACTGCGGCGCAAAGGAAAGGTCGTCTGGGACGCAACGAACACCCGGCGTGACTTTCGGAGAGTGCCCCTAGGATTGGGCTTCGACTACGGCGCACTCACGAGCCTGGTGGTCTTTCAGCCGCCCGTGAGTGCTGTATTCGGGCGCAATCCAGGTCGCCTGCACGCTGTTCCACCGCAAGTACTGGCCCAGCAGGTCGAGAATGCCGAGTTTCCGTACTTGCCCGAGGCGCACCGTACCCTCTTGCTCGACGAAGACCACCGGATCACGGGGCAGGCAGGATTTTCCTTATCAGCAGTGGGTCGCCTGTAAGCGCATCTGCTGACTCACCCAATCCTCGCCGTACGGTGGCACAGACCCTTGAGGTGCCGCTCCGAACATGGGCGACTCGCTCCTGCGGGGCTATGGAGTCTGGCTCTCGCGCGTGACGCATGAACGCGCTCAGGTCTACCGCCTGGGAGGCGATGAGTTCGTCGTCTTGGTGCGTCACACGCTGCTGTCGCCGGAAGCGTTCTCAGCCTGGGCGATGAACCGTCTGCAAATTCCTTTTGTCGACGACGTGAGTGCAGCAATTGGGATTGCGTGGCGGCATGAGTGTGAGAATGTCCGGGCGGTGTTGGGGCTGGCAGATGAGCGGATGTACGCGGTCAAGAAAGCTGACGCTCCTACGACGGCCACTCAGGAACGTCGCCGTTTCCGCACGCCAACTTGAACCCTTGTGGCACGAGTGGCCGAGCAGTAGACCTGCTGCAAAAGGTGCTGGGTCAGGAGGAACTCGGTTTTGATCTCAAAGTGATGCGCGATCTGGATCTCCTGATGGCCCAAGCTGTTGAGGCCGCCGCGCCGAACACGCCGGTGCTGGAACTCCAGTACGCAGTGCTCGCCTCTGCTCCTGATCCGGTCGTGGGGAGCTACGGCGAGCACTAAGACTGCGGCGGATGAGTGGCACTCAGGTGGCCCCGCCACTCAGTGTGACACTACCGGTGGTGTCACACCGGCTCGGTCTCGATGACCACGCGAAAAGTATGGAAACTTTGCGCCGCATGGCCAAAGTGCTGGAGATGGACGTAGAAATGCGGCTGATGCCGAAAAGTTTCAGTTGAGTTTAAATCTTAAGATTGTCCTGAAAGCAGCAAAGATCAGGATGCAATTCAAGACCGTTCAAAGCTAAATTCAGCTAAAATGTATCGCAGAGTGCTTTGCCGTGAATCGGGTCACTTCAAGATTCGTGCGCCCTGCTACGCTAAGGGCTAAAAGACGTTCAGCACGAGTTCAATCTGCTGGCTTCCGCAAGGGCCTGAACAGCCCAGGAGCAGGAACTTCTTGCGTCTGCCAGGAATAATCCCTCGTTAGACCGATGTGTCCCCAGCCCAGCCGGGACACATGCTTAAGTAGGATGTCATCTCCATCCTCTGGAAGGGGAACTTGTTTCCTTTCTGTCTGTGAAGTTTGTTCGCTTCAAGTTTTGGGAAAGACCCGTGTTGCAGGTCAGAAAGATGTGCGCCATAGATCAAGCAGCAGGCTCGGCACTCCGCGCAGGCGCAAGTTGTCTCAGCAGTCCGGGCATGTCCCACAGATGCCACAGATCGTCGCCCCTGCCGTCCACCACCCGGACAAAATGCATGTGCCGCACCTGGATCTGCCGTCCGCTGGGCGGCAGGTCACGGAAAGGCCCCAGATGCGTACCCGTCATGACCGAATTCATCGCCACGACATCTCCGCTGGACATCAAATGCTGAATCTCGAAATGGAGATCGGGGAAGGCGGTTCGCAGCATTGAAATGACCTGTTTCAGGTGTGTGGGAAAGTTTGCTCCCGGCGCTTCCTGATGATCAACGGCCTCTGGCTGGAGCAATTCATCGACAGCGCTCAGGTCTCCCCCGTTAAACGCTCGCTCGATTATCTGACGAACCACTTCTTCATGCGCGTTGCCCGACATGCTAAACCTCCTTCGATAGAGCTTAACTACACTTAACCATGTTATACTCCTCTCAATGTCCGAAATCAAGGCGGTTCCTCAGCTGACCCACCGACAGCGCCAAGCCCTCCAGACCCGACAATTAATCGTGCAGGCCGCTACCGAGCGGTTTCTTCAGGATGGCTATGGCAACGCCACCATGGAGTCCATTGCTACCCAGGCTGGGGTGGCGGTGAGTACCGTGTACAGCGCCTTTACCAGCAAACGGGGATTGCTTCAAGCCATTCGGGAGAACTGGCATCAGGACTCTGAGCAACGTGCATTGTACACACAGGCCAGCACCAAACCTGACCTCGCACAACGCCTTGAGTTGGCTGCACACGCCACCCGGCGACAGTGGGAAACTGGCGGACAGATGATCCGGGTCTACACCACGGCGGCGGCTGTGGATCTGGAAGCGGCTGCTGAACTTCAAGAGGCCATGAGCGGCAGACGCGCCGCTCTGGGCCAGACCATGCGGCGCTGGGCACAGGAGTTCGGACTTGATCCGGAAGAGGCCGCCGCCAGCTTCCTGGCCCTGACGCGCGCCGAGGTGTACCAGGAACTGGTTGGCGAGTGGGGCTGGACACCCCAGCGGTACGAGCGGTGGCTGGCCGATGTCCTACAATCGCAGTTCCATCAGTCCAGGACTGCGGACTGATGTGCGGCCGGAGTGTTCAACTTGCAGACCGCAGGCGGCTCGCAGCCGCCAGATCGCGCGTGATCTGAGTTTGGGCAAAAACACCGTGATGGAGATCGTCCACCAGCATCGCTGATATGGGAAGACAACTTGACGTGGGTGAGATCGACGGTTGTGTTGCCTTAACTGGCGGCACGGCAGGCTGAGGGCAGGGGCGATCTGAAGTGGCGATCTGAAGTTCAGATCACCCCTGCCGCGACAGTTGACCACGTCTGGAACGCTTTATTTTGGTTGTTTCTTGGGCAGAACGGACGCCCATGAGGACGCCTGCCCGCTTCTTCGGGTGGCGGCGGTGACGCGAGTGCGGGAATAATGGTGAAGATTGGCGTCTTGGGCAGAACAGCGCCGATGACGACGCTTGCCTGCTGATTCGAGCATGTAAACTCAGGAATTCTTGAGTGCGTTTTTGCCTTTTGAATCCTTGCTGGGATCGCTCTTGTCGCCGTGTGGATCGGTGTTCTTGTCTTGGGCAGAACGGGAGGAATGGCCCCACACGGGTGTCCGTTCATGACGATACACCCGTTTGGGGCCTGCCCGCTGCTCAATGACGTTGTTGCAACGTGCCGTGGAGATCATCTGCTGGTGGTCGACGTCAGCGAGGCCGGGGATCTCTCGAATCGCGGCTCCGGAACTCCTGAGCTGGTCGGTATGGATGACCTCTGGGACATCGTATTCACCCAAGAGTCGGGCCAGGAACGTCTTCGCGGCCTCGGTATTACGGTGACGCTGGAGGAAAGATGTCGAGCACGAAACCGTACTCGTCCACGGCCCTCCAGCGGGCAGGCGTGCCCAGGCGCGTCCGTTCTGCCCAAGAAGAGCCAGTGTCGAAGCGCCATCGACGCTCGTACAGACCTCGTCGAGGTACCATCGAGAACCCCGACGGGGTTCCGGATGGCGCAGGTCTTCGGCAAAGAGAGATCCGAATTTTATGCACCATTCGCGGAGGGTTTCGTGGAGGAGTGGCGTCCTCAAGGGCGTCCGTTCACGACGATACTGACCTGGATACCGCGCTGGTGGAGCAATTCCTGAACGTCCCAGTCACTCAAAGGAAAGCGGTGATAGAGCCAGACGGCGTGCTGGATGATGATCATGCGAAAACGGTGGCGGTATGGCTTGGCGTCAGTCACGGACATTCAGCCTACCCCCACCCGATTGAGGCAACACAACCGTCGCGTGTGAAGAAAACGAGACGCTGAGTAGGTCAGCAGAGTTTCGAGCCTGCACTTCCGGGTTGCGAGTGAGTTCGCGGGTACACTGGCGACCCCAAGCACCCGCTGAACCTGCTGGGCGAGGGCACCCGCGATCTGCAACAGCAGACCATCGAAACCATCAGGCTGGCGCTGAAAGGCGAACGCCTTCGCAGGAACCAACAAGTTACTTGACAGCGACTAGCCTCCATGCAACACTTCATTCAAACGAGATAACGTTATCTGAGGTGAAGATGTCTAGGACTATTAAGTTGTCTGACGTTGCGCACCACGCTGGAGTTTCGGTTCCGACAGTGAGCCGTGTGCTCCGGGGCGTGCCCAACGTTGCCCCTGAACTCAAGGCCAGGGTTGATCAGTCCGTAACCATACTGGGCTACCGGCCTAACCGTCTCGCTAAAAGTCTTCGCGAACAACGAACGAATATCATCGGGTACCTCTCCGCCGGTAACACAGCCACATTCCATAACATTCTTGCTCAGGGAATTCAGGACGCTGCTCTTGAACGAGGCTACGCCGTCATTACTGGTCATGGGAGTTCTCTTGAGCGAGAGATTATGTACGCTCAGATCTTTGAGGGCTACCACGTCGACGGGCTAATTGTCATACCGTCCTCAGACAGTGATCCGTACCTAGAATCCCTATCCCGTCAAATGCCCATCGTTGAAGTTGACCGCACGCTCGGTGATTTCAGCCGATACGCAGTGCTTCTCGACAACCGCAACGCCATTGCCCAGGCGGTCGATCATCTCGTCCAGCTCGGCCACAGCGACATCGGGCTGATCTACGGTGATGCACCAGTGAGTACGGAAGTCGAACGGCATGCCGGTTTTCTGGAGAGTCTGGCTGCTCACGGCTTACCCATCAATCCAGGGCGACTCGTCTCTGACGTGTTCTCTGAAGCTGGCGGCATGCGCGCCACCACTTTTTTACTCACGCAAGACACGCCCCCGACCGCCCTGATCGTCACCACCAACGAGATGCTGGCCGGCGCTGTTCAGGCGATCCGACTTCTCGGGCTTCGGCTCCCCAACGACGTCTCCCTCATCGGAATGGATGACGCTCGCTGGACAAGACTGATGGAACCACCACTCACGGTCATCGTACAGCCTGCATACAACATGGGCTATCAGGCCGGACAGCTCCTTATCCAGACCCTTGACGACTCAGCGGAACTTCCCGCTGGTTCCCGTGTTCATCGACTCTCGGCGCAACTCATTGTGCGTTCTTCAACAGCACCCCCGCAGGAGGTTCCCACTATGGCTCCCTAATTTTTTATCGCCCCAAGATAACGTTATCTCATCTGAATTCACCATCACTCTGTCCTGGAGGACTCTATGCGCCGTACCCTGACCCTCACTGCCGCTCTCGCCGCCACCCTCGCCCTTTCTCTTGCACAGGCTAAAGACATCACCGTCTGGGTCATCGACGGAACCTCCGAGCGCCCCTATTTCCTCCAGCTCGAAAAGGCCTTCAACGCCGCAAACGCCAGCAAAGGCATTACCGCCAAGGTCACCCCGATCCCCAACATCAACGACGCTCTCAAGGCCGGCTTTCTCAGCAAGAAACTTCCCGACGTCATCATGCTCGACGGCCCCAACATGGCCAACTACGTCTGGTCTGGCCAGCTCACCCCTCTCAATTCCTACCTCGACAAGGCCATGTTGAGTGATTTGCTTCCTGCCATCCGCGCTCAGGGTACGTACAGCCCGGACGGCAAGATGTACTCCGTCAGTCCTTACGACTCCACTGTGCTGCTCTGGGGCAATAAAAAGTACCTCAAAGCTGCTGGCGTCCGCATTCCGAAGAACGTCAACGATGCATGGACCTTGACTGAATTCCAAGATGCCCTGAGTAAACTCAGCAAGGTCAAGGGCGTCACATGGCCCCTGGATCTCAAGCTGAACTACAGTGGCGAGTGGCTCAGTTTCGGCTTTGCTCCTTTGCTGCAATCCTGCGGCGCTGACCTGATCAACCGCAAGACCTGGCAGGCTACTGGCACCCTGAACTCCCCGGCGTCGGTCAAGATACTTACCACCTTGCAGGATTGGAAGAACAAGAAATGGATCGTGCCACAGAGTGGCGGTGACAACCGTTTTTACGGCGATAAAACGGCTGCCCTCGCGTGGGTCGGCAACTGGATGTGGCGCGATCACAAAGCTGGCCTCAAGGACGATCTGGTGCTTATTCCCGCGCCGAAGTTCTGCGGGAATAAGCAAGTCTCGCCTAACGGCGGCTGGAGCTGGGCCATTCCCGCCAGTTCTTCGAATAAGGCGGACGCTGGCACTTTCATTAACTTCGCCATGTCCACGCGCCAGGTGGCGCAGTACGCGGACATCACCGGCTATATTCCTGCCCGCAAGTCTGCCACGCCCCTAAGCAAGGTGTACGGCAAGGGTGGCGAGGGTGAATTGATGGCCGAACAGGCTGCCACCATCGCTGTGGTGCGCCCGGTGTATCCAGCCTACCCGGTGATCTCCAAGTCCTTCGGGGACGCCGTGCTGAACATCTTAAACGGCGCAAATGTTAAGTCAGAACTCGACAAAGCAGCGGCAGCCATTGACAAAGACATTGCTGCAAACAAGGGCTACCCACCGTTCGGCAAATAATTTGAGCCAGAGGGGGCGTATTGGCCCTCTCTTTTTGCTGTTTTAGTGAAGGAGCGACCGTGCAAAGCCAGTCTCCCCAAGTGCTCGTGGCCAAGTCCAAGGGCAAATCCAAAGATAAACGTCAATCCCTGAGCGAAGAGTTGCTGCTACTGCTGCCCGCCACCGTGCTGCTGGTGGGCTTTCTGATCGTGCCCTTCGTAATGGCCATCTATCTGTCGTTCACTGACCAGCGTCTGATTCCCAATCCGGTGCCTACAGGGCTGGTGGGCTTTCAGAATTACGTCCAGATTCTGACCGATCCGGAGTTCTGGCAAGCTTTCAGAAACACCGCGTATTTTGCCCTGCTGGTTGTTCCGTTTCAGTGTGGAATTTCTCTGTTGGTCGCGGTTTTTCTCAATTCCAACTTTCCACTCCGGTCTTTCTTCCGGAGCATGGCCATCCTGCCGCTGATGACACCCATGACTGTGGTCATCGTCATCTGGTCTGCTTTTTACCGCATCCCAGACGGCCTGTTCAACAACCTCATCAAAGCTTTCGGTGCGTCGACTTATGTGGATTGGCTGGGGAGCGCTGCGTGGGCCATGCCGGCCATCGTGCTGCTCTCTGCGTGGGCTACCTTCCCCTTTCAAATGCTGCTCTACCTCGCCGGCCTTCAGGACATTCCCAGCGAGCGCTACGAGGCGGCCCGTATTGACGGTGCCAACGGCTGGCAGCAGTTCTGGTACATCACTTTCCCTGGTCTTCGCAATACCAACATCCTGGTCCTGATCACCACGACCATTGGAGCGTTCAAGCTATTCACGCAGGTGGACATCCTGACGCGGGGCGGGCCGATCGGCTCGACCAACACCTTGGTTCGGTACATGATTCAGCAGGGGTACTCCAGCCAGTTAGTTGGGTACGGCTCGGCGATGGCCGTGATTTTCGTGATCATCGTTGGTGCTCTGGCCATTTTCCAGCGCGTCCTAGTCAAAAACGAGTAGGTGGCTCATGAAATTAGTACGAATGATTCTCGGTGTGCTTCTGACCCTCCTGATACTTGGGCCGCTCATGATGATGATTTCTATCAGCCTCAATCCGGATGAAGCTGCCATCAACGCTATCTTGGGCACCGCTAAGGCGTTTATTCCGACGGCTCTGTCCCTCCAAAATTACAAGGAGGTCATTACCGATCCGTACCAGCCTTTTATGCGGTACCTCTTCAACACGCTATTCGTGACGATCTGCACGGTGGGACTGGGTGTGCTGGTTAATTCTTCGGCTGCTTTCGCTCTCGCCTGGGGCCATGGAACGTACCGCAAGTTTTACTTGGCAGTGATCATTGCCGTTTTCGTCATCCCCGGGGAGGGCCTGCTCATTCCGCTCATCCTAATGATGAGCCGCCTCGGCTGGCTGGACAGCTATCAGGTGCAGATTGTGCCCTTCATTGCCAGCGCCTTCTCGATCTTTCTCTTTTATCAGTTCTTCTCGAAAATTCCCGCTGAACTCATTGAGGCTGCGCGCATTGACGGTGCCCATCTGCCGACCATCTTCTTGAAGATCGCGCTGCCCTTGAGTAAGCCAGTGATCGCCACAACTGCCATCCTGGGTTTCCTGGACGTATGGAACAGTTACCTATGGCCGAGCATGGTGACGCGTGGTGTGGAATACCGCCCACTGAGTGTGGCAATGGCCGCGTTCTTTGGCAGTCAGCAATCTTACTGGGGTAATGTGTCTGCCTTTGCGGTGCTGATGGCGCTGCCTGTCATCATTGTCTTCCTGATCTTCCAGCGTTGGTTCGTTGCCTCTGTGATCGGTTCCGGCGTGAAGGGTTGAGTGTCATGAGCAGAAATGCCGTCCGTCAGGATCCTTATCGTCCACATGTGCATTACACGCCGGCTGCCAACTGGATCAACGATCCGAACGGGCTGGTGTACTTCGGCGGGCAGTACCACTTGTTCTATCAGTACAACCCTTACTCCAGTTCCCACGCCCATATGCACTGGGGGCAGGCCGTCAGTACAGATCTGGTGCATTGGCAAGAGCGGGGTGTTGCCCTGACAGAAGGGGAACACCAGATCTTCTCCGGCAGCGCTGTGGTGGACTGGAAGAACAGCAGCGGATTAGGTGACGGCACGTCTCCTTTCTTAGTGGCCTGCTATACCGGGCACACCGAGACCCACCAAGCGCAATACCTTGCAAGTAGCCAGGATAGAGGGGAAACCTGGACGCTTCATCCAGATGCGGTTCTGGACCGGGGGAAGCAGGACTTCCGTGATCCGAAGGTGTTCTGGCATGCGCCGTCGGCCGCCTGGATCATGACGGTGGTTCATCCGATTGAGCGGGAAGTGGAGCTGTTGCGTTCGGCAGATCTGCATACCTGGACGTCGCTGAGCGTTTTTGGCCCAACAGGTGAGACAGGCGGCATCTGGGAGGTGCCGGATCTCTTTCCGGTACTGGATGATGATGGGCAGGAGCACTGGGTGCTGAAAGTGGACCTGAATCCTGGTGGGCCGTATGGCGGTTCAGGGGTGCAGTACTGGTTGGGGGACTTTGATGGTCAGCGTTTCACAACCCGCACGCCTTCCCGGTGGGTGGATCATGGCCAGGACTTCTACGCAGCGATCACGTGGCATGATCTTCCGGAGCGCCGGGTCTGGCTCAGCTGGATGAGCAACTGGCAGTATGCCCATCATGTCCCAACTGCGACTGAGGGATGGCGCGGGGCCATGAGCCTGCCCCGTGAGGTGGGCGTCAGCGTTGACGCAGACGGACCGATACTGGTTCAGCGACCGGTACCTGAATTGCAGATATTGAGGCAGACGCTGCGTCCCTTGCATCTGGGAGTGACATCCCTGCAAGTTGATCAGGCACATGAATTTCTCCTGAACTGGTCCGCAGCCGAATCCTTCCACGTGCGGCTGGAGTTCCGCTCGGAGGCAGGCATCGAGGTGAGCGTGGAGGTC
This sequence comes from Deinococcus psychrotolerans, assembly GCF_003860465.1. Classification (NCBI taxonomy): domain Bacteria; kingdom Thermotogati; phylum Deinococcota; class Deinococci; order Deinococcales; family Deinococcaceae; genus Deinococcus; species Deinococcus psychrotolerans. Next base: position 442,096 of record NZ_CP034184.1, read on the forward strand.
ACGCCAGAAGAGGTCGTCGTGCGCCGTCCCAAGACGGTGGTCACGGCCGGCTTGGACGGCTATGCAGGGGAACACCGCGCACCGTTGCCGCCGCTGGGGGCGTATGACCTGCATCTTTTCCTGGACGCGAGCTCATTGGAAGTATTTGCTGGGGGTGGACGGGCAATTATCACCGACCTGCTGTTTCCTGCTCAGCCCATTTGTGAGGCGACCTGCACCATTAAAGGTTTAGATCATGGGTCCTTCACGGGAGCACTCTGGCCGTTGAGCCAAGCCGACTTCAGTACCTGAGATCTTGCGGTTTTCAGTCAGATCAGCAAAATACTGTCCAGCACGGTTTTCCAGTGCAGAATTCATAGATGGATTTAGGCAAGCAGTGTGCTGGACAGCTTTTTTCGGCTATCTTGTCAACATTTCAGCGAAAGCAGCACCGCGAGACGTTCGAGGTCGTGATGAACCTCTTTCTGGCTGGTCAAGGCCAACCGCTCCCCCAATTGGCCACTGTCAAATCTCCCTCGGCAGTCAGCCGATTTTTTAATTACTACATCTGGAATATTCGTGCAGTTATCCGGGCTATGCGCCAGCACGCTCTCGATGAACTCGAACGCTTCCGACATGTGCCTTACAGTCACCAGCAGCATCTGGAACAGTTATGTTGCCTTAACTGCAATGCCGGTAAGTTAAGAAGGGAGAGGGGCACTGGCACGTACTTTCTTTGGATAGCGGGTCATCTTGATTTTGACGGCTCGAGGGTACGAGCGAGGTCGTGTTGCTGGAAGTACGAGCAACGCGATGTCACTGGTCAGTTGCTCCAGATACTGCGGAAGACGACCCGCTGCCACCACCTATGCGCTGAGCCACAACGTCCGGATCAGCAGCAGACTGATCCAGTACGAAATTCGTAAAGGACTGACCTCCAAGTGACCGGCCACCCGGGCCATTTCCAGACGCACCAAGTTGTACACCACGGCCAGCGCGAACAGTTCTTGGCGAATTCGGTCTGGCGTCTGAGAGCGCAATGCCTCGTAGGGTCAGATCTGCGCGCAGGTCTGCGAAAGGGAACTTCAGCGATAACCTCATTCGGTCCCAGGATTTCCAACACCGTCCACACCAAGTTGCTTTTAGCTCGTACGAGCCAGTGGCGCTCTTCGCCCCGCTGCTGATGGCGGTAAAACCGCCTGTAATCCAAGAGCCCCCGGTCGACCATCAGCACACAGTGGTCAGGCAGATGTTCATCGAAGCTGCTGGAGAGCGAGGAATCGCTCTCCGTGTACGCGCCGACCTTCAGATCCAGCAGGAAATGCGACCCGAGCGCCATCAGACCAACGACCCTCGGTTGCGGATATGCACTCTCGCGGTGTGCACCACTCGAAGGCAGAGTGAAATGCGCGCGATTCTCGTCACTGTCCGGTACCCGGAGAGTCGTGCCATCAATGCCGAGTACCGCCAGGCCCCGCCAACGGTTGGCGTCAAGCTGCTCGCGACCATGACGAGTGACAACAGCATCGAACAGGTGTTTGAGGGGGGCGATTCCCAGTCGGTCGCGTGCCTGTACCAAGCCCGCCGAACTGATCGTCGTCTTTCCGGTGTGATCAGGGAGGATCAGATGCAAATGGTTACACACCGCCTGAATTGACCGGTCACGCAAGAGCGCCATGCCAAGCATCAGCCATGCGGCCCGTTCTGCGGGGAGCTTTCGGCGACGAACTGAAGCGGTCCCCGTAGCCTCAAGGGCTTGCGTCACCAACGTAGCATTGAGGCTCGTCGCGAAGGTGGCGAGATGATCGAGTGGCTGATTGCGGGCCGTGGTCAGGAATGGGGTGCCAAGATTCATCCTTCATCTTGATACCATCGTTAGTCCGCCCGAACCCCTTAACTTACTGGCATTGCAGTTGAGACAATAGATCCAGTAGCGCTTGAAAGCGTGGCGGGAAAACTGCTCAGATCGAAGTTGATGGAACCGTGACTCGACCACCGGAATTCAATGCCAGTTACACCTCGTGTACTGTATGGAGACCATGACACCTTCCCGCCTGATCACAGTCCTCACCTGTCTCGTGACTCTTTCTGCTGGTGCGGGGGTGGCAGCCTCCACGCTGCCGATCAACCTCGGTGCGCTCAGCAACCCCGGCCTGCTCAAAGGCAACCCGGACCTGGGCTTGCCTGCCCTGAACGCGGCGCAGCGAACGGCCCTCGCCCGCCAAGGCTTTGTGATCGCGCCTGCCAGGTGGCGGCAGTTCGACGCGCTCTACGAGGCCACCCGCTACGCCGAGCAGCCAGTCTTCGTGACCACGGACTCGGTGCTGCATATCTACCACCTCGTCTTCGACAAAATGCTACGCGACCTGGAACGCGAAACGCTCGCGCCGACGGCCCGGCAGCTCACGGCGCGGCTGGTGGTGAGCGCACAGCGTCAACTGAAGGCGCTGGGCGGCACGCCTTTGGAAGAAGACGCGCGGCGGGCGCTGGCTTATCTGGCGGTAGCGGAGAAACTGGCAGATCCAGCGGCTCCGGTCCCGGTGGAAGTCGCGGCGCTGGTGGCGGCGGAACTGAAACTGATCGACGCCCACGCCGGGAGCGCGTCCTCGCCCATCTTCGCGGCTTCAGAGATGCTGGAGGATTACTCACAGTACGTGCCGCGCGGCCATTACACCCGCTCCGAGACACTGAAACGCTATTTCCGCACACTGACCTGGCTGGGCCGCATGAACCTGCGGGTCACAAAGCCCGGCGAGACGCGCACGGCGGCCCTGATCACGCACCTAATGACCGGAGACGCGCAGGCGCAAAAACTGTGGGCGAGGCTGTACGATCCCACAGCGCTGCTGATCGGCGCGGGCGACGACCTGAATTACCGGCAGTACGCACAGGCCCTCCAGGAGGTCACGGGCGGGAACATCCGCAAGCTGGGCGATCCGGCCACTCTGGAAGCGTTCCAGGCCAGTCTGGCCAAGCTGCCACCACCGCGCGTCAACAGCGTCTTCGTGGTGGCGAAACCCAGCGAAGGCGCGGACGTTCGCCAGCGCGAAACGCTGGGTTTCCGGCTGATGGGGCAGCGCTTCACGCTGGACGGCGCGGCGCTGCAGCAGCTTATCTACCGCGAGGTCGGCACCGAACAAAAGCCCCGCGTCCTCCCACGCGGGCTGGACCTGCTCGCCGCCATGGGCAGCGACCCCGCGCTGAACGAGTTGCGGACACTGGGCGACGCGGCCTATGCCAACTACGGGCCGCAGATGCAAAAGACCCGCGCCCAGTTCACGGCGCTGCAACCCGCCGACTGGAACGCCAACGTCTACAGCGGCTGGTTATATGTGCTACAGGCGCTGGCGAAACCGGAAGCGCGAGACAGCCGCTATCCGGCCTTCATGCGGACCCCGGCGTGGACGCGCAAGGAGATGCTCACCGCGCTGGGATCGTGGACTGAACTGCGGCATGACACACTGCTGTACGCCAAACAGGTCATGGTCGAGATGGGTGGGGGCGAGGAACCCGAACACCCGCACGGGTATGTGGAGCCAAACGCCCAGGTCTGGACCCGGTTACTGGCGCTGGAAGCCCTGACCCGCCGCGTGCTTACCAATCAGAAGATTCTTTCCGAGCGCACCGATAACAACTTGACGGAACTCCGCGACATGCTGGAGTTTCTGAAGACGGTCAGCGCCAAACAACTGGCCGGACAGCCGCTGAGCCGCGACAGTTATGACCGCATCCACTTTTTCGGCGGCTGGCTGGAGCAGCTCAAAATTGCCAGCACCGATCCCGAGGGTGGCGATGACGGTGGTACGCCCTCCTTCGATGAGCAGCCCTATGCGGGCGTGGTGGCAGACGTGGCGACGGCGAACGGTGTGGCTCTGGAGGAGGGCACCGGCACCGTTCACGAGTTGTACGCTGTCGTGCCGGACGGGCGCGGCGGGCAGCAGATCGCGCGGGGCGGGGTGTATTCGCAGTACGAGTTCACGGTTCCTGTTTCTCAGCGCCTGACCGACGAGACGTGGCGGGCGCGGCTGAAAGAGGGAAAACTGCCGCCGACGCACCCGTGGCTGGACGGTATCGTGGTGAAGTGAGGGCCGTGACGTGAATGCCAGCACCACGCTGCTGTCTGTCCTCGGCCTGCTGGCCCTGACTTCTGGCGGGCGGGAAAACACGATACCGCTGACGTTCGCGTTGGTGGGGGACGTGAGCGTGGGGCGTGGAGTGGCTCAGATCAACGCCGCAAACTGGGGCGCTGCTCTTTCAGATGTTCAGGCGGCGCTCAAGGCCGACGCCACCTTCGGCAACCTCGAGTCGCCTCTGACCACGCAGCCTCACCGGGGAAGCGGCCTGGATCTGCGTGCGCCACCTGCCGGGGTGGCTGCCCTGGCCGCCTTCACCCATCTGGGTGTGGAGAACAATCACGCGCTGGACGGCGGCGTAGCGGGACAGACGCAGACCCGGACGGTGCTTGAGAAAAACGGTGTGACCCCGGTAACGCGTAGGTTGACTGTAACGCGGGTGCGCGGCGTTCCCGTCGCCTGGACAGCGTTCTTTGACGACGGCCACACACTGCCCCCCCTGGCCGCCATCCGGGAGGGTAGGCGGAGGGCACAGATAGTGGTGGTGGGGGTTCACTGGGGAGCGGAATATGGCCCGGTCACGGCGCAGCAGCGCTGGCTGGCCCACGCGTTGGCCGCAGCGGGGGCAGACCTGATCGTAGGCAGCGGGCCACACGTCCTGCAAGGCCATGAGCGGATAGGCAACACCCTGGTGCTGTATAGCCTGGGCAACCTGCTCTTGGATCAACCTTACCCGGACGCGCGGGTGGGGGCGGTGGTGCGGGTCACGCGGGAACTGGCAGGCTGGAGCGCCTGCGCCGTCCCCACCCGCTACCGGGCAGGCCGCATCTCGCCCGCCAACGGGAAGGAGCGCCCCCGGATTCTCGCCCGGCTGGGGCTGGACGGCTGCGGGTGAAGCCCTTTCTGCCCACATTGCTGCTGATCGGTGTAGCGCTGGCCGGTGGGGCTAAGGGCGGCTGGTACACGCTTCGGGCAGATGGCACGCTCATTTCTACAGGGGCGCTGCGTCCTCCCTTGGCCTGCCCTCCTCTGAAGCTGCCGAAGTCCTGGGACGTGCGCTCGCAGGTCTACGCCGACGTGACGGGTGACGGCAGTCCCGAATGCGTCCTGGCTGTGTGGCGGCCCTGGCACGACTGGCCGATCACGCGTTGGTCTTCTTCTGGCTCGCCTATCACCGCCAACCACGACGCACGCGGCTATAGCGCCCACGTCGCGGTTCTCAAGCCTGAGTCGGGCGGGAGCTACCGTGAAATCTGGGTAGGCAGTGCGCTGCTCCAACCTGTCACGGCCCTGACCGTGCTGCCGGGTGGACGGATGGTGACGCTGGAGGGTCGTTACGCCAACGGACGGAACGCGCCAGCAGTGGCCCTGAGCGAGTGGAGCTGGACCGGCTTCGGCTTCCGGCTGGAACGCCGCGTGCTGCTGAGCGCCAAACAGCTCAGCGTCGACGCTGCCGGGCAACCCGCCGTACGTTGACGGCAATGGTAGCTTGGGATTAGAGGTAGGGCAACTTCACTAGCCTTTCACAAACAATACCGGACGCCATTAACACTCGTGCAGATCTCGCCCAGGTTCGGTTCAGGGTGCAGTTGCATGTCACCCACCCGTTCTGGACGCTGAAGGTCACGGCGACCTGGGTGTTTTTAGGCAGCGGATTGACCCGTCGGGCGTCCAGCACATACCCAGCACATACACTGAAGCGTTCTGGGCTATGCTCAGAATCGGTGTGCTGAATGCCGCAGCTTCGGCGAACTGCGCGTCGTCCTGCGACACCTGAAAGTCGTTGCCTTTCGTGACATTCCACGGCGATAATGCCGGGATTGAACCATCGTCTTTGAGGATGCTCACTCTCTGATCCTTGATGTCGGTAATGCTGCCCCACTCGCCGTTGTGCTTTAGGCAGATGTCACTATCCACTGGGGCAGTACCCCGACCCAGTGGATAGTGACCTGGTGATAAGTCAGCCGTGCGAAATCCCACTCATCGAGTATGGGGGCATCAGCAGAAGAGTCGAATTCGACACGCCACATTGTGCTGCCCATTCGCCCTGGGAAAGTGTTCCCCCCCGCTTTTTGATGCGCTCCTATTTGCTCTTCCACCAAGCGGTGTTGCCAAGTACCAGCCAGTCCACACTTTTGGCCCCCTTGATCTGCCGCGCCGCCGGGGTAAAGACCTGGGTGTAGGTGGGACCGCTGCGGACGCCTCCGCCGTCTGGCTTAAGGGTCAGCGTATACGAGGCCGCGTCGTAGCTCCATTTGCCGCCTGTCGCCTTCTTGTTGCCCGAACCCGCCGTGATATTCGGACTGGTCACGGCGGTAAAGCTCTGGCTGCTGTCTTCGTAGCGCCCGTCAAGCAGCAGCTTCAAGTCCAGATCACCACTGGAATTGACCGCCGTCTCGCCTATCCCGGAAGTATTCGAATACTTTGTGCTGAAGGTACCGATCACGTCTTTGGCAGTCAAAGCGGGGATTTCCTGATAGTTGCGGTCGCCTTCGCGAATGAGAGATTGGGTGCCTTTTTCGATCTTGTACAACTTGGTTTTACCGTTCGGCGATGTCACCTGATAGCCGCCGCCCACGCTCTTCCAACGGGCAGGCAACTCGCCGTTGTCAACTGCCTTCAGGTCTGGCGAACGGTAATCCGCCCTGGAATCCTCAAGGAAAACGCCGCCAGGCAAAAAGGCCAGACTGCCGGTGTTGTTGAAGGCCTGAAGCTGCATGCCATTGGGCTTATAGACGTTCCTGACACCAGATTCAGACCAGGTGTATAACCTGACCTTCTCGCCGCGTGCATACCCGTTTTTAATGGCCTGGGCTGCCTGGGTAAATACCTGGGTGCGGGCTGCAAGGTCTTTCTTGATGGCCGCCGGATCAAGTTTGACGGAATTGTAGAACTTCACCGCCGCCTGAATGCCGCCCTCCATCTGGCTCCGACTCAGACCAAACTGCTCCAGCGGCAGGGTCACGCCGCCATTCTCTACCAGCAGGAAAAGCGAATAGTCTGGACTGCTGTCGTCGGGACTGTCGCCCCGCTCCAGAAAATAAAAATACACCGTGTTGGGGCCATCCTTGGTCACCTCTTGATCGAGAGCATTTTTCACGACTGTGACCGTCTCTCCCCGGCTGTTTTTCATCCAAGCCATTAAGGTTTTCAGGGTCTGCGGGGCGCTGCCGACCACGGCTTCATGCACACGCAGCAGCGGAAATTCATGATCCTTGTCCTCGTACACCACACAGCGGCTGGGGCAATCGTGGTTCCTGTCCGAGAGCTTCATGTCGGCAGGGGCGGTCCAAGTCACGCCCGCATAACGGGGCGTGGCGGCCTGTGCCCAGACGGGCAGGGTCAGCGTGGCGAGCAGCAGTGTGCGGGCGATCCGGCGGTTTGGCAGTGGCATGGATTCTCCTCCTGACAGAGTAAGGATGGGATGTCTTATACAGCAACGGTGACTGAACTTTACTGGATCACCTTCAGTTCTCGTCTGTCCCCAGAAGTATCGTCGCGCGTTTCAAATGGAGTCAGCTCCTAGAAACGCCTTCCAGCACACGTCTGTATCTTCATCACGTCAGTTGCAAGATATCCGTTAAACTTGGCAAATGACTTCCCGCCTGATCAAGCTGTCACTGGCCGCCTGGCTCTCGCTTTCGGCAGCGGCCCTGGCCCAGAGCGCCAAAAATCCCACCGTGTACATCAACGGCCAGCCGATCAAGGGCACGTTGGTCACGGTGGGCGGCAAACAGATGGTGCAGCTTCCGCTGACCGACTTGCAAAAGTCTGGCGCACTGGTATCGGGCGGCTCAGCGCCGGTCAAGGCTATTCAGGGCTGTATCAATCAGACACTCTTCAATGGCGTGGTCAGAATCACCCTGCTGTAAGCCAAACTCAAAGGAGACAAATACACTATCAAGTTCAAAGTTGCCAACGGAACGCAGAAAACCATCAATCCAAACGGCGATGCCGGTGCTTTTTACGACAGTATGTACGCTGCCAGTGACGATGGGCAGGTATTGCAATTTGGCGCTCCCAGTGGGGATAACTCCGCTCTTTACGGCAACGTGAATGTTACACCGGGAGCTAACGTCGTAGAGGAAGCTGTACTTTCCGACACGCCCAGTTTCAAGGTTACCCGTATTCTGTACCGTCCCGACGAAGATACCCTCAAAAATGGCCGGAAAGACGGTCTGCCCTTTGCGCCCATCAGCAACATGGAATTTGCGCTGAAGTGTAAGTAAGGAATCTGCACGTCTGTTCAATTGGGGTCTGACTCAGGTGAATGATTTGGTTTTGGAGAGTTATAGCTCATCTCATTGGCGCAGGGGTAAGGTGAGGACATGAACAAATCAGCCTGGCTCGCCGCGCTGTTGTGGTGTGAGACCGTCGCCGCTCAGGACGATACCGCCTTCAAATGGGTGACCAAACCTGGTAAGGGCCTACAGATGGCCCAGATCGACAGCATTTATTACGACGGGTATCTGACGACTACGGTAACGGGAACCATGTTCCAGGAAGACACCATGCTGCTCCTGAAGGACGGCACGTTTTACTCCGGGCTTCAGGTGTCGCCCGCCGACTTGAACGTGGCCGCCTCACGCAAGAATGAACCGGACGAGTGGGGGAAATGGAAACGGCAGGGGCAGAAGGTACTGGTTCAAGACCCCGATACCGGGAAGTGGGATGAGATTTCCGGCTTCAAGGTCGTCCCTGCCGCTCCGAACGAGCGGATCAAGATCACGGCGCAGGCGGCCAGTTCAGTCAGCTTCGGTGGATTTGGTGGGTTCAGCTCTTTCAACACCTTGATCTTCAACAAGGATGGCACTTTCGAGAGATCAGGGATGACCGTCGGTGGGAGCGGCAGCGCACAGGCCACGGGTGGTGTCTCGGTGGCCAGCACCAAGACCTCAGGGAAGGATGGCTGCTCCAGTGCCACCAGCGTCAGCTCTACCGCCGCCGCAGGGGGCAGCAGCAACAGCAACTCAAGCTGCGGCAAAGACAACCAAGGTCGCTACAAACTGGACGGCTACACGGCTGAATTCCGGGACGCCAGCGGCAAAACTCAGCGGCTGCTGTTCTTTTTCTGGGAGAAGGACAAAAAGCATCTGTTTATCGGCGACGCGACGTTTTCCGCTGAATAGGATCCGATGATCAGAATCCCCCTGACTAGATAAATCTGACTGATCTCCGATGGAGTTCTGCACTTGGTGACACGAATGCTACTTGGGAGCCGTGTGACAGGAAGAAGGGCCTAACGCTCGGCAGGATCGGAGCGACCTAGCCCAGTGTCGACCTGGGCTATACCCCAGGTCGACACTTATCACAAATACTGACGACGGTCTAAAAGCATCGTTGCCAAGCGCAAGATAGAACGTTCTCACAGTGGGATCCACTTTAGATCTCGTATGGAGGTTGTGTTGCCTTAACTGGCGGCACGGCAGGCTGAGGGCAGGGGCGATCTGAAGTGGCGATCTGAAGTTCAGATCACCCCTGCCGCGACAGTTGACCACGTCTGGAACGCTTTATTTTGGTTGTTTCTTGGGCAGAACGGACGCACATGAGGACGCCTGCCCACTTCTTCGGGTGGCGGCGGTGACGCGAGTGCGGGAATAATGGTGAAGATTGGCGTCTTGGGCAGAACAGCGCCGATGACGACGCTTGCCCGCTGATTCGAGCATGTAAACTCAGGAATTCTTGAGTGCGTTTTTGCCTTTTGAATCCTTGCTGGGATCGCTCTTGTCGCCGTGTGGATCGGTGTTCTTGTCTTGGGCAGAACGGGAGGAATGGCCCCACACGGGTGTCCGTTCATGACGATACACCCGTATGGGGCCTGCCCGCTGCTCAATGACGTTGTTGCAACGTGCCGTGGAGATCACCTGCTGGTGGTCGACGTCAGCGAGGCCGGGGATCTCTCGAATCGCGGCTCCGGAACTCCTGAGCTGGTCGGTATGGATGACCTCTGGGACATCGTATTCACCCAAGAGTCGGGCCAGGAACGTCTTCGCGGCCTCGGTATTACGGTGACGCTGGAGGAAAGATGTCGAGCACGAAACCGTACTCGTCCACGGCCCTCCAGCGGGCAGGCGTGCCCAGGCGCGTCCGTTCTGCCCAAGAAGAGCCAGTGTCGAAGCGCCATCGACGCTCGTACAGACCTCGTCGAGATGCCATCGAGAACCCCGACGGGGTTCCGGATGGCGCAGGTCTTCGGCAAAGAGAGATTCGAATTTTATGCACCATTCGCGGAGGGTTTCGTGGAGGAGTGGCGTCCTCAAGGGCGTCCGTTCACGACGATACTGACCTGGATACCGCGCTGGTGGAGCAATTCCTGAACGTCCCAGTCACTCAAAGGAAAGCGGTGATAGAGCCAGACGGCGTGCTGGATGATGATCATGCGAAAACGGTGGCGCTATGGCTTGGCGTCAGTCACGGACATTCAGCCTACCCCCACCCGATTAAGGCAACACAACCTCCATGAGACCTTGCTCACCCATTTGGAGGAACACCATGACGTCTAATTTTGCCGCTGCCATTGCCCAGCGCCCCTCGGATACCGAACTCCCGTTCGCCTTGGGGCGCTTTTCATACCGTGACAACCCCGAGCAGCGCGGAGCCGTGATTCCCGATCCCGCCTGGGCTGCTACCCACCTGGTCGAGGTCGACTTGACACAGTTTGCTGGGTTGCCATCGCCCGGGGGCAAGCCCGCCAAACGCCTGTGGATGCACGTTCAGGTCGCGCCGGTCTTCATCGCCACCATGCAGGAAGCCGTGCGGAGCGGCCTGCTGAGTAAGCTGCAGGAATACAACGGCTGCTACGTGCCGCGCCACATGGTCTGGACACCGGGCCGCCCGCTCTCGATGCATTCGTGGGGCGCGGCGATTGATTTCGACGCCAGCACCAACGGCTATGGGCTGCCCTTCGCCCGGATGCAGATTGACCGCGACTTCGTGCGCTGCGTGGAGGAGTGCGGCTGGACGTGGGGTGGGCCATACGCCGACGGGATGCACTTCCAGTGGAGCGACCCGCTGCCCGGTACCGCCGTTCAGCCCTGGCAGGATGCGATGGCCCGCACCGCCGTGCAGGCCGACGGCAGTATCTGGATGCGTCCGGCCAACCTGGCCGAGCAGCAAGGCACCATTGCACCAGGTGAGCCCGTGACCGGCAACAGTGGGTGGGTCACCCTGCAAGACCAGGCTGGGGAATGGACGCCCTTCTCAGGCCACGCTGTCTACCGGGGGCTGCTGCTGAATCTCGATCCGAGCACCTTCGATCTGAGCGTTACCCCGACCTAAGCTCGCCGCACTTCGGTGCTGAAAATCCACCCTCTTCCGGCCCTGCCTTCACCAGCGAGGCCGTGTCCGTTCATGGAGCCAAGATGCGCCAATTCTTTCGTTTGATTGACATTCATCTCAGATTCTTCGTGGCCGTGGTGCTGCTGGCCTGCGGTTCTGCCTTCGCCCAAGACGTACAGCTCGGCAGCGGCCTTGATTTCCGAGCCTGGGGCTCAAGTGCTGCCGTCTTTGCTGCGCTCGGCGTTGCGCCGGCCGTAACGCTGATCAAGGCCCGCTTCCCGGCGCTCAGTGGCTGGTGGGTGCTGGCGGTCTCGCTGGCACTCTCTGAGGTGGGTTCTTATGTTCTCTACGCCGCCAATTTGCTGACTGACCAGACCTACGCCGCCTATCAGCCACCGTTCATCTGGATTCTGTTCGGGTTCTCTGCCTTCCTGATCGCGTCCGGTGGGTACGCGGTGCTGGCGCAGCTGCTCAGTAAAACCAACAGCCGCACTGTCACGGCCACCGCGACTGCCGCCCAGCCTGCCACCGACACCTCGCCCGCTCTGCCACCAACGGCAGAAGTCGTCATCAATCCAGCGCCAAAGGAGCAGCCATGAATCTTGCCGCCGCGTCCGGTTTTGCCAACGATGTGCTGAGCGCCTTCAGTCACGCCCAGCACGTGTTCACTGATCCTATCTTCCTGGCCCGCTTTGCCCTGAGTGCAATTGAGGTTGCAGCTGCCCCAGATGATGAGTCCAAGCGCGGCGCGGCACAAGGCGCGGTTCTCCGGCTCCAGAGGGAGTTCAAGTGAAACGCCTTCTGATTTTGCCTTTCCTCTTGCTGGCTTCCTGCGCCCCGATCATCAGCGCGGCTCAGGGTACGGCCTCGACCCTCACTGCCTCCGGTACCGCCCTGACCTTCAGCAATGGCGACTCGCAGACTGCCGGAAAAGTAGTCATCGCAGTGGACGGCGCGTCATTCAGTGACGCACGCTGCGCCCTTCCACGCGACGGGATTACGGTCTGCAAACTCGGCGATGTGCCGGCGAACAATGCCGCCTCATTGACGTACACCGGCAAGATCGTGGACGCCAATGCGACCTGGCGAACGCCGAAGGGCAAACTCCGGGCCACCTTGCTGAACCGCTGAATCTAATCCTTCAACTGTCGGCTCGCCCGTGACATTCGGCGGGTCGATGTCGTTTCAAAGGAGCACCATGAAAAAGAACCTTGGCCTGCTGGCCTTGACCGGAGTGATCGCTCTCGCCGCCTGCTCTGCTCCGCTGCCCGTCCCCACCCGCACCGACCCGCCGACGAAAGCCGAGCCGGTGGTCGTGACTTACCCGGCGGCCACTCCTGCACCAGCACCGCTGAGCGTGACGGTGATCGGTAACCCAACCAGCACCTCAGCGCCTTACCTCTACGTCACGGCGCTCGAAGCGGGCCGCTCACCCGGCAATGGCGCAGGCTGCACAGCAATGGCGAGTGAGGGCGAAGACAAGAGCATGACGATCCGCGCGGCCAACTGCGGCGAAACCAGCACCGCGACGGTCTACGTGGCACTGGCTGGGCAGACCACACCGCAAAAAGTCGGCGAGCAGGATTTGATCCTCGTGCAGAAGCGGGCCGGAATTGTCGAGCCGGTGAGTGCGGTCATCACCGTGCGGGGGGAAGTGGTCTGGCCGAAGTGAATCACCAAAAGCGCCCCCGCACCAGCCTGAGCCGAGCGGGGGCTTTTCTTGTCGCCTTCAGTTTCTGACGTCGATCATGAATCCCAGCCTTGCCTCTTCCTCACTGCTCAGGCTCAGGGCGAGCGCGTCCAGCCGCCCGAAGTCGTGCGTCTGCCACTGCCGCCGGGCCTGCAGATCTTCATCGGTCGGCACCAGCATGATGGGGCCGGAAAGAGGGCGGCACAACTGGAGGTTCATGCCAATCAGCGAATCTGCTTTACACAAATCATCTGGGTGAATCCAATCAGCCCAGCGGTGCGTATCCTTACCTAAGCAAAACTGAGAGTGGCCCAGTTTTGCGTAGATGGAGATAAGCCTCGACAATAGGAGGCCCATCATGACAAACCGCAGAATCCATACCGCTGACTTCAAACGAGACGCCGTGCAGCTTGCCCGAACGAACGGCAACGTCTCCAGTACCGCCCGCGACCTGAGCGTCAGTGTTTCGCTCATCCGTAAATGGATGAGCGCTGAGCAAGAGGTTGGCCATGCCGCATTCCCCGGTCATGGTCAGCAACTACTGACCGCCGACCAACAAGAGATTCGCAGGCTCCGCAAGGAAGTTAAAGTCCTGCGCCAAGAACGTGAAATCCTGAAAAAAGCGACGGCCTTCTTTGCCAAAGAAACTACGTACTGAGATTCCGCTTCATTCATGACTACCGATCCCAGTACCGCTTGGACATCATGTGTCGGGTGCTGGAGGTTTCAGTGAGCGGCTACCACAGTTGGCGAAGAAGGCCCATCTCCAATCAGCAGCAACAGGACGCGCTGCTGAAGCAGCGCATCCACGATGTCTACCACCACCGCAAGGCACGCTACGGTGCCCCACGGATTCATGCGGAGCTGAAAGCCGAAGGATTGTCGGTCTCCAAGAAGAGGATTGCCCGTTTGATGCGTATTGGTGGGCTGCGAGCTAAAGGAAAGCACCGCTCAGTACGCACGACCAACCGTAATCACAGCGATCCAGTCTGCCCAAACCTGCTTGATCGCCAGTTCAACGTCCAGCAGCCCAACCAGATCTGGGCCGCCGATTTGACCTACATTCCCACGAAAGAAGGCTGGCTCTACTTGGCTGTCACCCTCGATCTGTTTTCCCGAACGGTAGTGGGGTATGCAATGGATGCGTACATGCCTGCAACGCTGCCACTGGCAGCGTTGCACATGGCTGTCCAGCGCCGAAATCCACCACCAGGTTTGCTGCATCACAGCGACCAAGGAAGTCAGTATACGAGCCATCTGTTTCAATCTGCACTCGCACAGATTCAGGCGAAGTGCAGTATGAGCCGCAAAGGGGAATGCTGGGATAACGCCGTTGTGGAGAGCTTTTTCAGCTCCCTGAAACGGGAGCTGTTCGAGGAGACGATCTTCGAGACCCGAGCAGTTGCCAGACAAGCCATTTTCGAGTTCATTGAGGTCTTTTATAACCGTCAGCGCCGCCACTCGTCTCTAGGCTACTTGACACCCGCTGACTTCGAACGCCAAGCTACAGCCGCTTAACCTCAACTACGCAAAATCGGGGCAAGCCCAGGTCGTATCTCAGAAACCAGGGCATCAGGTCACCCATGTAGATGAAATGCAGGTCGTTCGTAGACTGACTGCCAGCGGCAAGTTTGATCCAGCTGCCTGGGCCTCGACTATCCTTAAACGCACCGTAGACCATGCGGGTGCACGACCCCTTGCTGCACACTGGCTGAGAACTATCTTCTGCGTGCCAGACCATCCAACCCGCTCGACTGGAATGAACCCCCTAGAGAGGACCAACGGCCAAGCCACTTTGCCCCGACCAGCCGTTAGGCTGATCACAGCGCGAAGGAGCATTCATGCCAGGACGCAATCACAGCCGTGAATTCAAGCTTCAGGTCGTCAACCAAATCAATTCAAGCCAGCGAACGACCGCTCAACTCAGCCGGGAACATGGTTTAGTGCCCAGCCTGATCCACCGTTGGCGCAAAGAGGTCGAGGCGCGCGGAGAAGCCGCCTTCACCGACGGCGTGGCCACAGATCGCAGCGCCGAGCTGCGGATTGCTGAGCTGGAGCGGTATTGCGGCCAACTTGCCTTAGAAAACACCATCTTGAAAAAATCGCTGGCGACGTACCGCTTGAACAAAGGCACCAAATGATCTCGGATGCGCGACACGCGCATCCCACGGTGTCGGTGCGTCGCCTGTGTGAGCTGCATGCGGTCAGTCGGTCGTGGTACCTCCGTCAACGAAACCGCGCAGTCATCGACCAAGATCAACGACTCGCTACTGACATTGAAGCAGTGGTGCTGAAGTGGAACGGCTATGGGTATCGGCGGGTCACTCGCGAACTGGCACGCAGCGGGCAGTCCATCAATCACAAACGCGTTCTGCGGGTCATGCGGGAACATCGCTTATTGTGTCGACCCAAGCGGCGTTACCAGCGCACCACCGATTCCACTCACAGCGAGAAACGCTTCCCCAATCTGCTCCCACAAGTGATTCCAACCCAACCAGATCAGGTCTGGCAAGCTGATCTGACGTATGTGAGGGTGAAGCAGGGTTTCGTCTACTTGGCATGCGTGCTGGACAGTTTCACGCGTGAGATCGTGGGCTGGTCAATGTCAAAGTTTATCGACGCCGACCTATCACTGGCCGCGCTGAATAACGCGCTTGCTGCTCGCAATCCAGCACCTGGACTCCTTCATCACTCTGATCAAGGTGTCCAATATGCCAGCCGGCTCTATATCGCCCGCCTGCGGGCGATGGGTATCACGCCAAGTATGTCCAGAAGAGGCAATCCCTACGACAACGCTCGCATGGAAAGTTTCTACAAAACTCTCAAAACAGAGGAGGTTGATCTTCAAGATTATGCTGATCTGGACGATGCACAGCGCCATGTGAACCACTTCATCGGTAAGCTTTACAACCAAGAACGCCTGCATTCCAGTCTCGGCTACGTCCCACCTGCCGAGTTCGCCGCCCGCTATCATCCAGCCTAGAAGTGACTTGCCTGCTGGTCCTGCGCTTTGGGTTCACTCCAGACCATCGATGTTGCACTTCCAGTCACCGACATACCAGGGTTGGGCGGCCTGCGAAAAACCGCAGAGCGCAAGCAGACTGAGCATGATCATTTTGCGTTGCATCATCAACCTCCAAAAAGTCTTGAACTCGAATGGACGAATAGTTTCACATCTGAGAGGCAAGAATAAGAGGAGGAGCGTCAAACGGTCGTCAAAAGCTTAGATAGACCGCAGGCGTTAGAACATAGGGTCGATCGAGACAGGTAGGTGACCTTCCTCTCACTCGCTCAGGTAATCTTCCGGTTCGATCCCTTCCATCACCAAGCCGATCTGCTCTCCGATCTCAGCACGCAGCTCCTCGGCGTCTTTCTTCTCTGGCTTCCAGTTCTCAAAGCGGATTTCGGCTTGGCGTGATGTAGCCACTCGCATCTCGAATTCTGGATACTTGTCGGCTGCCCAGATCTCTAGGCCCTCTTGCAGGAACGCGGCCATCTTCTCGCCGTCCCACTGGCGAGTCCGGGTGACGGCTTTGCTCACAGAGATTTTGACGGGTGGTGGCCGAACAAAACGGATAAGGACATTTCTGGACATGACGTAATGGTAGCAAGGGTTACTCCGGCGCGTCCGCTTCGACGTGGTACGCCTCTTCCTCACCCTCGGCAATCCACACGTCATCCGGGCTGCGTTCCCAGATCAGCATCTGTCTGGCATGCATGGCGCAGGCAATGCGGGCTTGGCTAGCCATATCGAACCAGCCGATCTCGCCGGTAATGGTGTCGATGAGCTGAGTGCGGGGCATGAATCAAAGATAGAAGTTGCGCGTGGTAAATTTCAGGTCATGACCACCCATGAAGTCCCCGCCGCCTGGGCTGTCCAGCCGCCGCCCCGCGAGACGTTGAGCGTCCGCGTGCAGCCTGTGTTCCGCTCGGAGTTGGAAGCGTTCGTTGCTGAGTTGCAGAGCTAAGGCTGGCGCGGGCTGCAAAAGCACCACGTGCTCGAGCACCTGCTACGGGGACTAATGACTGAAGAGGGGAAGGCGCAGGCGTGGAAACCACGGAAAGACCGTCCAGTGAACGTACCCGGTTGAGAGAATCGGTCCATTCACTGTGCGGCCTGCGCAGATGGGCACAGGCATTTTGGTTGTGGACCAAGCGGCGCAAACAGCGTTCGGCATGCTCGGTGCGGGTGGTTGTCGGCGCACAACGGGCGATCTGCGAGATACGAAGTCCCAGAGCCGAGAATGCCGTGCAGGGTACTCGAGAAACCCTTGAACAAACGGCGGTCACCGAAGAGCGGCTGGAACGGTTAGAGGTGGCGTGAGAACGCGCCAAACGGCACGTAGGTCTTCATGGATTAAGGATGCACCGAACCCGGAGCATTTTAAAGTTGCGGACTTTCATCTGCATTTCAGACCATAACCATTGCACCCAGCAGATAAAGCTATGACTTGGCTAGGGGGTTTCAGCGTCCGCCGAATCCCCCAGCGGTGATGCCCTGGATAAAGGACTTGTTGCCGACGGCGAACACCACGAAGATGGGCAAAATTGCCAGCACGCTGCCCGTCATCAGCAGCGCCCAGTCGGTGTTGTACTGCCCACGCAGACCCGCCAAGCCCACCGTCAGTGTCTGCATCTCCGGTCTGGTGGTGGTGATCAACGGCCACAGAAAATTGTTCCACTGCGCGATGAAGGTAAAAATCCCCAATGCACCCAGCGCGGGCCGCGCCAGCGGCAGCATGATGCGCCAGAACACCTGCGCGTAACTCGCGCCGTCGATGCGGGCGGCCTCCTCCAGCTCTCTGGGGATGGTCAGAAACGCCTGACGCAGTAGAAATGTGCCGAAGCTGCTGAAAGCAAATGGCAAGATCAGCGCAGCGTACGTGTCAATCCAACCGAGTTGCCTTACCAGGATGAAATTGGGAATCAGCGTGACCTGCGAGGGAATCATCAGGGCACTGAGGTACAGCAAGAACAGCAGTTCACGCCCCCGGAAGTGCAGGCGGGCAAAAGCGTAGGCGGCCATACTGCACACCAGCAGTTGCAAAGCCGTGACGGCCAGCGACACAAACAAGCTGTTGAGCATCAACCGCCCGAATGGAATCAGGCTGAAGATGCGGGTGTAGTTTTGCCACTGCGCCTCGGCAGGCAGCAGCGCGGGCGGGTACTTGAAGATTTCGGTGGGGGCTTTAAGACTGCTGGAGATCATCCAGATAAACGGTGCGGACATGCTGAGTGCTCCCAGCAGCAGGACGCCGAAAATGACCCAGTTGAGCGTAGGGTTCCGGCTGCGCCGTCCGCTCACTTGAAGCTGAGTCTGAGGTGGTTGCGTGGTCTCTACCGTCACCAGACGCCCCCTTCTCCCCAAATAAAACGGGTCTGCTTCTCTATCCAAGCCTTAATCATAATGAACCCACCGATGTTGCAAGCGGTACTGCACCAGCGTAAAGGCCAAGATAATAGCGAACAAGATCATGGCAGCGGCGCTGGCGTAGCCCATGCGGTAAAACTGGAAGGCGTTCTGGTAGACGTAGTACACGATGGTGTTGGTGGCGTTCGCGGGGCCGCCCTGGGTCATCACGAACGCCAAATCGAACACCTGAAACGAGCCGATCAAACTGACGATGGCGACGAAAAAAGTGGTGGGTGACAAGAGCGGCAGGGTGATGAAGCGGTGCTTTTTCCAGCCCACCGCGCCGTCGATCTCGCCCGCTTCGTAAGCCTCGCGGGGGATGCCCTGCAAACCCGCCAAGAACAGTACCATCGAGTAGCCCAGCCCCTGCCAGATGGCAACGATAATCAAAGCAGGCAGTGCATACTTCGACGAATTCAGCCAGCCCGGCAAGTCCTGTACGCCCACGGCACTGAGCAGAGCATTAAGGACGCCGAAGTTGCTGTTAAAGATCCACGACCAGATCAGCGCGACTGCTACCGTGGACGACACCACCGGCAGAAAATAGATGACGCGCAGGGCGTTCTGGCCCCAGACGCCCCGGTTGAGCAGCAGCGCCACGAAAAACGCCAAGATCATCTGTACCGGTACCGTCCAGATCACGTAGAAGAAGGTGTTGCGCATAACCTTGTGAAACAGCTTGTCCTCAAACAGCAACTGGCGGTAATTGTCCAACCCGGCCCAGTGCGGCGCGGTAAACAGATCCCAGCTGGAAAACGAAATGCCGAAGGCCGCCAGTACCGGCAGCAGTACGAACACCATGAACAGCAGCAGGCTGGGGGCCAAGAAGAGCCACGCGCTGCGGGTCTCCTCACGGGCCATCCTGCCGCTCATGCGCCGCCGATACCAAAGATATGGGCAGCGTTACGGTAAAAGATCTGCTCTTGATCGTCGGCGCTCAACCCCATGGCGTCAAAAGCGTCTCTCCAGCGCTTGACGTCTCCGGCGATGCGGTTGAGATCACTGTCGCTGCCGTAGACCAGTTTGCGCGGCGAGATCTCGCGGCCAATGTAGCCTCCCTCGACGATGTGGTGGTGCACCACGTCCCCGCCGCTGACATCGAAGTACAGCCGGGGCCGCCAGCGGGCGATCGCGCAGGCGGTGCGGTAATCCGGCCATCCCAGATGTGCGCCGATCATGAACAGCTCAGGAAAGTAAAAGGCGATGGTGTCCAGGTAGATCGGCTGCATCCGGGCACTGGAAAAGCCGTAGGGCCGGGTGCGAATCTGCCGACCAAGCTCCTGAACCAACTTCTCCTCTGCCTCACCTTCGGGCGGCGCTTTCCAGGCGTCTTCCTTCGCCCCCATCAGGTAGTCCACCGGGCCGCCCAGAATCCCGGTGTGAAACAGAATCCGTAGTCCCCGCGCCTGGGCCTGCTCATAGAAGGGGTAGTAGGCTTCATCGTCGTAGTTTTTGGACACGCCGATCACCTTGATGCCGTGAAAGCCGCGTTGATAAAAGTCCTCGACGGTGCTGACCGGGTCGCGGTCTAAGTCGAGTCGGCCCATGGCGATCACCAGATCGGGCCGCTGCTCGAGCGCCCGCGCCAGTGCGTCGTTGCCCCGTCCCGGATTGGCCAGCAGCCCGATTTTGACGATGCCCACCTGCTCGCAGACCTCAGCCATCTCTTCTAAAAAGCCGTCCTCCGCGCCGCGCGTCGTCAGGCGATCCCAGTGGCCGTAGTGAACGTGTGCGTCGATAATCTTCAAGGGCAAAACCTCCTGTGGATTAAAGGAATCGGGGCGGTGGCCGGAGAGCGTTCCCCAGTCCACCGCCCCGCTCAGGTTTACTTGAGCATCTTGTTGACGTCGGGCGCGATCTTATCAAGCGCAGCTTTAGCGGTGCTTTCACCGTTCCAGACCGTGTCGAGCGCTGGGTTGAGCATGGTGTTGGTGATCTGGACATAAGCGGCGAAGTTGGGATAGACGCCCTTACGGTCACTCTCGGCCAGAAAAACAGATTTGAATGGCACATCGAAAGCGGCGGCGACGGCTTTGTCGCGGTTCATGGCGGGCACGGCCCCGCCCGCTTTGGCGAAGATGATTTGCCCTTGCTGACCGGCCAAATACTGAAGGAATGTCCAAGCTTCGGCTTTGTGCTGGCTGTTGGCATTCATCGCGAAGCCCGCGCCGCCCACCGTGTTGGCCCGCAGGCCGCTGGGACCGGTGGGCAGCGGAGCCACCGCCCACTTGAACGGCGCAGTCTTGAAAGTGGTCAGGCGGGCGGCGTTGGTCATCACCATCGCCGCCTGACCACTGCTGAACAGTTGGGTGCTGTCGCCAATCTGCGCCATCTCTTGGAACGCTGGAGCCACTTTGTCTTTGTTGATGAGGTCGCCCAGGAACTGAATGGCCTGCACGCCTTTGGGGTCATTGAGCATGAATTTGGTCGGGTTGAAGGGATCGTCGAAGACCTTGCCGCCGTTCTGATACACAAACGTCGGCCACTTGTTGTTCTCCAGGATCACGCCGTAGCGGCTGACCCGGCTGCCACTGCGCTGCGTGAGTTTCAGGGCGGCGGTCCGCAGATCAGCCCACTTCCATTTGTCGGTGGGATAGGCAAGCTTGGCGGCGTCGAAGGCGTCTTTGTTGTAATACAACACCATGGTGTCGTTGTCACGCGGAATGGAAAAGAGGCCGCCTTTATACTTGTGAATCGCCAGAAATTCGGGGTTGTAGTCCGCGATAGGGAATTTGTCCTTAGCGATGTATGAATCCAGGCGCTCCAACTGAGCGCGGCTGGCATAAGTGGGAACGTTGGTGATGAACATCACGTCCGGCCCAGCCTTGGCGGCCAGTTGAGCGTCCAGTTTCGTCCAGTATCCACTCCAAGGGGTCTGCTGGTAGTCCACCTGAATATCGGGATGGGTGGCGTTGAAATTCTTGACGATCTCCAAAAAGGGCGGCGCTTCAGCGGGATCGCCCCAGAACGAGAACACCAGCTTGGTGGCCGCTGAGGCCGATGAGGTCAGCATCAAGCTGGCGAGGAGCGTCAAGGTGGCTTTTTTCATTTGGAACCTCCGGCCCGCAACGGGCGTGAGAGCATGAGCGGGCGGCTAAACGCGGTCGGGAGTGCGGTACGCTTTTCAGGCGTGGGCGGACTGGTGTGGTCTTGCACGGTCACTCAACTCCTCGAGCAGATCAGCGCTGGCCCTCGCGGCAGCCATCTGTGCGGCTCCCTGCACCACCGCGCTGTCTGGAAACTGCGAAATGCACAACTGCGGCGCGAACGGCAAGCTCTCCTGCAACTGACGCTGAAGACTGGGAAGCTGCGCCAGCAACTTGCTGCCGATCCTGCCGCCGATCACGATCCGGGCAGGATCGAGCGTGAGGGTCAGCACCTGCAGAGCGCTCAGAAGGGCGCTCAGGAAGGGGCGCATGGCCGCGCGCTCCAGGATGGCCGGGGAGCGCCCCGCCAGCAGCGGGAGCAGCTGCGTGGCCTGCAAACCCAGCAGACGGGCCAAACCGGTTTCAGACAGCAACTGTTCTAGATTCTCGCCGCCCGCGCCGGGCAGGTAGCCGAGCTCTCCCGCTCTGCCTTGATGGCCGTCCAGCAGCTCCCGGCCCTGGGTGATGCCCACACCGAAGCCGCTGCCGATTGAGACGAAGGCCAGCAACTCACCGGGGCGCGCTTCACTGACGGCGGCCAGATTGACGTCGTTGTAAAGCAAGACGGGGAAGCTCAGTTCACTGCGCAGCCGCGTGAGCGTGGCGGGGTCTTCGAGTTCAGGCAAATTGGGAGCGTGACTCACCACGCCGTCCCGGACCACACCCGGCAGACCCAGGGCCAGCGCACGCGGGACTTGGCCCTGTGGCCCGCAGAGAGCGTCGATTGCGCGTTTCAAGGCTGGCCCCAGTTCACCGCTGGCTTCCCCGCCACGCCAGGGAACTGAACGCTGTTCCAACAAGTCGCCGCGCAAATCGCCCAGACCTAACCGCAGTTCATGCACGTCCACTTCCGCGCCCACCACCAGCCGGGAGCGGTGGTTGAGGTTCACCAGCTTGGGCGGCCTGCCGAGTGTGCTGCGTCCCTGACCCAGTTCCAGCAGCAGATCTTGCTGCAGCAGCGTGTCGATGGCCGCTGAAGTTGCAGGCTTGGAGCGCCGCAGATGCCGCGCCAAATCTGCGCGCGAACCTGGGCCGTACTGCTGAATGTGAAGCCAGACCTGCTGAGCGATATTCACAGTCCTCCAGTGGAGTCCAAACGAACCAACAATCTGCAGAGAGGAGCGTGACAACGTTGCCTTTAGTTAGGTGAGATACCTGAAAGCGTAGCCCTGAAGTGCGGGCAAGTCAAGCAAGAGTGGCCTGTTTGTTCGTTGTACCGAGTGCATCCTCAGCATGTCTCCTGATTGGCCCTTTGCGGATAACCGTCTATAGTTAGGCCACTTCAAATCAGCGTCAGGGCGGGGCACACTTCAGGGATTTTTGTGGGAGCGTCAGAGGAGCAAAGCAGAGCACGATGACTGGGTGTATTTGCCTTTTTTCCTGTCTGGCGGCCTGCTCCGAAGCAGATTTGCGCCCAGCGCGATCAGAGGATGGAGGATCACATGGACAAAGTTGAGCAGGCATACCAAGAAGCTCTTCAAGTGCTGCGCGGCTGCGCCTCTCCGCTAGGCCTCAAAGCCAGTTCGCTGGGCAGCGGCTATCCACAGGTGTGGGCCAGAGACGCGCCGATCACGGCTCTGGGCGCGCTGATGACCGGGGACGAGGAGCTGATTCAGGCGGTACGGGTCAGCTTAGAGACGCTGGGCGCACATCAGAGCGCACTAGGCATGATTCCACTGAATGTAGACACGCGCACCGGGGAAGTGACCACCGAAAATGCCGGGGCCATCGACGCCAACATGTGGTTTGTGCTGGGCCACTTCGCTTATCACCAGACCACCGGCGATGCGGCTTTTTTGCGGGCAGCCTGGCCGCGCCTTCAAGCGGCGCTGACCTGGCTGGCGTACCAGGACATGAACGGCTGCGGCCTGCTCGAAGCGCCGGAGGCCGCCGACTGGGCCGACTTATACTCGACCCGTTACAACACGCTGTATGCCAATGCGCTCTATGTCGGCACCTTGGAAGCCGCCGCGCAGCTCAGCGCTGCATTGGACAGCGCATCAGGCGAGGGTCAGCAGCTCCGGGAACAGGCCGCCGACGTGCGGCGCAAGATCAACTTGCTGCTGTGGCTGGACCGGCCCTGGAATGGTCACGAGTTCGGGCAGCAACTCGAGGAACTCAGGGCCATGCGGCTGGAATGGTTTTTCCTCTATCAGAATACCGCCACCCTGACCGAGAAGCCGTTTTACCTGTCCTGGGCAGGCTTCCGCGAATTTGGCAACACTTTCGACGGGTTTGGCAACATGCTGGCCATCTTGTTCGGCGTGGCTGATTCTGAGCAGACGAGCAGCATTCTGGATTACGCCCACGCGGCGGGCACCGACGATCCTGCTCCACTGAAGGCCTTTTTTCCGCCGATCTATCCCGGTGAGCGCGACTGGCGAGAGCACTTCCGCAGCCGCAACCTGAACCTGCCCGATCAGTACCACAACGGCGGCATCTGGCCATTTCTGGGCGGATTCTACGTGCTGACCCTGCAACAAGTCGGCATGCGTGGCCGTGCAGAGGAAGCGCTGCATAGTCTGGCGCTGGCCAACGAAAAAGGCCGCACCCGCCCCTGGGAATTCAACGAATGGCTGCACGGACGCTCCGGCAGGCCGATGGGGCATCCCCTGCAGGCTTGGTCGGCAGGGATGTACGTCTGCGCCTACCAAGCGGTCAGACTCGGGAAAATTCCAGCACTTCCCCTCAATCTCCATTCAACGCAACTGGGCGGGCAGATTCCCAGTTTCGAGCCTTAAAAATCCCGGCCTAAGCCGTGCGGAGATCAGGAGCAGGTCACAGTGGGCCTAACCCGTTTTTATGGTTCTCCGCGCAGTGGGTTAGAAATGACATTCGGGGATATGGCGACGCTGGGCGGTGTCCTCCAGCGGTTATGTTGCTCGTCTTGAATTCCAGATCACGCCGCTTTCAGCAGGCAGGTGAGTGCTAGACCGCAACCAGCCTCGCTGACGGGCTGAGCTGCTCATCCGATGAGGGCAGTGTGCGCCGCAGGGTTCATACCGACGAGGCGGCCGAGTGAGGCGGCTGCGCCGATGATGGTGTGGGAGAGCTAAAACTCCTGGCAAGCCTTCAGGACGACGGTTGAGTAGTCAAGTTGATCTCAACGCGTAGCAGCCCCGTGTAAGCCCTTCCTGGCCAGCCTTGAATGAAGAGCGGACACTCCAGCGTTTTCACTCGCTGAAGCCTGAGTTGTCGTTTCTGCGCTTTCCTGACGGTGAGCACGCTACTCTGATCCCCATGTCTCGCCACAAACGCAAGTCAGCGCCTCACCCTGACCCCTTGCCCCTCGGGCTGCTGATCATCGACGGCCTCGAAGGAGACCTCGCCCGAGTCGAGTTACCCAACGGCGGTACCCAAGATATTGTGCTGAGTCAATTGCCCGCTGGCCTCAAGGAAGGTGACGTGCTGCTCGTCACCGAGGCGGGCGCAGTGATCGACCATACCGAAACCCAGCGCCGCCGCGAGGGTGCCCAGACCCAGCTTGACGCCCTGAATGCCCAAGCGCCGAGTGGGGAGATTGACCTGTGACGCGCTGGCTGACAACGGGGTTGTTGTTGCTGGCCTCCACTGCTGCTGCCCAAGGCAATCTGATCATCCGCTTCCTTGACGTCGGTCAGGGTGACGCGGTGCTCATCACCTCCCCGGAAGGCAAGAGCCTGATCTATGACGGGGGCCGCAGCGAAACCCGCATGCGCGAGTTGATCCAGCAGTACCAGATCAAAAACGTCTCGCTGGTCGCGGCCAGCCACGCCGACGCTGATCACATCACCGGTTTGGTGCCGGTGGTCGAGCAGTTCAGGCCCCAGCTCTTCTTGAATAATGGCCTGGCTGGAACGACCCGGATCTGGAGCAAGCTCACCAGTGCAGCGCAGCAAGCAGGAACCAAGGGGCTGGTGGCACAGGATCAGGTCATCAACCTGGGCAGCGTCAAGGTGACGGTCATTCCCCCGCCACCCGGCATGAAAGCCGGAGAGCAGAACACCCATTCGGTCGGGCTGCTCATCCAGTACGGCACTTTCAAAGCGCTGATGACGGGCGACTCCGAGACGGCGGAAACCGAAGGCTGGCTCAAAACGTATCCGGCTAGTGCCCTCGGTCCCATCGACGTGTACAAATCCATTCACCACGGCGCGAAGAACGGTGACCACCCGGCCTGGCTCTCGGCAGTGCGCCCCAGCAATGTGGTGATCAGCGTCGGCCCGAACAACTACGGCCATCCGACGACGCAAGCCCTCGCTCTCTACGCCAAAGCAGGCGCAGCGGTCTACCGCACCGACCTAAACGGCACCGTGACCGTGACGGTGCAGCCGGGCGGCCAGTACACCATCAAGACCGAGCGCGGGAAGAGTACGCCGACGCCCACTACCCAGCCACGATCTCAATCCACTCCACTGGTCATCCCCGCCACGCCACCGGCAGGTGTCAATGTCAGTTATGCAAACTGTACGGCAGTCCGGGCGGCGGGCAAAGCGCCGATCCGGGTGGGCGAGCCGGGCTACAGCCGCAAGCTTGACCGTGACGGAGACGGGATCGGGTGCGAGTGACCGACCTGCTGACGAGAATGACTGTTACTCCAGTTCGCTTCCTCTAGCATGCGCCCGTGACTGTGAAACTCAAATATGACCGGGGAACGCTGATCACCTGGGAAACCCCCCAGGTGATCGCCCCGCTGTTCACCTGGGACGACCGCTCACAGCTCTACCGGGCACCGGGGCAGTGCTACCGGCAAGTCGTCGAGACGCTGCGGGCGCACGGCGTCAAGCACCAGGACGAGGCGACTGAGTTCAAAACTCTGGAGCTGCGCGTCAGCCGGGAAGTCGAGCCCTACCTCCATCAGACCGAAGCGCTGGCCGCTTGGAAGCAGGCCGGGCGGCAAGGGGTGGTGGTGTTGCCCACCGGGTCGGGGAAAACCTTTGTCGCTCAGCTGGCGATGCGCGACACGCCCCGCAGCACGCTCATCTGCGTTCCCACCAAAGTGTTGATGCACCAGTGGTATTCGGGGCTGCTGGCCGCCTTTCCCGACGCCAACATCGGCCTGCTGGGTGACGGCAATAAAGACCAGACGCCCATTCTGATCGCCATCTATGAATCCGCAACTATCTACGCCGAGGAGCTGGCCACCCGGTACGCGCTGATCATCTTTGACGAGGTTCACCATTTACCCTCTGATTACTACCGCACCATCGCCACCATGAGCCTGGCTCCCTACCGCTTGGGCCTGACCGCGACGCCCAAGCGCGGCGACGGACGCGAGGCAGATCTGGACGCCCTGGTTGGCCCAGTCGTTTACCACAAGACCCCCGCCGAGCTGGGTGGCGGCACGTTGGCCGACTATCAGGAAGTGCAGATTCGGATTCGCCTGAGCGCCACTGAGCAGGCCCGTTACGACGAGCTGATTGCCCAGCGCAACGCGTTCCTGTGGCGGATGCATATCAAACTCGGCTCGCCTGAAGGCTGGCAGAAGTTCATCAACGCCAGCGGTACCTTGGAAGGGCGCAAAGCCATGCTGGCCCACCGGGAAGCGCGGTCTATCGCCTTCGGCACCGACGGCAAATTACGGGTACTGGAGGAAGTGCTGGCCAACCACCCGACCGAGCGCACGTTGATCTTTGCAGACGACAACGCGATGGTCTACCGGATCAGCCGCGAGTTCTTCATCCCAGTGATTACGCACCATACGCCCGTCAAGGAGCGCCACGACCTGTTGCAGCAGTTCAAGGCAGGCACCTACCGCATTTTGGCGGCCAGCCGGGTTCTAAACGAGGGCGTCGACGTTCCGGAAGCGAGCATCGCTGTCGTCCTCTCCGGCACAGCCACGGAGCGCGAGTACATTCAGCGGCTGGGGCGCATCCTGCGGAAATCGGAAGGAAAGAAAGCGGTGCTGTACGAAGTCGTCACCGAGGGCACCAGCGAAGAGCGGGTCAGCCAGCAGCGCCGGGGCGAGTGGAACAGCCAACGCGGGCCGTCTGTCCCCACCGCCACCTGGGAGGATGTGAATGCTCCCCACTGAGCTGCTGATGTTCAAGGTCAAGGCCGGGATCGTCGAGCCGAGATTACTCAAGCCTAACCCGACCCACACCGCACTGATCGCCCGCTTGATCGAGTTGTTTGAAACCAGCGTGGGCAAGCGGCGTTTTGAACTGAGCGAGGAACTCAAGACTTTGGAGGAAGGTCGCCGGGACTACCGGGTGGTGCGTGGGTTGGCGCACATCCTCGCTGGGGATCACAGCACCTTTGCCACCGGGGGGGTTCTCTCCCCGCCACTGGTGCGGGCCCGACTCTTCGAACTCAGCCAGGCGCACCCACCGGCACGGTTTCGCCGTCAAGACCTCCTCGAACAGGTGGGACGCAGTCTGGGAGCTGACCCGCAGGAGGTGGCCGACGCGCTGTACGCCGACCTGCCGGATCAGCAGACGCTGGTAAGCTTTGAAGCCCCTGACCCTCAGATACTGCTCGACCGCTACAACCTGGCACAGGCACAGGGGCTGCTCTACCGCGCTTACAGCCTGATCATCACCGCCCGCCGCAACGAACCAGCCCGGTACCGGC
This sequence comes from Deinococcus psychrotolerans, assembly GCF_003860465.1. Lineage (NCBI taxonomy): Bacteria > Thermotogati > Deinococcota > Deinococci > Deinococcales > Deinococcaceae > Deinococcus > Deinococcus psychrotolerans. Next base: position 470,227 of record NZ_CP034184.1, read on the forward strand.
AGTTGATCTCCTACGTCAAGTTCTTCGGATTGATGGTCACGGTGGAAGGGGATTCGGATTACGGCTTCACCCTGACCCTCGACGGCCCGACGTCTTTGTTTGGCGGCACGACCCGCTACGGATTGAGCTTGGCTAAGTTTCTACCGGCGCTGCTTCACGTGACCGAGTGGGATTTATCTGCCGCTCTCAAACCCCGCAAAGACCTGGCGTGGATCGATCCCACCGATACCGAGTGGTCGTTTCAACTCACCAGCGAGGACGGTTACGTCAGCCACTACCCGCCGCCTAAAGAGTTCGATTCAGCTCTGGAGTCGGGCTTTGCTGACCGCTTTGCCAAACTCAAGTCACCTTGGACACTGGAACGCGAGGTGGACTTGGTGCCCATCCCCGGCGGCGTGATCATTCCCGATTTCCGCTTGCTGCACGAAGACGGGCGCAGCGTGCTGCTGGAGATCGTGGGCTACTGGCGGCCTGATTACCTGACCAAGAAGTTTGACCGGCTCAAGAAGTCGGGCCGGATGGACATCATCGTGGCAATCAGCGAGCGGCTGAATCTGGAGAAAGCCGGGATCAAGTTGGACGCTTTCAGTGAGCAGGTCATTTCATTTAAGGGCGTCCTAGATCCAAAGCGGGTGCTGGAATTGGCTGAGGTATTGGCGGTGCAGCCAACCGAACGGGCAAAGAAGAAACGGATCAAAGGGAAGCTCCAATGAATCCGTTCTCCATCTTCTGAGGACTGTTCTTCAGATGGCCGCAACCATGCCCACTGGCGGATGCGCAAGCTGTCCTCGCGAGCAGGCGTGCAGTTGGCGAGCTTCTCAGCCTGCTTGGTCTCCCCTGCCCCTCTGCGCCGGGCGTTCAGTTCGCTGATCCGCAGGGCCGTCACAATATCGAAGTGAAGGTGACCCAGTTTGGCTCTTCCGCTGATTCCGTGCATTAAGGCCATTCCAGAGGTAAGTTCGCTGAACTTCGGTGGCGCAACGCCGTCTTCGACGTCATGTCTTCGGGTTTTGAAACTGCGATAGAGCCTCAGACCTCACCATTGCACGGAAATGCCGGAAGAGCCGCAAAATCGGGGCAAGCCCACCAGTCGCATTACCGGGCAAGTGGAGATACGGGCTGACGTCGGCAGGAGGCCAAAGCGACTATTCGAGGCCATAGTGACTACTGAGAGTGGCCCAGTTTTGCGTAGATGGAGATAAGCCTCGACAATAGGAGGCCCATCATGACAAACCGCAGAATCCATACCGCTGACTTCAAACGAGACGCCGTGCAGCTTGCCCGAACGAACGGCAACGTCTCCAGTACCGCCCGCGACCTGAGCGTCAGTGTTTCGCTCATCCGTAAATGGATGAGCGCTGAGCAAGAGGTTGGCCATGCCGCATTCCCCGGTCATGGTCAGCAACTACTGACCGCCGACCAACAAGAGATTCGCAGGCTCCGCAAGGAAGTTAAAGTCCTGCGCCAAGAACGTGAAATCCTGAAAAAAGCGACGGCCTTCTTTGCCAAAGAAACTACGTACTGAGATTCCGCTTCATTCATGACTACCGATCCCAGTACCGCTTGGACATCATGTGTCGGGTGCTGGAGGTTTCAGTGAGCGGCTACCACAGTTGGCGAAGAAGGCCCATCTCCAATCAGCAGCAACAGGACGCGCTGCTGAAGCAGCGCATCCACGATGTCTACCACCACCGCAAGGCACGCTACGGTGCCCCACGGATTCATGCGGAGCTGAAAGCCGAAGGATTGTCGGTCTCCAAGAAGAGGATTGCCCGTTTGATGCGTATTGGTGGGCTGCGAGCTAAAGGAAAGCACCGCTCAGTACGCACGACCAACCGTAATCACAGCGATCCAGTCTGCCCAAACCTGCTTGATCGCCAGTTCAACGTCCAGCAGCCCAACCAGATCTGGGCCGCCGATTTGACCTACATTCCCACGAAAGAAGGCTGGCTCTACTTGGCTGTTACCCTCGATCTGTTTTCCCGAACGGTAGTGGGGTATGCAATGGATGCGTACATGCCTGCAACGCTGCCACTGGCAGCGTTGCACATGGCTGTCCAGCGCCGAAATCCACCACCAGGTTTGCTGCATCACAGCGACCAAGGAAGTCAGTATACGAGCCATCTGTTTCAATCTGCACTCGCACAGATTCAGGCGAAGTGCAGTATGAGCCGCAAAGGGGAATGCTGGGATAACGCCGTTGTGGAGAGCTTTTTCAGCTCCCTGAAACGGGAGCTGTTCGAGGAGACGATCTTCGAGACCCGAGCAGTTGCCAGACAAGCCATTTTCGAGTTCATTGAGGTCTTTTATAACCGTCAGCGCCGCCACTCGTCTCTAGGCTACTTGACACCCGCTGACTTCGAACGCCAAGCTACAGCCGCTTAACCTCAACTACGCAAAATCGGGGCAAGCCCACTACTGAACTACGAGGTACGCGAGTATCTGCTGGAGAAATGGGGTCGCAAGTGTGCTTACTGCGGCGCTGAACAGACCCCCTTAGAGATTGAGCACATCATCCCCAGAAGCAAAGGCGGCTCCAACCGAGTCAACAATCTGACACTGGCTTGCGTTCCCTGCAACCAAAAGAAAAGCAGTCGGGACGTCAACGAATTCTTAGCAAAGAAACCGGAAATCCTCAAGAAGATTCTGGGTCAAGCCAAAGCCTCTCTGCGGGACGCGGCAGCGGTCAATTCAACACGCTGGAAGCTGTATGAGACGCTGAAATCTTACGGATTTCCGGTTGAGATTGGCACAGGTGGACGCACCAAGTTCAACCGCCGAACTCAGGGCTTTAAGAAGGCCCACTGGATTGACGCGGCCTGCGTTGGCGAGTCGGGCGAACACGTCGCCATCCCTCACCTCAAACCGCTGCTGATCAAGTGCATGGAACGTGGAAATCGCAAGGCGTGTAAGACAGACAAATACGGGTTTCCGAACAAATGGCGGACCCGGCAGAAAGTCTTTTTCGGCTTCCAGACGGGCGACATGGTGATCGCACATGTTCTGACGGGAAAACATACAGGCGTGTATGTAGGGCGGGTTTCTATGCGGAAGAGCGGGCAATTTTGCCTGAGCATTGGGCGAGACACGGAAGGAAAAAAGGAGAAAAAAGATGGACTGCATCGCCGCTTCTTCAGAACACTCCAAAGACAAGACGGCTATAGCTATGGTTTTTAGCCTTGGCATGGCTCCTTTCCTCCCCAGAATAAATTCTGGGGTATCTCGGAGGTTTGTATGATTTTTAACTGCTGCGCGGTGTCGGCTCTCAGCTCTTACCACTGGCCACCATCCTCTGCCTCGGCACGTCACCCCGGCAGGCAATGGATCGTGCGGCGCTCGGACTGAACATCAGCCCCACCCTCGCGCCGGATCTCTTGTTGTTTCACGCGCAACCGAATGCCGACAGACTCCGCATCCTGCCCGGCGACATCCTCATCGGCGGCGGCGTCACCTGCCGCGTCCTCGACCACGCCGAAACGACCCGCGCCACCCACCAGGGCCAGGCCGTCAACCTCACCTAAACGACCGTGGCCCTCCCCGGCCAACAACGCCGGGGCACAGCAGAACAGAACCCTTTGCTCAACATCGGGTCCACCCCCTTAAGCGACGCCCTCCCCTACCGCCCAACACAGCGGACCATCAAGGAGAACCACCATGAATCAAGGCATGATCAGCGGCAGCATCGTCCGTGTGGAAGATAAGAGCCAAGCCGCAGGCTTCCCCGCCTGCATCGTCACCATCGCGGGCGAAACGCACCGGGAGAACAAGCCGCTGGTGTACTTCGAGCAGATCCGCGTCTCCGGCCACACCGCCACCGCTGCCCTGGCCCTCCAGTCGGGTGACGCCGTGCTCTTCGACCAGGCGGTGATTGAACAGCAGACCTGGGTGGAACGCGCCAGCAATGAACCACGCGCACAGCTGGTCGTCCGGGGCTTGAGCATGACCCGTCTGCGCGGCACGACCAGCAAAATGATGGGTGAGCACCGCGTGCTCCTGCAAGCGGTGAACAGTTTCACCATCCGGGGCCGCCTCGCTGACGCACCCAAGATGAAAACGGTAGGCGCAACGACTGTGACCGAAGGGGCCATCGTTGTCAACCTTCCCGAAGGGCGCAGCAGCGCGACCCGTCCGCACTATCTGAAGGTCGAGAGCTGGGGACACACCCCAATGAGTGGTCAGGCCAAAGGCGTCGTGACCGTCGCGGAAGTGCTCGTCAAGACCGACAGCGCCATGATCGACGGGAAGAAGCGTTACTTCACGGTTCTCGAAGCTCGCAGCAGCGCGGTTCTGGCCTGAATTGATGTTCAACCATCACCCCTCCCAGGATGAAGTCATGAATGAGACGACCCAGATTGGTTTAACATTGCTCTCCCGCGAAGAAGCGCGAGTACTGCTCGCCGACCTCCCGCTCTGCCCGAATGCAGCGGCCAGGATGACCTGGCGCAGCTGGGTACAGAACGCGTCCGGCATTGGCCACTTCCAGTCGACGCCCTGCCGGGAAGAGGTCGAGGCTTACCTGAAGGCTGGGTACCAGGTCATCTTCGCCGAGCAGTCGCAGGATGACGTGCTGCATGTGTGGATTATCTTCCCCAGCCAGCAGGCGAAGCGGGTGGCGGAACTTGCACCGCACGCCTGCCGCGCGGCGGCGTTAAGTTGGCTCAAGCCCAGCCAGTCGGTCTCTGCCCCCTTGCCCCTGACCCTGCCGGTCACCCTCACCATGAATGCAGCGGCGCAACTCACGCTCGAACTCGGGTTCGCCACCGCAACCCTGAGCGTCACCGAAGCCTTGCTCCTCGCCGATCACCTCCACCGCGCCGCCGCCGGGCACAATCTCGACGAAACGACCCCCATCCCGATCTTCAGCAGCGGCGCGACCATCATTCTGGAAGGCCAGAATCAGAGAGCGGTGTGGCTCTGCCCTCAACTGGCGATTCGTGTCGCGCAGCACATTGAACGCCTGGCAAACCTGCGTCTGCCCACAGGCGCGTCACCCCCAAGCACGTCTACGTGGCCCTGACCGCCCAACCAGCCAAAACCATCCGGCTCGGCTGGCTGGGCCGCTTCTTCAAGGCCAGCTAAGCCGCCCCGGCGGGCGGCGAACGCGGCCTTCAGGATCCGCGTTCCTCATTCGGTCCCCCGCCCTGCGCGGGGCACGGAACCAGGAACGCGCCAGTGCGTTCTTCTGCTTGACCAAGATCTGGAGTGATTGCTCAGCAAGGAGCTGGTTGTGCTGAGCAGTCACCTTCACCCTCACACCTGTCGTGCCGAAGCCATGAGAAACTGATGGTATGAACCCGCAGTTCCCTGAACCAGAGAACGACTTCGATGTGGATGTCCTTCGTGGCATTCAAGAGTACGGATGGTTCGTACTCAAAGTGCCTGAAGATGCCGAAGATCCAGGTTTCGCCTTCACCGTCGGCCTTTGGGCGAACTACCTGCATCCTGAACTGATCATGTTTGGCCTCAGTCTTAAGGTCATGCACGAGATTCTCAATCTCGCTGGGAACGAAGTCAGCCGTAAAATGCGCCGGTTTGAGTCCGGTCAGCAGGCAGAGGGTCTCATAGAGGATCACTCCTGCACCTTCATGGATGTCGGTTCCGAGGCATACGATGAGTACCTTGGGTACGCCCAGTGGCTGTACCGCAAGCAGATGTTTCCAGTGCTGCAATGCGTGTGGCCGGACCGTCAGGGCTTCTTTCCCTGGCACGCTGGCTTCCTTGAAGAGCTGCGTAGTCACCAGCCTATTCTCGGGAGAAACTGACTCCTACTTTTCAATGAGGGTGACTACGCAGCACAGGGTAAGATCGTGCTACGTAGTCACCTTCTATTAATGATCAGGTGTTGCTGCCGTCCGTCTGCCACTCCACTGAGCTCCTGAAACATGGACGTTAAAGAGACGCTCGTCTGCTTTCTCCAAACGTGCAGGAGGGACAAGTCTGCTTCCGGGCAGTCAGCAGAACGACCAGGCGGTGAATTGCGCCTTCAAGGTTGCTCCTGACCGCCGCGTCAAGGCGCTAAGAGGCGCTTCCAGTGGCCCAAGCGGGACGTCCATCACGGCCTTCAGAATCTCGAGGACTTGCCAGAATATCTCCTGACGCCGGGTAGATGCGGATTGGCCCTGCGGTGGCAGTGTTTCGGAGCGCCACATTTGCGGGGTCAGGACAAAGCGCTGCTCTGAACCCGTCCCGTACTTGAACAGCAACCCCAGGTTGCTTGAGCGCTTCACTGTTCTCACAGTCAGCGTCTGCCAGACTTCGTACGCCTCCAGGAAGTGGCCGAGCGTCAGTTCGGAGCGGTGGGCGATCTGGATCCCCACGCCGTTCGCTTCCGGCTGCATCACAGAGCGCTGATCTACAGGCAACTGCAACGAAGGCACGCCCGGAAGCAGATACGAATCGTGAAGCGTCCCAACCAAGCCAGGATCACCGGCAGCGTGGAGACGAGCGAGCTCCTGTTCGAGATGATCCTGGGCACGCCCCCTCAGACGAGCGATGCGCCGCAGCGTTTCCTGGTGCTGGCGAGTGGCTACGTGGGTCCACTGCGCAGCGCAAGCCGCTTCGAATTGTATCGCAGCTTCCTTCACTAATTGAGGAGGGCACACCAGTGCGCCTTCCTCAAGCCCCTCCAGCGCTTCGGTGCGTGCATTCAGCCGCTGCAGGGCCCGCTGCAGTTCAGGCACGGGAGAGCACTCTGGCTGCACGCCGGTTGTCTGGCTCCATAAGTTCAGGAGCGCCTGCTCTTCTACGGTGGGGGAGCGGTTCTTGAATCCACGTGCCTGAACGATTGTCCATCCAACCCGATTCGGTTCAGTGGTCAATTCCAGCGTCAATCGGGGCTGAATCACCTCGCCTGGCAGCTGTTCGAGGATGCGGATAATTCGGATGTGCCCGGCCCGCACGCTTTGGGCACACCCGCCCCAGCCGACACAGTGCCCCAGCAGCTGACCGTCTTCCACCAGTTCCTGCGGATGGCGTGCCACCCGGACGTCCCAGCAGCCGTCTGCCCAGACCACGCGGCGTTCGAGTGCCAGGTCCGCAGCATCCAACGTGAAGCGCTCTTCGCCGCCGAGCACCTCCTCCAAGGCTGATTCGCTCACTCCAGTCGATTGGCATACCTCGGTTTTCAGGCGCCTCAGTTGCCGGTGGTGCTCAGCCATCACGCTTTTGAGATTGGAAATGGCTTCTTCAAGACCTGGAGCGCACCGCAGCGCCAATTGCTCTTTCCAGGCCCAGCGCACTTCGGACTGCGCCTGACTCGATTTGGCGTGGTCAGGCAAGGCGTCCAGAGCGGTCTGAAGCTCAGAAAATGCCGTTTGAAGGGTGCCTGCTGAAGCGGCACTTCCCAGGCGCAAGACACCACGGCCCGTCAGCAGCGCACTCAAGTCCTGAAGGGGAAGGCGCGTTTCTTCCAGCAGTGCCAGCACCGCAGCGAACAGATCTTTGAGTTCTTCGAAGGTTCGGTCCAGCACTCGCTCGCGCACCGGTAACCACGTCGGCCCAGCCGTATCCAGGCCTGGAATCAGCTGATGCAGTGGTCCGCCGATGGCTTCTGCCGCCAGACAGTCCTGGAGATGAGCGTCCGCTGCCCACGCAGCCGTCCAGCAGCTGCGGCGCACCGCTTCCTTTCCGGCCCTTCTGGCGGGGAGGCTTCCCTTACCTGCCTCGAAGAAAAGGTCCTCCTGCAGGTTTCGGCGCACCTTTACCGCTAGGGCCGCCACCGGCCCGTGATGCACCTTCGGCAGCAGCCGCCTCAGGGCCACCGAAGCGCCCAGGGCACCCTGCACGGCTTGCCGGACGTCCGCTTCGTCAAACGCCAATAGGGCCGGGTCGAGCACCGCTGCGAGCGCCCAGCGGACCCGGCGGACGAATGAGTCAGCATCTGGATCGACGTTCAAGAGGGCCGGTGCAGCCATTCTTTGCTTCACCTTCGAGTGGGTGTTGAAGAGCTGGTCTTGAAGTCGTAGGCGCAACGTCAGCCGTGCTGCCGGGTCACGTGGCAGTGGAGGCGGAACCAACTGTGATGATCCGAAGCTGGACTGCTGCAGGAGCGCCGCACACGTCACATGAGCGGTGATGGCCAACGCCTGCTGCGGGTGAGGGAGCGACCAACGGCGGAGGTCATGCAGTTGCCAGGTTTCGCTGAGTGTGGCCTGAGCCCCGAAGGCCCTGTTGAGCGGATGCCAGGGGAGGGCGGTGCAAGCGGCTCGTTTGGGATTTCCGTCCCAGCCCTTGCCCTCATCCCAGGCGGCCGAGAGGTCGAGTACCCCCCGCAACGCTAACATCCGTCCCAACCGGCGTTCCACAGCCCGGCTACCCCGCTGTTCAGCAGTTTGCTCGCGCACCAGCAGCTCAGGAAGTTGGTCGGCCTCTTCGAGAATCTGCCCGTGCAGCGCTACCAGCGCTGCGTCCAGTTGCTGAGGATCAGCGCGTTGCCAGGCAAGCGGCGCTTCCTGCCCGAACGTCACGCGAACCGCGCGCGGCCCGGCATGCAGCACCGCGCCTGCTGGCAACTCCGGTCCTGAGCCAATCACCACGTGGGTGGCGCTGCGTCCTAGAGCGACTTGTACTTCAAGAGCCTGAACCACTTGCGGCGCGTCAGGCCAGGCCCGCATGGGAGACGAAGATTCTGGGAGAGGAGGTGCAGCAGGCATCTGTTCGTAGTTTACTGGCCAACCTAGCACCCCGACATCCGCTAGATGGCCCAGTTTGGCAGTAAGTGAAACGTAACTGCTCAGCACGAATCAAGACGTGTCAAGCAGTCATTGCTCCTGCTCCGCAAGGGGGCCGCTGAGTAGTTACGATCTGGAGACGTTTGCCCGTCCCCAGAACGACGCTGGGGGGGAGCAACAGCATGATCAAACCAATGCTGATGCCGCTCCACGCCTTTGTCCCAGCGCTCAAACTTCAGGAAAAGTGCACGGTACAGGACGTTATCCGTCTGGAGCAGGAAACGGACGAGACGTGGTTCCAGCACCGCACTGAGCAGTCTAGGACGATACAGCCCATCGTTGTCCAGCAGGAACGCGGCTGGTGCTTTCATCTGCGTGAGCAGCGCGGCAAGTGCTGACTGAAAGTGGTGCTGACCAGGTGGCTGGCAAGCTATCCGACCAGACATTCACATCAGCTCCATGAAGTTTTCTGCGCCCACTTCCATCTGTCCCCTATCAAAGAGGAAGACCATGAAAAACCGTGTTTGAAGTCCAACACGCTCGCCTTCTTGATTTTTTGGGAGAATCCCATGACCCAGACCACCCCCAAGACCGCTGCTTATCCCGCCCCAGAAGCCCTGAAGACCCCAACCGACCTGAAGGCCGAGGGGATTCAGAAGATTGTCGAAGCTATCAATCCGATCATCGCTGACGCTTACGCGGTCTACCTGAAGACCAAGAACTTTCACTGGCATCTGTCTGGCAGCCACTTCCGCGATTATCACCTAATGCTCGACGAGCAGGCCGACCAGCTCATCGGCAGCACCGATCCGCTGGCCGAGCGTGTTCGCAAGCTGGGCGGCACTACGCTTCGATCCATCTCGCACATCTCGGGCCTCCAGACCGTGCAAGACAACAACGCCGACTTCGTGGCTCCTTTAGATATGCTGCGCGAACTGATGGCCGATAACCAGAGCATCGCCGCCAGCATGCGAAAGGCGCATGAAGTGTGTGACGACGCCCGTGACTACGCCACCTCCAGCTTGCTGGAAGTGTTGATCGACGAGACCGAGCGCCGCACCTGGTTTTTGTTTGAGGTGGTGCAGGGCGGCGAACAGACCCGCTAACACCCTTTCTTTTAAGTTTGTTCTAGACCATAACCGCCCAGGAGAACCATCAACTCGGCGGTTTTGCGCTACCTTCGAGGTTGGCCGGAATGTTAGGCAAGTGCAGCTGCACCGTTAAGCCTTGAGGTGAATTGGACGCCAGTCGCACCGTACCGCCGTGAACCTCCGCGACGCGCTGCACGATGGCCAGGCCCAGGCCACTCCCGCTCTCACGGGTGCCGGGCACACGGTAAAACGCCTCCATCAAGCGGGGCAGCGCGTCCGGTGGCACACCGGGGCCCGCGTCGCTGACCGACAAAACGATCTGCTGATCGGCAGCAGCTAAGCCTACGGTGGCTGCCGCTCTGGGCGCGTATTTATTGACGTTGATCAATAGATTGATCAGAACCTGACTGATCAACGCCTGACTTCCGGAAAATGGCAGGTGGGCCGGGCCGCAGTACGCTGCGCCGTGTTGCTGGGCCAGTGCACCGCTGATCTCGCCCAGGTCGAAGATTTCATGCTCGGCACTGTTCTCGCGGGAGAGCAGCAGCAGCGCTCCCGTCAGGGCGGCGAGCCGCTCGACTTGCTGGTCGACCGTGGCGATCAGTTCGGCGTCACTGATCCAGCCTTGGGCGTTGGCGTCCACCTGCGCCCGCAGCGCCGCAAGTGGCGTGCGGAACTCGTGGGAGGCGTGGCGCACGAATTCTGTTTCACGCTGCCGAAAGGCTGAAAGCCGCTGGAGCATGGTATTGAAGCTGCGGGCCAGTCGGGCGATTTCGACTTGACCTTGTGGCGCGTCCACCCGTTCATCCAGTTGCCCAGATTGCGCTACCCGTTCGGCGGCCCGCGAGAGATCACTGATGGGCCGCACCATGCTCCGGCTCACCAGCAGCGCCGCCGCCACACCCAGCAGCGACATCACCACCACCGACAGCGTGACGGTGGCCAGATAAGCGGCCAAGCCCTGATGGTAAGACCGCAGCGGAATACTGGCCTGTAAGAGCGTCCCTGCTCCCAGATCTGGCACCGCGAGTTGCTGGGTCAACCACTCGTCGCTGTGCTTGTCGTCGTCGCCGTGCTGGGTGGCGGTCTGGGGAAAGGGACCGCCGTATTCCTGAATCACCTTTTCACGCCGGATCAAGCGGGCGCGGATACCGTTCTCGTTGGGCAGGTAGGTCGGGGTGTCCCCTTCCTTGCGATCATGGGCCAGCGCGGCAAGGTAGGTACTCAGGTCGTTGCGCAGGGCCGCATTGGCAGTCTGGCGGAAGGTCAGGAAACCGAAAAAGCCCTGAGCCAACAGCGCTCCCGTGACAATCAGGGCGATCAGCAGCGCCAGTCGGACGCCCAGCTTCATGGTCGGCGCTCCAGATTCGCCAGGCCCAGTTGATAGCCGCGCTGAACCGTCTGGATCACCTCGGGACTGAGTTTGGCCCGCAGATGATGAACACAGACTTTGACCACGCCGGGGTCGCTGGCCCGCTCACCCCAGACCACATCCATCAGTTCCTCTGCCGAGAAGACGCGTCCGGGTGCGCGGGCCAGACGTTCCAGCACGTCGTATTCCCGCAAGCTGAGCATCACGGTGCGGCCCTCCCATTCGACTCGGTGCGTCACCAAATCGAGCGACAACGGGCCGTAGCTCAGCAGATCGGTCTTGGCCTCGCTGACCCGCCGCAGCAGCGCCCGAACCCGCGAAAGCAGTTCGGAGAGATGAAACGGCTTGGTCAGGTAATCGTCGCCACCGAGATCCAGCCCCTCCAGGCGATCATCCAGGCTGTCGCGGGCCGTCAGAAACAGCAGACTGCCCCGGTAGCCCGCTGCCCGCATCTCACGGGCCAGCACAAACCCGCCGGCCTCGTCTTCGGGGAGCTGCACATCCAGCACCGCCAGATCGGGTTCCAGGGTCAGCACAGCGGCCCGCGCGTGGGTCAGATCAGCGGCGTAGTTTACCGTGTAACCTTGCGCGGCCAGTGCTCGCCGCAGCGGCAAGGCAATCGCCTCCTCATCTTCTACCAGCAAGATCAGCACCCTGATCTCCGGCAACACCTGGCATGTCTGTTCACCTGTTCAGCATGCGCGGGTGGGGTTACGACTGGGTTAAATGTAAGGGGTTAAACGTAACCAGGCTATAACCGCCGCGTTTTACGGTTGCTCCAGAAAGACCATCAAGGAGACGAGATGAAGAACTGGATTTTACGTTACTGGCTGCTGATGCTGGGTCTGCTGCCCCTGCCAGTCCTGGCATTCCGGGCTTATCAGGGCGGCGCGTTTGAGATCATGAACCCGGCTGGAACCCTCTCCACGCTGGCGTTTGTGGGTTGTATGTCGTGTACGCCGCTGTATTTGCTGATTCGTCAGGCCTGGCTGCTCAAACTCAAACGCCCTCTGGGGGTACTGGCCTTCGGCTACGGCGCACTGCACTTGCTGGCCTACGCTGTGGATCTGGGCACCATCCAAGACAGTGTGAACGAAACTCTTCATAAGCCCTCGTACCTGTGGGGTCTGGCGGCCCTGCTGGTGATGCTGCCGCTGGCGCTGACCTCCAACAAAGCGGCGATGAAACTGCTCAAGCGCAACTGGAAGCGCCTTCAGCAAGCCTCGTATGCGGTGGTGGGCTTGCTGATCGCCCACTTGTTGCTGCTGCCGCACATCAAAGTCGAGTATCAACTCTTCGCACTGATTTTGCTGGCCGGGCTGCTGATGCGCCTCCCGCCGATGCGCCGCTTGCTAAACCAACGCCCGCTCACCTTCAAGTTGCTTAATCGCAACTGAAGCACAGATTCACCGCCAAGGAGAAAAGATATGTTCAAGTCTCCACAGATCGATCAGATGACAGAAGCTGACTTGGGCCGCCGCGACGCTCTGCGCGTGATCGGCTGCTTGCTGTGTGCTGCTGCCGTACCTGCCGTCTGGTCACAGGCTCAGGCCCAGTCGTTGAGTGCGCCTCTCAACCTTCTCAAGCCTACTGAGACGCTGGCCGCTGACGAGTTCAAGCTGATGTCAGTGGCGGGTGATCCGGCGATTCTGTATGCCAGCAAAACCCAAATCGTAGGCGGCGTGAAGCGGGGGCAGGTCTGGCTGACCGTCTATTCCCGTATCTGCTCACACCGCAGTACCGTGGTGATTGATCCGCCGCAGAATCAGGTCATGACCTGCCCCAAACATCATCAAGCATACGACCTCGCCACTGGGCAACCGACAGGCTATGTCCACCGTACTTCAGACCCGCTGGCTCAGTACGGTCTTCAGGTAAGACCTGATCAGTCGGTCTGGATCACTGGACTGATTCGTCCGCAAGCGGGGTGAACTGCGCTTTTCGGGTTAAGTGTATCCGTGGGCATTTCGAGAAGTTGAGTGTTTTCCTGACGAACTGCCCAAGTCGTTGACGCAACGTGTTGCTAAGATCACCCTGATGGCCACCCCGATCAAGCAGATTTTCTCTCTCTACGCCAGAATTGTATGGAGGCGATTCCTACCGCTTACAGGCGCGTTCCTCAGTCGGTCAGGTATTGGAACGATGAACAGGATGACGCGGCAGATCGCTGCATTTGGCGGCGCAACTCTTACATCCCTGTTGTCGTGGCTGATCTTGTCACTTGGCCTGCTACGGATGAGCGTCATGCAACCAGTCAGGCAGCCCTGATCGCGCGTATTCTGGGTGTCCTGCTCAGCCTACTTGTCGTCCTGGCTTCGAGTGACTGGATGCAGCGATGTCTCGGTTGGCACGGCCTGCCGCTGGCCCTCACCGTGCAGGTGCTGCTGATGTGGTGGGCACTTTATCTCCTGTGGGCCATGCCGCTACCGCTGCGTGTGGACTGGTTCCGGGTGCGTCCCTGGGAAACGCCGCTTTACCGCCGCCTGGGAATCTACGCCTACAGAGATTTGCTGAGAGTTATGGGTTGGGAACGCCTACGCCGTCAGGCTCAGGGTTTTGATGGCACGCGGGCCAGCCTGCAGCCCTACGAGCGCCGCACCCGCGAGGCCGAGTTCAGCCACGTCCTGCTGAGCGGGGTCAACCTGATGCTCATACTGATCAGCAACTTGCGTGGACAGGTGGACACGGCAGGCTGGCTGCTGGCCACTGGCCTTTTTTTGCACGTTTACCCCGTCATGCTTCAGCGCACCCTCCGTGAACGCCTTCAGCGCCTGGTTATTCCAGGCTCGTCTTGACAAATCTGCAACTTCGGGAAACGGTAGAACCCCCCTACACCTGCTGCTGTGGATTGAGTCAGATTGTTCTCTCTCCCCGCACAATCAGCGCCTCCAGAAGCTGCGCCGCCTCGCGCGGGGCGTCATGGGAACGCAAGTGTGCGCTCAGCTTCTGGGCCTGCTCACGGAAACGTGCGTCTTCCAGCAGCGTCCGTACCGCTCCGCGCAGCCGCTGCGGGCTGGGGCGGTCAGTTCTGAGGTTAAGGCCCACCCCAGCGTAGGCGACGCGGGCAGCTACCTCGGCCTTATCCTCACTTTTGCCCGCCACCACGCAGGGAACGCCGCACGTCAGCGCCTGCTGCACGCCTCCGTACCCGCCATTGGTCACGTACGCCGAGACATGCGGGAGCAGCTGAAAGAAGGGGACGAAATCCGCGACCCGCACGTTTTTTGGCAGTGGGCCAAGCGCAGCTGCGTCCCGCACACCTGCTGCGATCACCAGCACGTCTTCATTCGCCAGCGCTTCCAGCGTCGGGATGATGAGCTGCCGGGGGTTGGTGGCGAGCGTTCCCTGCGTCACCAGAACCACCGGACGCTGTGAGGCCAGCACGTCCGGCCACCAGGTGGGGAGGGGCCGGGCGGGCGGTTCGGGGATCAGCGGGCCGATAAAATGCAGTTGCGGGGGCAGGTCGCTCCTGGGATACTCGAAGGCGGGTACGCTGGGTTGCAGCATCAGGGTAGGCGCAACCGCGAACTCAAAATCCCGTGAACGCACTCCGATGCGGCGGCAGACCGCTTGCAGTTCGCGTGAGATGCGGCCAAAGATCACACGCTGCGCCGCCCAGGACAGCAAGCCGTTCCGGAGCTGGCCCAGCGCCGAGGCGTCCGGAGCGAGACCCAGGCCGAAGGGGCCGGTCTCCCGGCTGGGAATGCCCAGCGGCAAGACGCCCAGCAGAGCGCAGGGAGGGCCGCCGAGTTCTTCGTGCAGCAGCGCCGCCGCGACGGTCTGATCGGCCAGCACGAGGTCATGGGGCCAGCTCCGCGCCACGTTCCGCAGGTCCTGAAGTTGCCCTTCGATCTGCCCGACGAAGATGTGCTCCATATCAAACTGAATCTGCCGCAGCCCCGCTCGCCCGTTCCGGCCTGGAAACGCGCCCTCGAAATGGGCGTCGTCATAATCGCGGGCATGGACGAAAGGCTCAAAGGCAGCGCCGCTAGCCTCCACTGCCTGAGCGTATTTACGCCCGGTATACCAGCGCACGGCGTGCCCACGCGAGCGTAATTCGCGGACAATCGGAACCAGGGGCATGATGTGTCCAGCGATGGGTTGTGAGGCGATCAGAATATTGGTCAGGAGAGCCTCTCTAAAGGGAGTGGGTGTCTTTGGCCGTCAGCGGATAGTGTACCCGTTGACTCGGTCAGACAGCTGACGCCCCGGTGGCCCACTTAAGATCGGTGGTCAACGCAGCGGTGTAAGGGTAGATGCGGATGGGCAGACCTGCAAGCTGCGTATAGCGTTCAGTCTGACCACCGGAGACATGCAGCATCCCTGCAATGTCAGAATCCCACCTGGCCACGCTGCGTCGCTGGTTGGCCGAAGCCTTGGGCCTCGCCGTCTTCGTGACCTTTAGTCTGAGTGCAGCGGTGCTGGCCCAGCTCGGCGTGCTGCCTGCCCTGGCTGCCGACGCGCTGGTGCCGGGCCTGGTGATCTTGGCGCTGGTCTACGGTCTGAGCGATCTGTCCGGGGCGTACTTCAATCCTGTTGTGACCTTAGCTTTCGCGGTGCGTGGCAGCTTTCCGTGGGCGCGGGTGCCGGGCTACTTAATAGCGCAGTTCCTGGGAGCCTGCGGCGGGGTGTGGCTGGTGGCGGCCTGCGTACCGCTGCCCAAAGCACATGAGCTGGTCAGACCCTGGGGCGCGTTCGAGCTAGAGACGATCTGCACCGCGCTGCTGTTGCTGGTGATTCTGGCCACCGCCAAGCGCAAGGCCGAGGTCGGCTCTCAGGCGGGGTTGGTGATCGCCGGAACGCTGGGGCTGTGCTTGTTCACGGCGGGCAGCATTTCCACCATCGGCGTCAACCCCAGCCGCACGCTGGCCGCCGCTTTGTTCAGCGGCACGGTGCTGGCGGCCTGGCCACATCTGCTGGGGCCGTTTGCGGGTGGTGCGTTGGCGACAGGACTGACCTATCTGCTGCGCGGCCCGCTTAACCCGCAGGAAGCCGAAACGGCCAACGGTAAGGCGGAGGAGGAGAACAGGCAGAAAAAGGGGAGGAGCAGTTCAGTTAAGTTTTGATGTGTCAGTCGATCCGCGTAGAAGCCGTTGATAGGGAAATTCCACGCTCACAGTTGTACCGATAGAATAGAGGCCATTTCAAGTCACCCCTGCTGATCTCGCGCCAACTCCTTTTGCCAACTTCCCCGGACACTCTCGCAAGAAGTCGAATAGCACACCGGATCTTCCCCTAATCCACCGTAGCCTTGTGGTGCCGACCATCAGACCGACCAAGCTTGCAAAGGGAAGAATCATCTTTCACATCAGCTCCACTGCGCTGGCACCAGAGGCCCATGTACAGAGCGGTCAACAGTCACAGAGAAACCCATTTCACCGGCTCGGAGATGGTGCGCGACATCGTGATCGGCATGAGTGACGGCCTGACCGTCCCTTTCGCACTGGCCGCCGGACTGTCGGGCGCAGTTGCCAGTGGACATGTGGTGCCGATCGCCGGGATCGCCGAGATGGCCGCTGGAAGCATTGCCATGGGCCTGGGTGGGTACCTGGCGGCCCGCAGCGAAAACGAGTCCTACATCTCGGAACGTGCCCGCGAGGAGAAGGAAATTGACGGGAAGAGAGATGCAGAGACCGGAGAGGTGCGGGCCGTGTTCCAGAAGTACGGGCTGAGCGGCGATGCACTGGAGGCGGCCACCACCGCCATTACCAGCAACCGCACGACCTGGGTCGGTTTCATGATGAAAGAAGCACTGGGCCTAGAGGAACCGGATCCGAAACGGGCATTGAGGTCAGCCCTGACCATCGGGCTGGCGTACATCGCGGGCGGCATCATCCCGCTGACGCCTTACGCGCTCAACCTGACGCTCAGTCGAGCGCTGCTGCTGTCGGTGGTCTTGACCCTCATCGCCCTATTTGCCTTCGGAGCGCTCAAGGGCCGCTTCACGGGTTCGTCGGTGCTCAAAAGTGCCGTTCAGACCATGTTCGTGGGTGCGGTGGCTTCCGGCGCGGCCTTCCTGATCGCGAGGCTGGTGTCCGGTTCGGGCAGAGTGTAGATCCTGCGGCTCTGGATGTATACCGCCGCCTCACTGGTGCGTCTCACAAATGGCGTTCGCCGCCTGCCAACGTCCCGCCTGCCGTGTCAGGGGCTGGCTTCCGTCGTTAAAGGCGTGCATCTGAACCTGATCCTTCGCATAACACTGGGTCACACTCAGTCAGGCCGCGTACGAGTGCCAGAGCGATGCGGCCGAGCACTAACAATTAGTCATCCGTTCGACGCCCGGATGGGCCAGTGTAGCCGTGCCCAGACTTAGGGCCACGGAGACGGCGAGGCCCAGCGCTTCAGTCCGCCGTACCACGCTCATGTGGCGTTCGGACACGGCAGAGAGGACTTGCATGACCTCCCGCCCTAAACGTCTGCACCGTACTCGTCCAGCGTATCCCGCCAGCGGTGTTGAGGTTCAAAGCCGAGAAGCTGCCGGGCGGACTCGATGCTGAGCAGGGTCTGGAAGCCGTCCAGCGATTCACGCAGCGGCACCCCCGGAAAGACCTGCTCCATCAGCGTGCGTGAAGGCACTGGCATCACCGTATCGGCGGCAGCGATGATGAAACTGCTCGCCCCCGTCAACGGGGCACCCAAAGCCAGATGGCAGGCCAGCGCGGCATCTCGCTCGTCAATGTAGCCCCACAAATTCCACTTACGGGCGTGCAGGGACGGCCAGGCCAGCTCCGGAAAACGGCGGTACTCGTCCGGCCCCAGGATGTTGGAAAAGCGTAGGGCCACGAAGGGAATGCCCGAATGGCGTGAGAAATCCTGCGCCATCGTCTCGGTGACCACCTTACTCAGCGCATACGACGACTCCGGATGTGGATAGTGCGCCTCGTCTACCGGGGCGTACTGGGGCGGCACGTCGAACGGCAAGCCCAGCGTGGTTTCGCTGGACGCCCAAACCACCCGCTCCAGACCGAGCTGGGTGGCCGCCGTGAAGACGCTGTGGTTCATGGTCACGTTCTGCACAAAAGTATGGTGTGGGGCCTGAAGGTCAGGGGCAGGAATATTGGCCAGATGAATCACGCTGCCCGCCCCCTGCATGACTTCCAGCGTCTGGCCCAGATCGGTCAGATCGACCCGTAATGAAGCCTTGAGTGAACCGGGAAAATCGCCGTCTGGCTTGAGGATAGGCTGGATGTCCACGGCAATGACCTCAAAGCCGTGTTCCAGCAGATGCTTCAGAACCGCGCGTCCGGCCCGGCCTGCCGCACCGGTCAGCACCACTGGACTGGTTGGAGGTGACCCTGCTGAATGTATCTGGGTAGTCGCGTTTACCACGCGTAGGCTTCGGGGGCCTGTCCGCCGGGGCCGGGCCAGATGTCATCCAGCTTTTTGAGCGTCTCGTCGCTCAGCTTGATCTCGATGGCCTTCAGCGCCCCGTCCAGTTGCTCAGCGGTGCGCGGCCCGATGATCGGGGCGGTCACGGCTGGCTGGTGAAGTAGCCAGGCCAGCGCCACATCCGCTGGGGACTCGCTCAGTTCCTTGCACAGCGCCTCGTACTGCTCGAGTTGCGGGCGGTACTTGTCGATCTGCTTTTGCATATTCTCGCTGGCGCGGCGGCCTTCACTGGCTTTTTGCAAAGCCCCGCCCAGCAGGCCGCCGCCCAGCGGACTCCAGGGAATCAGGCCTAGCCCCAGCGCCTGACAGGCCGGGATGACTTCCAGCTCGATCATCCGTGCCGACAGGTTGTACAGGCTCTGCTCGGACACTAGGCCCATGAAGTGGCGCCGGGCGGCCAGCGTATTGGCCTGCGCGATGTTCCAGCCCGCGAAGTTGCTGCTGCCCACATACAGCACCTTGCCCTCGCGCACCAGTTGCTCCATCGCCTGCCAGATTTCTTCCCAGGGAGTGGCCCGGTGAATATGGTGCATCTGGTACAAATCGATATGGTCCGTCTTGAGGCGGCGCAGGCTATCCTCGCAGGCCTTACGGATGTGGTACGCCGAGAGTTTCTGATCGTTGGGGCCGTCGCCCATCTTCCCGTAGACCTTGGTGGCCAGCACGATGCGCTCACGGTTGCTAGGATTGTGCTCCAGCCAGCGGCCCACGATCTGCTCGGTCACGCCCTCGCCGGGCTGGCGACCATATACGTTGGCGGTGTCGAAGAAGTTGACGCCTTTTGCCAGTGCCGCGTCCATGATCTTGTGGCTATCCTGTTCGCTGGTTTCGGGGCCAAAGTTCATCGTGCCCAGACACAGTGGGCTGACTTGCAGGCCGGTGCGGCCTAAATGACGGTAGTCCATGATTGACGCCTCCTTGAATGCTTTATCTGCTTCCGACGCTACACCCGCAGACCTGGCGGCGTCACCCTGGGACAGTCTTCATGGTTTCAGCAGCGAGGGGTGAGTAGCTAGGCCGCTTCTGGTCAGTCCTCACTGAGTTCCTGGAGTTCCCAGCAATTAGGCTTGCCCCGTGATCAGAAGGAAAGGTTTCAATGATTGATTCCCCCATTCAGCGGCGGCGGCAGCAGACGCAGGCTGAGGCGGACGCGGTATAGCGCGGCATCAAACCGGCCCAGCGTGCGCCGGAAGTTGGCTGTCCGCTCCGGCCACAGGGTGCTGTTGCGCCCCCCTGCGTCCAAATAATAGCTGGTGCAGCCCCCCTTCACTCACACCGACTCGCGCAGCTTGTCTTGCAGGGCGTCACTGTACTCGCGCTGCGCTTCTGGGGTAGGTTCCAGGCTCAGCAGGTGCGCGGCGTCCATGTACTTCAGCGTCCGTAGGATGTACCCGATTTGTGCCTCAATGATGTACACGATGGAGTTGTGGCCCAGCGCGGTGTTCGGCCCCACCAGCAAAAAGAAGTTCGGAAATCCAGCGACTGCCGTGCCGTGCAGCGCTTCCATGTGGCTGTCCCAGGCGTCCGCGAGACGCAGGCCGCCTCTCCCGAATATCCGACGCGCCATCGGCGGCTGCGTGGCGTTGAAGCCGGTGCCGCCGATCAGCACGTCGAAAGCGCGAACCTGGCCATCCACTGTCAGAATCTCGTCGCCGCGAATCTCGGTGATGGTCTCCGTCACCAGTTCCACATTGGGTTGCTGAATGGCCGGGTAGTCGTCGTCGCTGACCAGGATGCGTTTGCAGCCTAGACGGTAGTCAGGCGTCAGTTTGCGGCGCAGCTCCGGATCTGCTACCCGCCCCTCAAGGTGCTGGTGGCCGAACTTCTCCATCAGTGCGCCCACCCTCGGGTTGGAAAACCCCAGATGCCTCACCTCCGCGTTCAGGAACACCCGCTGACGCGCCAGGCGCTGAAACACTGGGTAACGCCGGAACAACTCGCGGCGGCGCGGCGTGATGGCCTCGTCCATGCGCGGCATCACCCAAGGCGGCGTGCGCTGAAAGACGCTCAGCTGTCCCACGAGCGGCTGAATTTCAGGAATGAACTGAATGGCCGAGGCCCCAGTGCCGATCACCGCCACCCGTTTGCCGCTCAGGTTCACAGCATGGTTCCACTGCGCGGAGTGAAAGCGTTCGCCTTCAAAATCTTCCATCCCCGGAATGTCCGGCCATTTCGGCTCGATCAGGGGGCCGTGACCGGAGATCAGGACGCGGGTCGTGAAATCGCCCCGACTGGTGCGGATACGCCACAAACCTTCCTCTTCGTCCCAGCGGGCCTCCTCCATCTCGGTGTTGAAGCGGATGTGCGGGCGCAAGCCCTGCTCGTCGGCAGTTTTTCTGAGGTTGAAGCGGCGATTGGCGCGCAGAGCGTCTGGACGGGCTACCACGCCGACATGGGTGTGCTGCTGGCGCTGCTGACGGATCAGGGCCAGGCCTGAAAGCAGTCGGAGGCACTTCGGGGATTTCTTGGCGATCTTCGATTCACTCGACTTGGGCAATGACGTGTTGCGCCATGACCCTGCTTAAGGTGGAGTCATGATGATGATTCCAGAGGATGATCAGTTGTATCTGATCCAGAGTAAAAGCAATCTCCTGACCGGAATGGCCTTTGGGGCGTATACGTTGGTGAGCGTCTACGTGGGGCTGGAAGCCCGTGCGGCTGGGTTGGGAAGCCTCAACACGGGCTTGTGGGTGCTGAGTGGCCTGTCGGGGATCGTGAATGCCAGTTTGGCGTTGCTGCTCTTTCCGCTGGTCTTTACGTGGCTCAGTCGCCGGTTCGGGGCCGAGACGTTGCTGGCCGAGGTGCGGTCGATCAGTGCCTTGAGCTTGATGCCGGTGATTCTCGGAACGCTGCTGGGGACGCTGGGGTGGGTGCCGTTGTGGGCAGGGGTGGCGTGTGTGGCGAGTACCACCGTCTTCGCGCATGGCCTGAGTTTGGCGAACGGCACGCGTTTCGGTGCGGCGCTCAAGCATACGTTGGCGGTCTGGGGGGTGCTGCTGGTGAGCATCGTGGTCTTGAACGGAGTGTTTCTGGCAGTGCGGACTGTGCGGTGAGTGTGCCCCTGCAAGGCAGCCGGAACGGCCCGCATCTGGTCAAGGGCTTGAGGTGCCCGCCAACGACTGCCGATTTTCTCTGAGAACCGCACCGCGAAGCTGGAACACCGTTGTGCAGCAGGTGGCCTGAATATCAGGCCACCTGCTTTTCCTGTTTTTCATCTACCTCTGTCAACTTGCCAGAACTCCGCCAGGTCATGCACTGGGCAATTCGCCGACGACCTGACCTTAAGGCGAGTGACAATTCGCCGCCCGGCAGCGTCGCCTAGCCTTTCTAGCAGTCAGATCAATCAACTTCCTCGATAACTGCCGGGCCGAAGTAGCGGATCAGGGTCGCCCCGGCCCGGTGGTAGGCGTCGAGGGCGTCCTGGTAAGCGGCGCTCCGACGGTCGATCTGCAAGGTAACCAGAGACTGTCCGCTGGCCAGGGCCTCCCCATAAGTGCGCCACTCCTCACGCTCGTCGGTCAGCGATTGAATCCAGCGCCTGAAATGACCCAGCCAGCCGTGCTCGAAACCCTCTTCGTCGAGCAGGCGCAGGCCCGCCTCGTTGGAGAACACACTCAGGTCCGTTTCGGCTATACCTAAGGCGACCAGTTCGTTCAGTAAAGTGCGTGCAGGCTGCTCTCCAGCAGTCACACCGATGAGCTGGTTCTCCGGATAAAACGCGAAGCGGCCCCGGTTAACGTCAACGGACATGATGATCCTCCTGTGCGGCTGAAGGAGAGAAGCCAACGACTTATCTTCAGCTTCGCCCCGAATTGGTGTGCCTCCTGGCTGAGTGAAGAGGCATACAGACTCAGCCCTGCGGCAGATTGGCCAACGGACGCCAGTAGTGATTTGCAGCAGCAATGGTGGCGAATTCCAGCGCCACAGTGTGCGTGATGGCGATCAGATCGGCGGCATTGGTGGAGTAACCGGGCCGGATGGTCTCGCGTACCTTCGCGTCTGGTTGGGTAAATTTGATGATCAGTTGGGCCATCCGCACGGCCAATACCCGGCCCTCATCAGGCGTCGCGGTGATGAGGGTGTTACCGGGCACCAAGCCAGATGAACTGGTCGAAGCGGGAGCAGGCTGAGGCTGGGCGGCGGTCTGGGTCGTCTGCATGTCGGTCATAAACCATCTCCTTGGTCAATCGAAAGAGAATTACTTGCCCTGCGAGAGCTGCTGCGCTGCACGCTCAATCACGTCGGCGACAGCCTGGGACTGGGCGATGTAGATGGTGTGCCCGCCAGGCAGTTCTGTCACGTCGGTCTTCGAGCGGGCGTACATCTTGCGCTGGATGGACGGATTGATGCTCTTGTCATCCATCGGCACGACGCCCCACGACGGCTTGCTGTTCCAAGCCGCTTGGGTCAGCGGTGTGCCCAGCGCCTTGGCGGCCACCGGAATCTGGGACGCGGCCATGAAAGCCGACTGCTCGTCGGAGAGGCCCGTGGCAAAACCCACATGAAATTTGGCCACGTCGTAATACGAGTACCCCGAGGCGTCGGGCGGCAGGGTGCCGTTCTCCGGCGCAGGCGGCTCCGAGACCGCCCACTGCAGGGCCGATTCACCCACGTCAGGCTGGAAGGCCGCGATATAGACCAGCCCCACAACCTTGGGATCGACACCGGCCTGGGTGATGACGGCTCCGCCGTAGGAGTGGCCCACCAGCACCACCGGGCCGTCCTGCCGGGCCAGGGCGCGGTTCACAGCAGCCACGTCGTCTTCCAGCGAGGTCAGCGGATTTTGCACCACCGTGACGGTGTAGCCGTCCGCGCTAAGGATGCGGTAGACCCCGGCCCAGCCGGAGCCGTCGGCATATGCGCCGTGAACCAGCACAACGTTCTTGACAGCTCCGGCAGGTGCAGCCAGTGCGGAGGACAGCAGGGCGCTCAGGGCAAGCGCGGCGAAACGGGAACGGTTCATGAGTAGACCTCCTGAGTGGCGGGAACATTGATCTGGTTCGGTCGTGCGCAGTCCAGGTCAGTCGGTTCCGACCACCAGTCTTGGGGACGGACTGGACGGCCCCAGATGCTGCTCTTCAAGCCAGCTCAGCACCCGCTCAGCCACGTCCTGCCAGCCGTGATCGATGACCAGCGCGTGCCCACGTCCCTCAAACGTCTCCAGATTTGTCACCGCCAGTGAGTCGCGGTAGAGCCGGAAGGCCGCCCGCGTCGCCACATCCGGCGCAGTGTGGTCGGCCGTGCCGGAGATCAGCAGCAGCGGCCCACGCCCGTCGTTGTGGGTGTTGACCTTCGATTCGGCGTGCGGATTGAAGTTGGCGATCGCGACCTCGAACAGCGGGCGGGCGGGGGAAGGAATCGTCCAGCGCTCGAACAACGCGTCAGATTCACTCTGCTCCAGGGCGTTGCCGAAGCTGAACTTGAATTCCTTGCTGGTGAGCGCCACGGCCCGCGAGATGTTGGCCGGGTTACCCAGGGCGGGCAGGCCGGAGCGCAACTCGGCCAGCGGAAGCGGCAGTACACCCTTGATCTGGGCCGGGTCGATGGCCACGCCTGCAATGCCGACATCCTCGCCCAGCAGCTTCTCGGCGATCAACCCGCCGAACGAATGGCCGACCAGAATGGGCTTGGACGGCAAAGAGGCGGCCACCTCTCGGAAATACTCCACCACCGTTTTCAGGCTCTGGTTGGCGACCTGCTCGGGCTGGGCTCTGGCCTCCTCTATAGTGCCGGGTTCGTCAGGCCAGCCGGGGGCGACGGGTTCGTAGCCGCGTGACCGGAACAGGTCGAGCCAGGGTTGCCAGCTGCTGTGGTGCAGCCACAAACCGTGAATAAAGAGAACGGGCGTTCTGGGTGCGGTCATAAAAGCCTCCTTACCGTGAGTGATGGCGGGTTAGCGAAGGGCGGCGAGCGCTTTGAGGATGAACACCGTCACGGTTTCGGGCTGACTCAGGAGAACGGCGTGTGAGGCGGCCACTTCCAGCGTGGTTGCGCCCATACGTTTTGCGGCGGTCCACTGGGCAGCGGGCGGGATCATCCGGTCTTCAGTGGTGATCAGAAACCAGGACGGCAGCGACTTCCAGGCAGGTGCAAGTCCGAGGACTTCGGTGAAGGCGGCCGCGGCGATGGGTCGCTGGCTGACGGCCAGCACGTCTTGGCGGTGGAGAGACAGATCAGCGGCGAACATGTCCCCGAAGCGGGCCAGTGGGATCAGCAGTTCCGCAGCTCCATCTGCAGCGTCCGTCGCCCATTCCAGCGAGGTAAGCCAGGTTGCCGCTGAACCGGCGATGCTCTGTCCCCGCTCTAGGCCGTAGGAAGCGACGAACACCAGACCGCGCACGTTGCCCGCCCGGCTCCCTGCGTGAGTGATCACCGCTCCACCGTAAGCGTGGCCCACCAGCAGCACCGGCCCCGCAATCTGACGAACGAGACGGGCGATGGACTCGCCGTCGCGATTCAGGCCCCGCAGTGGGTTGGCCGGAACCCACACGGCGGCCCCGGCACTCTGGAGCCGGTCAGTGACGGCGGCCCAGCTCGAAGCGTCCGTAAAAGCTCCGTGAACCAGTACGGCGGTCAGCGGCTCACCCACGCCGGACTCAGTCACCAGGCAACCTGCCAATTCATGTGTGTCGCGCCTCCCCTGTGCGCCGGGTGTGGCCGGTGCCACTGCCCCGCGCTTCTGAAGCGTGCGCCGGGGCGCGTGTCCTGGGCGTGTCTCTCAAACACGGCAGTGGCCCCACTCCTCAGCTTCCAGCGGTGTTCCGGCGTTTCGGCTGGCGACTCGTGGTGATCGCCAGGCGGTTCCAGGCGTTGATATCGATGACCGCGCCGAGGAGCTGAACGATTTCCTGGTCGCTGAACAGCTCCTTGAGCTGGGCGTACGACTCGTCTGTACCTTTATCCGTCGGGATTCGGGTGACGTGCTCGGCGAATCTCAAAGCGGCCTGCTCGGTTGGCGTGAACAGCTCGGTCTCCCACCACGCCGCCAGTACATCCAGTCGCTGCTGCGCTTCACCGTCTCGGCGGGCCTCCTCACAGTGCAGGTCAAGGCAGTAGGCGCAGCCGTTGATCTGCGAGACCCGGATGTCAATCAGGTGGAGGAGCCGGGGATCGAGGGCCGTTTTGCGAACGTAGGTGTGGAGTGCCCCCAGGGCTTGGCCGATCCCCGGCTCGATTCGGACGTAATCAATCGGCACGCCCACCGTTTATCTCCTCCCCTGGCGGCTGATAGTCGCTGCTGCGAAAAGGCTCACAATGGCAGGTTGGACGCGGTCTGGACAGTTCATGAGTGGCTCCTTGTTGAACAGATGTGCCCTGGCGGCGTGGCGGTGGAGAGGGCGTTGTCGTTGCCCCTGTCTGCCACCTTGGGCTTGGAGGCGTGTCCTGGGCGTGTCCGCTGAACATGCCTTGCCGCACTTGGATCTAAGCTGAAAGGTGTATCTCCGGACGCTGGGGAAACTCGAACTCCAGGGTGCGACCTACGCGCGGCCCAAGTCGCTGCTGCTGCTGTGCTACCTGGCCCTGGAAGGTGCCCGTGACCGCCGTCACCTGAGCGAGGTGTTTTTTGGTCAGGCCCAAGACCCGCATGGCAGCCTCCGCAGCACCCTTCGGCGACTCCGGCGAGAAGCGCCGGGCAGTCTGGAGCCGGACGGTGATTTCTTGCGGACGGCCCTGACCTGCGACGCCCAGGCCCTGCTGACCCAGCTGGATGCGGGCGAACTAGAGCAGGGCGCGGCGCTGTACACCGGGCCGTTCCTGGCGGGCCTGCACAGTTCGGACTGGGGCATCGAGCTGGAAGAGTGGGTCTATTCGACCCGCGAGTACCTGGCCGCGCGGATTCGCAGCGCCCTGCTGACCCTGGCCGAGCGGCAGGCGGCCAACGGCAGTTTCGTCACGGCGGCGGATTTGGCCGAGCGTGCCCTGAACCTGGACGGCGCGGCTGAACCGGAATCTGAGACCTTTAAGCGGCTGGACTGTTTGCTGGTTGCCGGACACAGCACACTGGTGACCCGCTTGCGGCAGCGGGCCGAGGAGTTTGGCCTCGAGCTGCGCCACTCGGTTGAGGACGCCCGACGGTCGCTGCTGGCCCAAGCCGCCACCGCCGTCAACAGTCTGGGTACGGACGGACGTCTCCGATTGCCAGAGCGGGCCACAGCGTTCGTGGGCCGGAGCGTGGAGCGCGGCGAGATTGTCCGGGCCTTGGCGCGCCCCGAGGTTCGGTTGCTGACCCTGGTCGGCCCCGGCGGCATCGGCAAGACCCGCCTGGCCCTGGAGGTGGCCCGCACCGCTCAGGCGCAGCAGGCGGTGGCCTTCGCCTCATTAGAGCCGGTGGCGGCGCTGCGCGATCTGCCACGCGTGATCGCGCAGGCGGCAGGTCTGAACCTGCCTGACGATCAGCCGCCGCTGACCGCGCTGCAAGCCTGCCTGCAGGGGCCGCCGCTGCTGCTCATCCTCGACGGCGTCGAGCATCTGCTGGACGGTGCTGGCGCACTGCACACCCTCCTTCAGGGCTGTCCCAACCTGACCCTGCTGCTGACCTCACGTGAGCGGCTGGGCCTGGAAGAGGAGTGGGCGCTGACCATCGGCGGACTGAATCTGCCGCCGCTGGGCGCGTCCATTCAGCAGATCAAGGACTCAGATGCGGTAGACCTCTTCGTGATGCGGGCCAGGCGGGCCTCACTGGACTTTATGCCGGGTGAAACGGACTGGCCGGTCATCGTGCAGATTGCTGAGTTGGTCGGTGGGTCACCGCTGGGAGTCGAACTGGCTGCCGCCTGGATTCGGCTGATGCCGTTAGGCGAGATTTTCCGCGAAACCCAGCGCAGTCTGGACTTTCTTCAGGCTGAAGGCCCCAGTGTACCCCGGCGGCATCAGAGCGTGCGGGCAGTCTTCGAGCAGACTTGGGCGCGGCTCAGCGAGGGTGACCAGGCGGTGATGGCGCGTCTCTCCGTGTTCCACGGCGGCTTTACCCGTGAGGCGGCGGGCGAGGTGGCGGGAGCCACCCTGCCGGTGCTGGCCCGACTGCTGGATAAATCCCTGATCCGCGTGATGGGCGCGGGACGCTACGACCTGCACGCCCTGATCTTGCAATTTACCCGGGAGCGGCTGGGACAGGATATTCGCGAAAAGCGCCATGCCCAGCTCGCCCACACCGGGTTTTACCGGACGCTGACCCAGCACGCCAACGGGGCCTTTCTGAGTTTGCACGGCGAAAAGCAGTGGATGGAGCGCCTCACGCTGGAACTCGACAATCTGCGCGTGGTGTTGAATGCCTGGCTGGAATGGGGCGAAGTGGAAGAAGTCCTGCGCTGCGTGACCCGGCTGCGGGTCTACTGGGGCCGTACAGGCCGGGCGCGGTAAGGTCGCCGCTGGCTTTCTCTGGGACTGGCGGCAGGACAGGACACGCCCCCCGACGTACGGGAACAGGCGCTTGCCGTCCAGGGCGAACTGGCGATGGACATGGGCGACTACGCTGAAGCCCGGCGGCGGCTCGAAGCGTCCCTGGCGCTGCGTGAGCAGCTCGGCCTGGCCTCGCCGATCACCTGGCTGCACCTCGGCAACGTCGCCATGGAAACGGGTGAACTGGCCGAGGCCCGCCGATGGTACGAGCAGGCAAAGGCTGGCTTCCAGGCCGCGAATGAACGGCACGGCCTGGCCTCGAGCCTCAAAAACCTCGGCAGCCTGATGTTACTGAGCGGTGATTTTGCCGGAGCGCAGGCCGTTTACGAGCAGTCACTGCGCTACAAGCTCGAAATCGGCGGCGACATCGACGGGCTGCTCAAGAACCTCGGCGACCTCTGCCGCCAGCGCGGGGAGTTGCAGGCTGCCCAAACCTATTTTCTCCGCGCGCTGGGTGGGCTGCTGGAGCGCGGCTCCTCCCTGCTGATTCCGGACGTGCTCGAGGGCCTCGGACGCCTCTTCATCGATCTGGGACAGGGCAACCGGGGCGTCGTGTTGCTGGGTGCGGCCACGGCCCTCGAAGAGCGTCTGGGCCGCCGCATTTCACTGGATATCCCCCACCTTGAGCAGTGCCGGATCTGGGGCAGCGGGGCAGATTGCCGGGACGCCGCCTTCGAGGCCGCCTGGACAACCGGGCGGACAATGACGCTGGAGCAGGCCGTGGCTTATGTTCAGGGCGACACGAATTAGATCTTGGAACACAATTGGGAATGGGCTGGTCTGCGTCGGCGTTAACATACGGTGTGGTGTTACAGACGCTTGGGAAACTGGAGCTGCAAGGGGGGAGTTCCTCACGCTCCAAGTCGCTGCTGCTGCTCAGTTATCTGACACTGGAAGGCCCGCAGGAACGTGCCCACCTCAGTCAGCTATTTTTCAGGCGAGCCGTCAATCCATTGGGCAGTCTGCGGACCACCCTGCACCGGCTGCGCCGCGAGGTACCCGGTGCCGTCCAGACGGAAGGCAGCCGCGTGCGGGCCACCTTGCTCTGCGACGTCCAGCGCCTCCTTAACTGCCTTGATGCGGGTGATTTACCCGGCGGCGTGGCGCTCTACACGGGCGCGTTTCTGGCCGGGGTGCATCTGCCGGATTGGAGCGGGCTGCTCGAAGACTGGGTGTATGACCGCCGCGCCATCATCGCTCAGCGCGTGCGGAGGAGTCTCGTCACCCTGGGCGAGCGTGCGGCAGCGCGGGGTGAATTTGCGCAGGCGGGCAGCCTGGCCGAGCAGGCCTACTCCCTGACGGGTGCCCCCGCACCCAGCGGCGAGGCCCTCGAGCGCTTGCTGCTCCTCCTGACCGCCGGGCAGAGCGTGCTGCTCGGCCAGCTCAGGCCGCCATTCAGCCCCTCTGGTTGGTCCGTCGCAGAAGCCCAGCGTGCGCTCAGCGCCCCGCTGCCGCTCAAGCCGACTGCGTTGCCCAGACCCAGCACTGCCGACCCCCTTGGAGCCGGAGACCTGGTACTGGGCACCAATGGATTTCTCAATCACGCGGTGGTTCCCAGGGCGCTGCGGCGCTACGCCGAGCGGTATCCATCGGCTAGGCTTTCCTTCAGGGAACTGTTCAGTGTCGCCCAGCTCGAGGCGCTGACACGCGGCACGCTGGATGTGGGCTTTGTCACCCTTCCAATCGAGGATGATCAGATCGCCTGGGCGCTGCTCTGGCGCGAGGCCTACATCGCCCTGCTGCCCGCCAGCCATCCCCTGGCCCGGCAGCGCGAGGTGCCGCTCTCGGCGCTGGCCGGTGAGACGCTGGTGATCCACCCACGCCCGATCAATCCGCCACTACACGACCATGTGCTGAAGCTGCTGGGCCAGAACGGCATTGTGCCGCCGCGCTTGCTGGAGGGAGCCATTCCACAAACGCGCAATCAGTTCGTGGCGGGAGGCTTCGGCTACACCCTGGCCCTGCCCTCATGGCCCGCAGAGTTACCTGGACTGGTCCGGCGACCCATCCGTTACGCCGACCATCAGCAGCCGATGGTCATGGACGGCGCAGTCGCCTGGCACCGCACCCGCCTCTCTGCGCACGCTGCCGCATTCGTCGAGATCGTGCTGGCCCTGGGGACGTCTGGCGCGAGTAGAGATTGATCTGCAAAAGTCACAGCGCTGCTCCCGCTGCCTGATACGCCCGGTTGAAGGCGTGTTCAGAGCATGCTGAGCGTGGCTCTCTACGCTCCGGGCCATGACACTTCCAGGGAGTCGGCGGGCCTAAAATGAGTCATGCACCTAAAAACTCTGGGGGGACTGGCATTGCAGGGAGCGGCGTATTCGCGGCCCAAATCCCTGCTGCTGCTCGCCTACCTGGGGCTGGAAGGCGAGCGTCCCCGCCACGTTCTAAGTGAAGTTTTTTTTGGTCAGGCCGCCGATCCTCTGGGAAGCCTGCGGTCCACTCTGCGTCGGCTGCGGCGGGAAGCGCCCGGTACCCTGGAGGCAGACGGTGATCGCCTGCGGGCCTGCGTGACCTGCGACGCCTCCAGGGTGCTTTCGCATCTGGACGAGGGCGAACTGGAGGTCAGCGTGGACCTGTACACCGGGCCGTTCCTGGCAGGCGTTCATCTGCCGGACGCAGGTGTGGAGCTGGAGGAATGGATCTTTGCCACCCGCGAATTTATCGCCGCTCAGGTGCGGGGAGCGCTGATGACACTGGCCGAACGTGGGGCGGCGCGGGGCGATTTTGCGGCGGGCGCAACGCTGGCCGAACGCGCCTGCTGGCTGCCCGGCGCGGCAGACCCGGAACCCGAACAGTTCGCGCGGCTGCTCACCCTGCTACTGGCCGGACAGAGTCCGCTGTTCGGGCGGCTGCGGCAGCAGGCCCGCGACTATGAGATCGAGCTGACGTTGACGCTGGAAGAGGCGCGTCAGACCCTGTTCAAGTCGGAACTTTCGGCAGCACTGGTGCGTCCAGGCCTGCCCCTGCGCGGCACATCGTTCGTGGGGCGCGCGAAAGAACGCGCCGAGATTCTGCGTTCACTCGCTCGCCCCGAAGTGCGCCTACTGACCCTGGTGGGGCCAGGCGGGATTGGCAAGACCCGGCTAGCGCTGGAGGTAGCGCAGCAACAGGGGGAGGTGGTCTTCGTCTCGCTGGAGGCCACTGCTTCTCTGGCTTCACTGCCGGGATCCATCGCCGACGCCCTGGGGCTGATCCTGCCCGCCGAGCAGCCGCCCTTTGAAGCGCTGCTCTCGGCGCTGGGTGTGCGGCCCATTCTGATCGTTCTAGACAGCGCCGAACACCTGCTGGTAGGCGCACCGTACCTGACCACGCTGCTCTTGGCGTGTCCGAGGATCAAGCTACTGGTCACCTCCCGCGAGCGGCTGGGTCTGGAGGAGGAGTGGGCGCTGACCCTGAGCGGGTTGGGCCTGCCTGAGGTCAATACATCATTTGAGGCGGCGCGTGAGACCGAGGCTGTCCACCTGTTCGCGCAGCGGGCCAAACGTGCCCGTTTGAGCTTTGACCTGACGCCAGATGATCTCCCTCCGGTACGCCGCATCGGGGAACTCGTCGGCGGCTCCCCCCTGGGGCTGGAGCTGGCTGCCGCCTGGGTGAAATTGATGTCGCCTGCTGAGATTGCCGGAGAGATCGGGCGCAGTCTGGACTTTCTGGAAGCGGCAGGAGAAGATATCCCCGCCCGGCATCACAGCGTGCGGGCCGTGTTCGAGCAGACCTGGGCGCGTTTGACTCCTGCCGAAGCGCAGACCTTCGCCCGGCTCTCGGTGTTTCGCGGCGGCTTTACCCGCGAGGCGGCAGGCGCAGTGGCTGGAACAAACCTGCCGCTGCTCGCGGCCCTGGTGGATAAGTCGCTGATCCGGGTGGCTGAGCATGGCCGCTATGACATTCACGCACTGCTCCAGCAGTTCGCCCGCGAGCGGCTGGCGGGGCAGGCCCAAGACGAGGAACGAACACTCAGTGCACGTGGAGGGTATGTCCTGGGTGTCTGTCACCAGTTCCAAACGGCCATCCGACAGAATCAGGACAGCAGGCACTGGTTGGAGCGCATGGATGACGATGTAGAGAATATTCGGGGAGCGCTGACGCGCTGGTTTGAGCGCGGGCAGGCGGAGGTGGCCCTGCACTGCGTCAGCAAGCTTCGGAATTTCTGGATCAGGACAGGGAGAACACATGAGGCCCGGCGGTGGTATGCGCTGGGCCTCTCGCGTGGTGACCTTGGCCCTGAAGCTCTTGAGCAAGCACTACACGCGGATGGTGAAATGGCCCGCAATATGCATGACTACGCCGCAGCCAAACGGCAGTTGGAGGCGTCGCTGGCACTCACCGAGTCACGTGGAGGAGTCGTTCCACTGACCGCGCTGCATCTGGGTTTGGTTGCGTCCGGTCTCGGCGATCTTCAAGCAGCACGTGATTACTACCGGCGGGCGTTGGAAGAATTTCGCGTGACTGGAGAACAGGCGGGTGTCGCGTCCAGTCTGAATAATCTCGGGGCTGTTCAGATGCAGCTCAAAGATTTCAGCGGTGCCCGGAACACCTTTGAAGAATCCCTTCGGTTGAAGCGTGAGTTGGGTGGAGATGTCGAGGCCGCATTGATCAACCTGGCGACCCTGCACCAGAAACTGAACAACGAGGTGCTGTCAGCGGATTACCTCACCCAGGCCCTGAAAGGGCTTCTTGAAACAGGGCACTACTCACTGATTCCAGACGCTCTGGAGGGTTTTGGATTCGTCTTTGCAAGGCAGAAAAACGTACGCCGCGCAGCTGTGTTGTGGGGCGCAACTGAAGCTCAACGCAAGGCGCTCAATGTAAGCTTAACTGCTGACGAATGGAGTGAGTTCGGGAAGGAACTGACGCCCATCCGCACCGCGTTAGGTGAAATGAGCTTTGCCGACGCCTGGAACGAGGGCCACGCCATGACGCTGGAGCAGGCGGTGGCGTATGCGCTGGAACTTCAACCCTGATTCGGAGTTGCCGCAAGTGCTCCATTTATAGAGCTGACCGCCGGACACGGCCAGGACACGGGGTCAGTGCGAACCTCTGTGCAGCACTGATCATTCGGGGTCAGGAGCGTGACCATTGGCCCGTTTAATAGGCCACTTTACTGGAGGTTAAGATGAACACTTCGTCTGCGCTGCCTGCTCGTCCCTGTCCTACCGTGCAGCGGCGACCATGAGAGGCCGCTCCCTGACCCCGCCGGAAACGTGGATGCTGCGAACCGGGCCGACGGAAGATCTGCATCTCGTCGCCCACATCCAGGCCGAGGCATTCCTGAGCTTGGATGTGGGCAGTGACGCGGCCCAGCAGCTCGCGGCGCTGTGCGAACCCAGCGCGAAACTGTTTGTGCTCGAAGAAGCGCACCGCTTGCCCATCGCGTTCGCCGCCCTGCGCACAGCAGGGCGGGGGATCAACGCCGCCGTTTCAGTGGTGGCCCTGATCCCGCTGACGCCCAGTGCGTTCGTCCAGGTGGCTTCACGGCTGCTGCGCGCCGTGGAGGAAGTCCAGCAGCATGCGGGAGGAGGCCGCCTAGAGCTTTTTTTTCCTGATCTACTGCCGGAGAACAACCGGATCAACAGCGCTGACCTGCCCGAGGCTGAACCCGGCACCGAACCGCGTGAGGTGGATCTGGACGAGGCACTGGAAGAGACCTTTCTCGCCAGCGATCCGCTGCCGTACTGGCCCGGTGCGTCCACGGCGGCGCGGCCCGCACTGCCCTGATCGCCATGACGATCCCAGATCACAGCGGGCCGTGCGACTCGGCCCTGGAGGAGTTGCGCCGCACAGCCCTCAGCTTGAAGTACGTTCAGATCAGCCCCTACGCTTACGGTCAGGAGGGCGTTTTCCATCAGGGCCTCCTGATCGGGCATCTGCACCGCAGCGGTGTGGTGGGTCTCGCCTGCTCCGTTGCGGTGCGGGACACCCTGATTCAGCAAGGACTGGTTCGCCCTCACCACGACAACCCGGATGCGCCGTGGATCATCTTGACCCTCGACCACCCCGCCGATCTTGCGCTGGCAGCGAGGCTGCTGCGGGAAGCGTGGCAGTGCCAGGCCGGTCAACGGCAGCGAATAGCTTATCCAAGTATGGATTCGCCCCTTTCGACTCAGGTTTGAGAATCACATTTAAGGAGAACGGATATGACCCAGCCCACCCCCCTCAAGTTTCTCGGCATCGCAGGCAGCCTGCGCCGCGCCTCGTACAACCGCGCCCTGCTGGCCGCCGCACGGGAGCTGTGCCCAGGCGGCGTGACGCTCGACATCTTTGACCTCGCGCCGCTGCCGCTGTATGACCAAGACATCGACACGGAGGCCGCCCCACCCGCTGTCCAAGCGTTCCGGGATGCACTGTGGTCCGCTGACGCCCTGCTGATTTCCACACCCGAATACAACCACGGCGTTCCCGGCGTCCTCAAGAATGCGCTGGACTGGGCCTCACGCCCGCCCCAGCACCAGCCACTCAGCGGCCTGCCGGTGGCGATCATGGGTGCCAGTCCGTACACCTGGGGCACCGCCCGCGCCCAGGCGCACCTCCGGCAGACATTGGTTTTCCCCAGCGCCCTGGTGCTGTCTCAGCCCGAAGTCTTGGTGGCCAACGCCACCGGCAAGTTTGATGCGGAGGGCCACCTTGTCGATGAAGCGACCCGGACCTTCGTCCACGGCCTGCTGGTGGCGCTGGCTGCCTGGACCCACCGGGTGGGCCGTCCCCCGGTGACCACGGAGCAAGCGAATCTGACCCCTGCTTGAGCCTTGTCTGTAGCGGCGCTCCTGGTTTTTGTTCTGGGCGATGCAGGACGAGGCTGCAGAGGAATGCTCTGCTGGGTACACGCTCTGGAGGACGCATGACTTCAAATCACGACGCCTGGCCGCCGCTCCCGCTCGCCCCCTGGCAGGACACCCTGGAGACCGTGCACCTGTGGACCCAGATCGTCGGCAAGGTTCGTCTGGCCCTGACCCCCTGGGTCAACCATTCCTGGCATCTCACGCTGAGCCTCAGTGCCCGCGGCCTGACTACCGGCCTCATCCACCACCCGCACGGGGCCTTCGAGATCGAGTTCGATTTCCGGCGTCACTGCCTCCTGGTGGTGACGGGAGCGGGAGAGCGCCGATCCTTTGCTCTCCAGGGTTTAAGAGTCGCCGGGTTCTATCAGACGCTGATGGACACCCTGGACGAACTCGGCCTGGGCGTCGAGATCTGGCCCAGCCCCACCGAACTGCCCGATCCCATCCTGGCGTTTCCTGAAGACGAGCAGCACGCGGCCTATGACCCTGAGGCCGTGACGCGCTACTGGCAGGCCCTGTTGAGCGTCCACCGCGTGCTGAATGTCTTTCGGGCGGGGTTTTGTGGCAAGGTCAGCCCGGTGCATTTCTTCTGGGGGGCCTTCGATCTGGCCGTGACCCGCTTTTCTGGTCGCACGGCCCCAAAGTATCCCGGCGGCGTTCCCCACTGCCCGGACTGGGTGATGGAAGAAGCCTACTCCCACGAGCTATCGAGCGCGGGGTTCTGGCCAGGCACCGGACTGGGGGAGGCGGCGTTCTACGCTTACGCCTATCCTGAGCCGCCCGGCTTTAAAACGGCGCGGGTGGGTCCGGTGGGGGCGGTGTATCACGCGGGGCTGGGCGAGTTCATCCTGCCCTACGAGACGGTGCGCTTAGCGGCGGACCCGGACGCGGCGCTGCTGGAGTTCCTGCAAAGCACCTACGTGGCGGCGGCGGAGTTGGGCCGCTGGAACCGCGTGGCGCTGGACTACACGCCCTGGCCCGCTGCGACGGTACGGCAGGTGATTTCTGGGCAAGGCGCAAGCCACCACCAAACCTGAATTTTCCCAGAGTGGAGCTGCCGCTCTGCGAAAAACCAATCTGCTGAACATCTCCGCACCAGACAAGATGGAGCGTGGCAACGCGTCAAGGCTGGTGCCCAAGACCACTGCACTCCGCCGCTGGAGGCTTCACCCATGATGACCTGCACGCACCTCGATCAAATTGACCGCTCCGTGACACCCAGCGCCGATGGCTGCGAGGAATGCCTGAAACTGGGCGACACTTGGATTCACCTGCGCCTGTGCCTGATCTGCGGACATGTCGGCTGCTGCGATTCCAGCAAAAACAAGCACGCCACCGCCCATTTTCACGCCACACGGCATCCGCTGGTTCAGAGCGCCGAGCCCGGCGAGGACTGGCTCTACTGCTATGTCGACGAACTCACGATGGAACCCGGCACCGGAGCGCTGTGGAGCGGTGACTGGCATGTGACGCCCCGATGACGTGACGATCGCCCCCTCTGTACTGCGTTCTTTGAAGGAGGCCACCATGACCAGTCCAATGATCACCGATCCAGACCCACTCAGCCCGCAGGAACTTCACCTGCTTGATGCCTACTGGCGGGCGGCCAACTACCTCTCGGTGGGGCAGATCTACTTGCTGGACAATCCACTCCTGAATGTGCCGCTGACCCTCGCACACATCAAGCCCCGCCTCCTGGGGCACTGGGGCACCACACCGGGACTGAATTTCATCTATGTCCACCTCAACCGTCTAATCCGCGAGCAGGGCGCGGACATCCTCTACATTGCCGGTCCCGGCCACGGTGGCCCCGGCATGGTCGCCAACACCTACCTCGAAGGCACCTACAGTGAGATTTATCCTGGCGTCTCACAAGACGAGGTGGGCATGCGGCGGCTGTTCAAGCAGTTCTCGTTTCCCGGCGGCATTCCCAGCCACGTCGCGCCTGAGACGCCGGGATCAATTCATGAGGGCGGCGAGCTGGGCTACAGCTTGGCACACGCCTACGGCGCAGCGTTCGACAATCCCGGCCTGCTGGTGGCCTGCGTCATCGGCGACGGTGAGGCGGAGACTGGGCCGCTGGCCGGAAGTTGGCACGGCAATAAATTCCTGAACCCCGTGACCGACGGCGCGGTGCTGCCGATTCTGCATCTGAACGGCTACAAGATCGCCAATCCGGCGCTTCTGGCCCGGCTGGAGCCTCAGGAACTGGATACCCTGCTGCGCGGCTACGGTCACCAGCCCTATTACGTGGAGGGTTCAGATCCGGCAGACGTGCATCAGCAGATGGCCCGCACCCTGGAGCAGGTCTGGACCGATATTCAGGGGATTCAGCGGCGGGCGCGGCGTGAGTGGAGCGCTGAGCGTCCCCGCTGGCCCATGATTGTGCTGCGAACCCCCAAAGGCTGGACTGGACCCAAGACCGTGGACGGCAAGCCGACCGAGGGCAGTTGGCGCTCGCATCAAGTGCCACTGGCGAATCTGGCCGAGAACCCGGAACACCTGCGGCAACTCGAAGCCTGGATGCGGAGCTACCGTCCGGAAGAACTTTTTGACCAAACAGGTCGCCTGATCCCTGAACTGGCCGCCCTGGCCCCCAGCGGGGAGCGCCGGATGGGAGCCAATCCACACGCCAACGGCGGCGGCGGTCTGCTCACGCGCGGTCTGGAACTCCCGGACTTCCGCAACTACGCCGTGGCGGTGCCGCACCCTGGAAGTGTGGACGGCGAGGCGACCCGCACGCTGGGCGGCTTCCTGCGGGACGTGATGAAGGCCAACATGACCCGCTTCCGGCTCTTCGGACCGGACGAGACCGCTAGCAACCGCCTGGACAGCGTGTACGAGGTCAGTGGCAAGACCTGGGAGGAAGCCCTGCTGCCCACCGACGAGCATCTGGAACGCGGCGGGCGGGTGATGGAAGTGCTGAGCGAGCATCTGTGCGAGGGCTGGCTGGAAGGCTACACCCTGACCGGGCGGCACGGCCTGTTTTCATGCTACGAGGCGTTCATTCACATCGTCGACTCGATGTTCAACCAGCATGCCAAGTGGCTCAAGACCAGCTCGGCCCTGCACTGGCGGCGGCCTGTCCCGTCACTCAACATTCTGCTGACCTCGCACGTCTGGCGGCAAGACCACAACGGCAACTCGCATCAGGATCCAGGCTTTATCGACCACGTGATGAACAAGAAAGCAGGTGTGGTGCGGGTGTATCTGCCGCCAGACGCCAATTGCCTGCTCTCGGTGATGGACCACTGTCTGCGCAGCCGCCAGTACGTGAACGTGGTGGTGGCTGGCAAACAGCTCGCCCCACAGTGGCTCGAGATGGACGCGGCAGTCAAGCACTGCGCCGCCGGACTGGGTATCTGGGAATGGGCCGGAACCAGTGAGGGGGTGGAACCTGACGTGGTGATGGCCTGCGCGGGCGATGTGCCGACCCTGGAAACACTGGCCGCTGTGGCCCTGCTCCGCGAGCAGTTCCCCGATCTGGGCATCCGGGTGGTCAATGTGGTCGATCTGATGACCTTGCAGCCGCAGAGCGAGCATCCCCACGGCCTGTCCGATCTTGATTTCGATAGCCTGTTCACCCGGGATAAACCCATCATTTTTGCGTATCACGGCTATCCCTGGCTGATCCACCGCCTGACCTACAGACGCCACGGACACGCCAACCTGCATGTACACGGGTACAAGGAGGAGGGGAGCACCACCACGCCCTTCGACATGACGGTGCTCAATGACCTTGACCGCTTTCATCTGGCCACCGACGTGATTGACCATGTACCGAGACTCCAAGAAATCGGAGCAGACGTCAAACAGCTTTTTCAGGACAAGCTGACCGAGCACCGCCGGTACGTGCGTGAGACGGGCCAGGACATACCCGAAGTGCTGAACTGGCGCTGGCCGTTTGGGTCAGGTGAGCGCAGCGGATGAAGGCGCGGGCCAGGCCAGTTGCTGGACCGGTTGTGCTCCCCCAACTTGGCGTTCAGTACATGTGGGAATGCGGGTACCACGTCAGGGTGCCGTGTCTGGCCGTATCTGTGAGCGGGGGGCGGGAACTTGTCTTCCCTAGCCTTCCGAGCCGTTCGTGATCGTAGAGTTTGATGAACCTGACCGAACTGTCAACTGCCGCGCCCCCACCTCATCTTTACCCAGGAGCCGTCATGACTGAGCAGACCGCCGCCCGACCCACCCCGCTCACCTCTGCGGAACGCTGGACACTGGCGGCAACGGTGCTGGGCTCCAGCCTGGCTTTCCTGGACGGCAGTGTGGTCAACGTCGCCCTGGCGTCTCTTCAGGCCGATCTGAATGCCACGGCGGCGGGGGTGCAGTGGGTGGTCAACGCCTACGCGTTGCTGCTGGCGGCGCTGACCCTGACCGGGGGTGCGCTGGGGGACGCTTACGGGCGCAAGAAAATCTACGGGATCGGGGTAGTGATCTTCTCACTGGCCTCGCTGGCCTGCGGCCTGGCTCCCAATCTGCCGTCCTTGATCGCAGCGCGGACACTCCAGGGGATCGGCGCGGCGCTGCTGGTGCCCGGCAGCTTGGCCATGATTGGGGCAGTGTTTGACCCGGCACGGCGCGGGCGAGGCGTAGGCCTGTGGAGCGCGGCCAGCTCAGTGGTGACCCTGCTGGGACCAGTGATTGGCGGGCTGCTGGTGGACGCGGGTTCGTGGCGCTGGGTGTTTTTCATCAACCTGCCGCTGGCCGTGATGGTGCTGTGGTTGCTGCGGCGCGTTCCTGAAACGCAGACCCCCGGCGCACGTCCGGACTGGCTGGGATCTGTGAGCATCACGGCGGGGTTGGGCGGGCTGGCGTACGCCTTGACGCGGGCGGGAGCAAGCGGTTGGGACGCTCTAACCTGGATCTCGCTGGGCGTATCCGCTGTGGGTTTTGTCTCCTTCCTGTGGCACGAGGCGCACACTGAGAAACCCATGCTGCCACTGACGCTGTTTCTCAATCCAGTCTTCGCTGGAACCAACCTGCTGACCTTTTTGCTTTACGGAGCGTTAGGAGCGGTGGGGCTCTATCTGCCGCTGTACCTGATCGGCTCACTGGGCTACAGCGCCACCGCTGCTGGGGCGTCGCTGCTGCCGTTGTCTCTTCTGTTGGCTGGCCTGTCCGGGTGGTTCGGAGGACTGGCCGATAAGCACGGCCCGAGACTCTTCCTAACCGCCGGGCCGATTCTGGCTGGGGTGGGCTTCGCGCTGCTGGGGTTCGGGCGCAACTGGAGCGGCGGCGGTTACTGGACGGCCATCTTACCAGGAGCATTGGTGCTGGGATTGGGCATGTCACTGACGGTTGCGCCGCTCTCCAGCGCGGTCATGGGAAGCGCGGGACGCGAGCTGAGCGGCGTGACCAGTGGGGTCAACAACGCCGTATCGCGCGCCGCCGGACTGCTGGCCGTGGCCGCACTGGGACTGCTGCTCGTGAGCAGTTACCGGAGCGCCCTAACCACCCGTCTGGAAGTTGCCGGAGCGAGCGCCGAAACTCGCCAGAGCGCCGTACAGCAGGCCAGCCGCCTGACCGATCTGAAATTACCGGACAGCGCGGCCCCATCGACCAGACGGGCCGTCAATGCCGCGTTTGGTGACGCTTTTCGCAATGTGACGTTCTCAGCGGGAGCGCTCAGCGTGTTAGGCGGGGCAGCTGGGTTCTTCTTCTTGGCTGGGCGCAGGCGCATGGCTCGACCATCAGAATGAAACGAGATCTGTCGGTGCTTCATATGGCATTCGACACCTCAGCGCCGCTGCACAAAGCAAAACGGCATTCGGGGACGGAATGCGGTTTCAGCTGGACAAAGCAGACGGCGGTTGTCAGGCTAACATGGACGCTTCCTCAATCAGTTCCATTCGGAAACACAATCAACGACGTTCATCGAAAGACTATCAAGGAGCCTGATCATGCCTACTCCCGAATTGCAACTCAGCGGCATCCACCACCTGACCGCCGTGTCCGCCAACATTCGTGAAAACAAACGCTTCTACACCCAGGATCTGGGCATGCGCCTGGTTAAACGCAGCGTCAATCAGGACGACACCAGCGCTTACCACCTCTTCTACTCTGACAAAGTCGGTACGCCTGGTATGGACCTTACCTTCTTCGACTGGTCGGTGGGCCGCGAGCGCCGGGGGAGCCACAGCGTGACCTGTACTGCCCTGCGCGTCAGGGACGAGGCAAGTCTGCGGTACTGGCAGGGCCGTTTTCAGGAGCTTGGTATTCAGCACGCGGAGATCACCGAACGCGGCGGGCGGCTCACCCTCGATTTTGAGGATCCGGAGGGCCAGCGGCTGGCTCTCGTGGTGGACGGTGGGGCAGGCGATCCGCCTGTTCCCTGGGAGCGCAGCCCGGTGCCTGCCGAGTATCAGGTACGCGGTCTAGGGCCGATCACCATCACCATTCCGACTTTGGCCAATACGGACAAAGTGCTGCAACAGGTCATGCATCTGCGTCCGGTACGCGAATACCCGGATCCGACGAGTCCCGCGCACACCGTGCATGTCTACGAGATGGGTGCAGGTGGCCCGCACGCAGAACTGCACGTGGCAGTGCGCCCTGATATGTCTCCAGTTCAATCCGGCGCGGGCGGGGTACATCACGTTGCTTTCCGGACGCCCAACGAACAGGAATACCATGCCTGGAACGAGCACCTCAGCCATTTCGGTCTGCATAGCAGCGGTGAGGTGGACCGCTATTACTTCCGCAGCCTGTACTTCCGCGAACCGAACGGTGTGCTGTTCGAGATTGCCACCGATGGCCCTGGCTTCGGGGTGGACGAGGATATGGCGACGCTGGGAGAGAAGACCATTTTACCGCCCCGTTTCGAGAGCAGACGGGCACAGATCCTGGCCGGTCTCAAGCCCGTCGACTGAGGAGGTTGAGAAATGACCAGCAGCGTGCACCAGACGACCGCCGAACTGAACTGGATTCACCGCTTTGAATCTGGTGACGACGCCCTGACCCTTCTGCTTTTGCATGGCACTGGCGGCGATGAAATGTCGCTGCTCACACTGGGAAAGCAACTCGCCCCGGGAGCGAATCTACTCAGTGTCAGGGGCCGGTCGCTGGAGGAGGGATCGCCCCGATTCTTCCGCCGCTTCAGCGCCACCCAGTATGACCAGACACATCTTATGGATGAGGCCGATGCACTGGCTCAGTTCGTGCAGGACGCGGTCATCCTCTACGGCTTAGATGGACGGCAGGTCATCGCCTTGGGGTACTCCAATGGAGCCAATATCGCCCTGGCAAGTCTCGTTCGCTGGCCATCCGCATTTGCTGGAGCGGTGTTGCTGCGCCCGGTGATGCCTTTTGACGCCCCACCACAGATCGACCTGAAGGGGATGCCGGTACTTCTCGTGCACGGCAAACGCGATCCCTTCCGGCCCCTGGCGGAGTCGCTGACACCTTACCTGCGCCGGATGCATGCCGATGTTCAGGAGCACTGGCTTGAGGCGGGACATGAGCTGACGCCGCAAGACCTTGAAGTGACCGCCGGGTGGCTCCGAGACCAGACGCTGCGCCTGGCCACACATCCACAGCGAACATGAGGGTGACTCGCCGGAATGACGAGAAAGGAACTGGGCGGATTGAGGTGTTCAGCGACGGCATGTTTGCCACCGTGATCACGCTGCTCAGCTTGGATCTGACCGTGCCAGAACTGTGGGGGAATGTCAGTGTCCGCTGACTGACCAACCCTCTGAGTGCACAGTGACCAGTCGACCTGGCTTACGCGCTAAGCTTTCTCTCGGTCTTGATCATCTGAATCAACCACCACGCGATCTTCTGGCGGATTCACTAGACCTCTTGCGAAAGTCGCAGGCTAAGCTTGCGGGGTGGAGCGAGAACGCCTGACACGCACGTTGAAGATGAACCGCAAGCAATTCCGTCGTCACACTGGGGTATATCCTGAGACCTTCGCTGAGATGGAAGCCGTCCTAACTGAATGAGAGGGACGGAAAAAGAAATCTGGCCGCCCAGCGGCACTCAGCGTAGCTGAGCAACTCCTGATGACTCTAGAATTCTGGTGTGAATACCGTACGTTCGCGCACCTGGGCAATGACTGGGGTGTCCATGAACCCACCGTGCGGTGCACGGTGGAGCGTGTCGAAGCAGCGCTGATCACCAGCGCCCAATTCCAAATGCCCAAAAAGCGCGTGTTTCAAGAAGCGCAGATCGTCTGTAGCATTGTCGCAGTCGATGCCTCTGAAGTGCCGTGCGAACGACCTAAAAAAGCGTGCAGGCCCGATAGGTGCCGTTCTGCACAAGACAGCAGCGTCGTTGGTACAGCGGCAAGCAAAAGCAGCACACCCTGAAGTTTCAGCTGCTCATCTGCACCGTGACGCAGCAGATCCTAGGCGTAGCCACGAGTGCTGGGGCGATTCATGATCTGAAGCTTTTCCGTCAATCTGGCGTGCGCTTTCCTCACGACACGGCCTTGGTCGGAGATGCCGGGTATCAGGGCTTGTGGAGAAGCCACGGGCACGCCATCACCACGCACAAGGCGACGCGGGCGTCGCCTCTCTCTGCTGAACAGCGTCAAGAGAACCGGGAATTAACACATACCCGTCAAGGGATAGAGCACGTGATCCGTCGCATGAAAGTTTTTCGCGTTCTGAAGGGCATTTATCGACATCGACGTCGTCGATTTGCTCTCCAAGCTCAGCTCATTGCAGCCCTCTGCAACCTCACGCGAGCCTGCCAATCATGACTTTCGCAAGAGGTCTACTGCAACGAGGCCCTGTTGCTGGCAAATGGCCTGTTAATGCTTCTGGGGGCGGCTGTTCCATTCGCCACTACGCTGCTCACCGCGTATCTCCGTAAGCCTGCCGGTGGAGTGGCAGGTCTGGTCTACTACAGCGGCTTGTCCATGCTGGTCAACCTCGGCTTCAACCTGACATGATTCACCGTCAGTTCCCACCGTCACCTGCTGTCCAGTAACACACCGGCAGATCAGGTCAGGAAGATCGGGCGGACGGACGCACTGTGGTTCTTTCCCTACGTCGCCGCGCTGTTGGTGGTTCTCTGGAATGTGTGATCCTGCTGATTCCGTGGCTGTACTGGGCGACCATTCTTACCTCCGCCAAGGTTCTTATAACTGCGCTCTGCTCCATGCGGCACAGGAGGTCGCCCCGGATGGGCTGAACATCCGATTCTTTGAGCGGCTGGGTGACATCTCGCTCTAAAACGCCTATACCGAGGCCGAGGGCGTGGCCGAAAGCGTGCATGCGCTGAAAGACGCCACTCAGGCCACCGACGCCCTGCTGATTGCCACACCCGAGTACAACTACAGCGTTCCCGGCGGTGCTTGCGCTTTACTCCATGTCCGATCAATGTCAGACCCTCACCCGAACGAGTCGGGTAAGGCAGGGCGATGCTCTCCCCTCCCCTGCTCCACCCGAGACTTCCGTCGCTGACGCACCTAGGTCTGAACCTGGCGCACTGCCAGTGGGGGCCTGCGCCGTTGCATCTCAAGGGCCGGATCGGCACGGCGGCCCATCGTCTGGACCTCTACACCCAACCCGAACATCTCGGTGCGTTGACAGCCGAGTTACCGGGCCACCTGGCTGCACGTCCGGTCTGGGAGGCGTGGCTGACTTGCCATGCCCCGCAGCCTGTGCTGTGGACTTGGGGCTATCAAGCAGTCCGGGGAATCTGCCTGCCGAACGGCGGCGTGTTCGTGCCGCTGCAAGACCTCGACCCGGTGACCCTGTGTCATGACCCAGACGTTCACACGATGCTCGCCCGTCTCCAGGGGATGCACGCCTATCTGAATGCTGTCCGCGCCCTCAGCGTCCAACCCCTCGCCGCGCCACAAGGAGCTTATGACGACCATGCCGCTTGACCTGACCTTTCTTCTGACCGCCACTCCTCGCACCTTCGGCCTTATCCCACTTGGCGGTAAGCTGCTGATGGTGCAGATGCCCAGCGGTAAACTTCTCGGCACCACCAGACCTTCAGGCTCAACACTTCCCGCGATGCTGGAGCAACTTCATGTTGCTGGATGGAGCCAGCAGCCCTTTACCGAATTCC
This sequence comes from Deinococcus psychrotolerans, assembly GCF_003860465.1. Taxonomy (NCBI): domain Bacteria; kingdom Thermotogati; phylum Deinococcota; class Deinococci; order Deinococcales; family Deinococcaceae; genus Deinococcus; species Deinococcus psychrotolerans. Next base: position 514,952 of record NZ_CP034184.1, read on the forward strand.
AGCACCGCTTAATCTAGGCGGCCACCGACCGCGTTCAGACTGCTCAGCCTCCAGCAGACCCAAGGCAGACCCCAGCGTGTCTGCTCGAAGCGGTCTTGAGCCGG
>NZ_CP034185.1:300000-427730 GCF_003860465.1 Deinococcus psychrotolerans
GCGTTCATGGCCCCGACCCTGCTGCTGGCCGACCAGCCCCTCACCAACCACACCGCCCACGAACTGGAAGCGTTCGGCCCGGTTGCTACGCTGATGCCCTACGCCGACCTGGACGAGGCCGCCGAACTCGCCCGCCTGGGGCGCGGCTCTCTGGCCGCCAGCATCGTCACCCATGACCGGCCCGAAGCCCGCGAGTTGTTTTTTGGCATGGCCTCCACCCACGGGCGCATTCTGATTCTCAACCGCGACGACGCCAAGGAATCCACCGGACACGGCTCACCCCTGCCGCAGCTCAAGCACGGCGGCCCCGGCAGAGCGGGCGGCGGCGAGGAACTGGGCGGACTGCGGGCGGTCAAGCATTACCTGATCCGCACTGCCATTCAGGCCGATCCCACCACCCTGACCGCCATCACTGGCGAGTACGTGCGCGGCGCAGCCGTCACCGACGACGGCGTTCACCCGTTCCGCAAGAATTTCGACGAGCTGAAGGTGGGCGACAGCCTGCTGACCCCGCGCCGCACCATCACCGAGTCGGACGTGAGCGCCTTCGCGGGCCTCAGCGGTGACAGGTTCTACGCCCATACCGATGAGATCGCGGCTAAGGACAGCTTGTTCGGCAAGCGGGTGGCGCACGGCTACTTGGTGCTGGCGGCGGCGGCGGGCCTGTTCGTCGATCCCGGCGTGGGGCCGGTGCTGGCCAATTACGGCCTGGAAGGACTCCGCTTCACCGAACCCGTCGGCTTTGGCGACACCATCCGCGCCCGCCTGACGGTGCAGAGCAAGACCGCCAAGGAAACGCGCGAAGGCGAGACGCCCACTGGAGTCGTCAAGTGGCATGTGGACGTGACCAACCAGAATGATGTGCTGGTGGCGACCTACAGCATCCTGACTCTGGTGGCGCGGAGCGCAAACGGGCCTGCCATTTAATTTGTGCGTTATGCTGTCCAAGCAAGAATAAGTTGAACCGAGTTCAAACTGCGGCACGTTTTTAACCTTGCCGTGAGCGCGGCGTCTCTTTTCGTCTGCTGCGCTTACGGCCTTCCCATTCTTTGGAGGGTTCTCGCTATGGCTCACACGCTCAAACGCCCGTTCGCCTTGGTCCTCACCGTCCTGCTCACTTGCTCGGCCAGTGTCAGCTTGGCCCAGACCGCTCCCGTTATGGGCAGCGCGTCTTACCCCGGCGAGGTGCGCCCCGACGCTCCAGCCCTCAGCGCACGCGGTCAGTACGCGGTGGGTGTGCGAACCATTTCGCTCGTCCGCAAAGATGTCCTCGACATTGCCAAGGCTGCCGCTGTCAGTCCTGCGCCCAACCCCCTGCCGCGCTATGACCGACCGCTGACGGTGGAAGTCTGGTATCCGGCCACCCTCGCTGCTGACCAGAGCCAGATGACCAGCTACACCGATTACCTCGGCAGCGGCCCCGGCGATCCCAAGCACCCCGTGGTTGCGTTTCAGTTTCCAGGCCACGCCGCCCGCGACGCCGCTCCTAACGCGGCAGGCGGCAAATACCCGCTGGTCATCTTCTCGCACGGTTACCCCGGCAGCCGCTACCTGATGAGCTACCTCGCCGAGAACCTCGCCAGCAAGGGCTACGTGGTCGCCTCGATTGACCACACCGACAGCACCAACGCCGACAAGGCCGCGTTCGCCAGCACCCTGCTCAACCGCCCGCAAGACGACCAGGCCGTGCTGGACGCCGTGGCAGCCCTCTCGACTTCGGGCAGCGGCTTCCTGAACAATCTGGTGGATGCCAATAACATGGCGCTGCTCGGCTATAGCATGGGCGGCTACGGTGCGCTCAATTTCGCGGGTGCGGGCTTTGCCGATCAGGTGCTGGGCTTCGTGCCCGGTAACGCGCTCACAGCTCGGCAGCTCGGCCAGTTCACGGTTGACCCACGCCTCAAAGCGGTGGTGGCCTTTGCACCTTGGGGTGGAGACGCCGCCGTTAAAGGCATTGGAGTCAACAGCGGGGCCGAGTTCGGCTTCTGGAACAAAGAGGGGCTCGCCGCTGTCAAGGTGCCGACCCTGTTTCTGGTGGGCAGCCAAGATGACGTGGCTTACTACCAGAACGGCGTCAAGCCGTTGTTTGAAAATGCTGTCAATTCCGACCGTTACATGGTGGTCTACCAAAATGCCCGCCACAATGCCGCGCCTAATCCGCCGCCTGCGGCCAGCTACAGCAGCATCGACGACTATACGCATTACTCCGAAGCGGTCTGGGATATGCAGCGTCTCAACAACCTCAACGAGCATTTCGTGACGGCCTTCCTCGATTACCGCCTGAAAGGCAAAACCGACGAGGCCGCTTACCTCAACGTGCCCACTCCGATTGCCCAGGACGGCAAGTACAGCCGCAACGCCGACGGCACGCTCAAAGCCGACGACACCTACTGGAAGGGGTTCCTCAACCGCACCGCGCTGGGGATCGAGTTGTACCACCTGAACGCCAAATAAGGGCGCTCGCCAGCTCAAAATAAGAAGCAGGGTATTCCTCGAAAGGGGATACCCTGCTTCTTGTCTACCTAATTTAAGCCTGCTTCACCCCTTGCGCTGCCTCGCCCCACGGATTGAGCACCACCTTGATGCAGCCGTCGTGCTTGTCGCGGAAGGTCTTGTAGAGCTGCGGCGCGTCGGCCAGGGCGGCCCGGTGGGTAATCACGAAGCTGGGGTCGATGTCGCCTGCCTCGATGTGCGCCAGCAGCGGCCTGATGTAGCGGTGGGTGTGCGTCTGACCCATTTTGAAGGTCAGGCCCTTGGCAAACGCTGCGCCCAGCGGCAATTTGTCGACCAGGCCGCCGTAGACGCCCGGCATACTCACGGTTCCGCCCTTGGCGCAACTCAAAATCGCCCAGCGCAGCGCCGTAATGCGGTCAAAGGTCAGTTTCATCTTCTGCTGGGCGGTGTCGAGCAGCGCTCCGGGGCCGTGCCCGTGCGCTTCCAAGCCCACCGCGTCAATGACGTGATCGGGGCCGCGCCCGCCGGTGGCTTCCTTGAGGGCGATCAGCACGTCCTCTTTTTCGTAATTGATGGTTTCTATTCCGGCCTCGGCCGCCAGCCGCAGGCGCTCAGGGAAGCGGTCAACGATAATCACCTTGGCCGCCCCGAGCATCTGGGCGCTGCGGGCGGCGAACTGGCCGACTGGCCCCGCGCCGAACACCGCCACCACGTCGCGCCCCCTGACGATATTGCAGTTCTCGGCAGCCTGATAGCCGGTGGGGAAGATATCGGTCAAAAACAGCACCTGCTCGTCGGGCAAGTCGGTCTCAATTTTGAAGCCGCCCACGTCGGCAAACGGAACCCGCACGTACTGGGCCTGTCCACCCGCGTAGCCGCCGTAGAGGTGCGAGTAGCCGAACAGGCCGCCGCCGCTGGTCGCGCCGTAGAGGGCCTCTGCCATTCGGTGATTGGGGTTGGAGTTGTCGCAGGCGCTGAACAGCCCGCGCTGGCAGTAATCGCAAGTTCCACAGGCGATATTAAACGGAATGACGACCCTATCGCCGACCTTGAGCGTCTTAACATCGCGGCCCACTTCCACGACCTCACCCATAAACTCGTGGCCGAGAATGTCGCCCTTTTCCATGCTGGGAATAAAGCCGTCGAGCAGGTGAAGATCCGAGCCGCAGATGGCCGTCGAACTGACCCGCACGATGGCGTCGCTGGGCAATAGCAAGGTGGGGTCGGGAACGGTTTCTACGCTGACGTGGTTGGTGCCTTGCCAGAGAACTGCTTTCATTTCGCGCCTCCCGCTCTGCCGCTGCTTTGTCCCTGGGTGGTGGGCGCAAAACCGAGTTCCTGCTCGCGCTTGAAGCGCATCAAATCGTCTCTGAGCTGCTGAGCCGGTTCCTGTCCGGCGATGCGGGCGGCCACCACCCCAGCGGTGCCCAGCGGCGCACGGTACTTGAGCCGCACCACCACTTCGCTGCCGCGTCCGCCCGGTGCGGGCCTAAACAGAATTTCGCCGCTGTTGTCGATGCTGGAACCCGGCAGCGAGGCCCAAGCCAGCCGCTTACCCGGCTCGTCGGCGGTGATCTCGGCTTCCCAACTGACGCTGCCCAGCGGAGCCTTGACCGTCCAGCGCGAACGCTTCTCACTCAGCACCACCACGCTCTGAAGGTGGCTCATCAAATTTGGCAGCTTATCGAGGTCGCGCCAGACGTCGTACAACTCGGCCGCATTCTTGTTCACCGTGACCGCCTCGCTGATCAAAGTTTGGCCCGCGTTGTTTTGCTCCACCTTGATGGCAGTCGCCAGCGGATTGCTGCCGCGTACAGCCACAGCAGTCAGGCCCAAGCCGAGCCCTCCCACCAGCAGCCTGCGCCCTGCGCCGCCGCCCAAGCCCAAAATCAGCAGGCCAAGGCCCAGTGCACCGACGGCGACCCGCTCGGTGTCCTGCATCTGGCCGCCGTTGCCGCCCTGAAAAAAGGCCTTGCGGGCCGCTTCTTGAAAACCGCTCTTCTGAATATTGGTCATAGTAAGCTCCTCATCCGTTCACCACTTCGCCGCCGTCGGGATGCAGCATCTGCTCACTGATCTGGCTCAAATCGTCCGATACCCAAAGCACATAAGCAGGTCGCCACCTCAGCGGCGGGAACGGTGGCTGGAGTTTGTCTAGGTCATGCCGAATATTGAGCCGCCTGACCGCCCCCCAAAAGGCGAGTTCTCCCACTCTCTGAAGGGACATTCAAGCGCCTGCTTAGATGCCGTTATGCTTTTCCAAATTCAGATGAAGCTCTGCTCAGAATTCAGCCCTACCTCAACGCCAGCTCAACAAAAATTGAGCCGCTTCCCACGGCTTCTCGGCCAGTTTTCTGCACAATGGGCAAGATCAACCGAGCGCTTCAGGAGGAAACAATGGCACTCTTCGGATTAGGGATGAAAATGAACGACCTCAAGGACTTGTACGTTGAGCAACTGCGAGGTCTGTATTCGGCGGAAACGCAACTCACCGAGGCGCTGCCCAAAATGGCCGACGCCGCCAGCACGCCCGAACTCAAGCAGGGCTTCACCGACCACTTGGTCGAAACCCAGCAGCAGATTCAGCGCTTAGAGAGCATTTTTGCCGACCTCGGCGAAGACCCGACCGGCCGCACCTGCAAGGCCATGCAGGGTCTGGTCGCTGAAGGCAACGACATGATCAAAGAAAAAGCTGTGTCTGCCGTCAAAGACGCGGGTCTGATCGCCGCTGGGCAGCGGGTGGAGCATTACGAAATCGCCGGATACGGCACCGTCCGCACCTACGCCGAGGTTTTGGGCTTCGGGCAGCACGCCGATTTGCTGGCGGCCAGCGAACAAGAAGAAAAAGACACCGATCAGAAGTTGACCCAGCTCTCCAAGCAGATCAATCTGGAAGCGGCCTCGGCTTAAAGAGTTTTGTGTTTCAGGGCGCTGGCTTAGAGAGGTCAGTGCCCTTTTTCTACCGCTGAGAGCGCCAAGAACACCCGCGCCACAAATGCCGGTTCACCGAGTTTACCGCCCAGTACCTCTTCTATTCGGCTCAGGCGGTAGCGCAGGGTGTTGATATGAATGTTGAGTTCGGTGGCCAGCATACCCAGTGAACCGGCAAAACTCAGGTAGCGTCGCAAAGTTTCTTCCAACTTGCCGCCCGGATCGCTTCCCCGCAGTTGGGCCAACAGCTGCCCCGCGAGCGCCTGCGCTTCAGCGCCGTCCAGCAATGCCTGGAGTGGGTCGAGCCGCTCGAATACGATCAGACCCCGCGCCGCCCGCACGCTGCTGAGGGCTTGTTCGGCTTGTTCGAGAGCAGTGCTCGCCCGCGCCTGACTCGCCTGCGCCGCACTGACGCCCAACCGGAAATCCGTTTCGGTGGCGGCTCGCAGGGCGCTGAGCAGGCCCGCTGCTTCCCCCGCCGAGCCCTGACTGTCCCACAGCCAGATGGCTTTGTCGCCCCGCACCGTCGTCAAGCACTTCAGCCCCCTTTCCCGGAAGTAGCCCTCGCCCACGCCGCACAGGATGTCTAGGGCTGCGATGTGCGCTTCACGGCTGCGCTCGCTGCGGGGGAGCGGCTGGGCGAGCCTGAGCGCCGCCAGCGTGCACGGCTCATGCACAGACGCGCCGCTCACGTCGCCCGACAGCAGCGCTTCCAGCACCCGCTCGCCCACCCGCCGCCGAGACGCGCCCGCCGCCGCCGCTTGCAGGCGGGCCAGTTTGGCGAACTCCGCCGTCAGTCCAAACAGAACTGGCCACTCGGCACCGGCCCAAAGATGCAGGCTGCCGATTGAGCGCCCTTCATACGTCAGGCGCTGCTCAAAGTGCTGGTCACCGCTGGGCGTTCCGGCTCTGGCCACCGTATCGCCCCAGCTTGAGCGCAACTCCGCCTGCCCACCCGTGACCAGTGCCAGCCACTGCACCAGCTCCCGCTCTGGGCGGTGGCTTTGCAACGTGGCTGCCAGCGAGGTCAGCAGCGAAGCGGCGGCGGGCAGACTTTGAAGGCTTTCCTGTGCCAGCAAGCGCAAGGCAGCCGCTCTCAGGGCCGATCTGGGGGCGCTTGGCAGGAGCCTCTGGGCTTCTTCGAGCGTTTGAAAATGGGCTTCCTCTTCCGCTGGAATGCAGAGGGCTGAGCGCAGGGCATTGAGGCTGGGCATTGGTTGAATTCTACAAACTGAGCGCTGATTTTTGTTGATTCAGCCCTTGTACAGGTTGGGATGGGCGCTTAAAGTGAGCCAAAGACAATTTGCTTCGTTCAACTCAGGAGGTTCAATGACTGCCGTACCTTCCCCCAAGCCCGCCGAGCAACTGCGCCAAACCCTTTTCAAGCGCCGCCTCAAGCACTTCATCGGCGGCGAGTGGCAAGACTCTGCCAGCGGTGAGACGTTTGAAGTCCACACGCCCACCGACAACTCCCTGCTGACGGTGGCAGCCAGCGGAGACGCCCGCGACATTGACCGCGCCGCACAGGCCGCCTGGGACGCTTTTCCCGCCTGGAAAGCGCTGGACGGTAAGGCCCGCCGCAAACTGCTCTATAAAGTCGCCGCCTTGATAGAAGAACGCGCTGAGGAGCTGGCGCTGGCCGAGAGCATGGACACCGGCCAGGCCATCCGCTTCATGAAGTCGGCAGCCGTGCGGGCCGCCGAGAACTTCCGCTTTTTCGCTGACCGCGCAGAGGCTGCCCAGGACGGGCTGAGCCTGCCCACCGCCGGATTTTTGAATTACACCCTGCGCCAGCCGATTGGCCCCGTCGGGATCATCACCCCCTGGAACACGCCCTTTATGCTTTCGAGCTGGAAGATCGCGCCCGCGCTGGCGTCCGGCTGCACGGTGGTTCACAAGCCCGCCGAATGGAGTCCGGTGACGGCCACGCTGCTGGCCGAGATCATGCACGAAGCCGGAATTCCGGCGGGCGTCATCAACCTCGTCCACGGCTACGGCGAAACGGCGGGCAAGGCGCTCACCGAGCATCCCCACATTAAGGCGATTGCTTTTATCGGCGAGAGCAGCACTGGCAGCCTGATTCAGAAGCAGGGGGCCGACACCCTCAAGCGGGTGCATCTGGAACTGGGCGGCAAGAATCCGGTGGTGGTGTTTGCCGACGCCGATTTAGACCGCGCTCTGGACGCCGCCGTGTTCATGCTCTACAGCCTCAACGGACAGCGCTGCACCTCTTCAAGCCGCTTGTTGGTGGAACGCAGCGTTCACGACGACTTCGTAAAGAAGCTGGCTGAGCGCGTCTCCAATATCAAAGTGGGCGACCCGCTCGACCCTGCCACCGAGGTTGGCCCGCTGATTCACCCGCGCCAGTTCGAGAAAGTGTGCAGTTACTTCGACATCGCCAAGCAAGACGGCGCGACGGTGGCGGTGGGCGGTGAGCGCATCGGGGCAGTGGGCAACTATGTGCGCCCGACGCTGTTCACCAACGCCCGCAGCGACATGCGGATTGCTCAGGAAGAAATCTTCGGCCCGGTGCTGACGGTTATTCCTTTTGAAGACGAAGCCGACGCCCTCCGCATCGCCAACGACGTGCCTTACGGTCTGGCGGGCTACTTATGGACGAACGACCTGACCCGCGCCCACCGGTTCGCGCAGGGCCTGGACGTGGGTATGATCTGGGTCAACTCGGAGAATGTGCGGCACCTGCCCAGCCCGTTCGGCGGCATGAAAGCCAGCGGCATCGGGCGCGACGGCGGCGATTACAGCTTTGATTTTTATATGGAAACGAAGAATATCGCCGTGAATCTGGACGGGCACCGGGCGGCGAAATTGGGCGTGGAGCAGCCGCGATCAGAAAAAGGAAATTAAAGTGGCCGCGCTCGAACATGTTGCTCTCAAGGCTCTCAATCTGGAACGTACCGCAGATTTTTATCAGGCACTGGGAGCGGTGATCTCGCGCCATGATGAGGGACGTAGATTATTTGCTGAGTTCAGCAGCGGCAGTCGGCTCATCTTCGACGCAGTTGCGACGGCTCCAGACCCCTCTGCTTTGACTTATCTGGGCTTGGAACTTGATTCTGAATGCGAGGTCGATGACTTGATCGCTTCTCTGACAGACCAATCTTCCGGCGTTCAGGATATGCGTCAAGACTACCGACAGAAAACTGGGCCTTACGGCTTTTTCGTGACCGACCCCGATGGTTATCTCATCAAAGTTTTCAAGTACCACAATCAGGAGGAGTGACATGCCAGCCAGAACCGGAAAACAGTTCCTTGACCGCCTTCGCCACAATCCGCCCAACCTCTACATTGACGGAGCAGCCGTCACCGACCCGACCACCCACCCCGCCACCAAAAATATTGCCCACTCGCTGGCGGGCCTCTACGACATGCAGCTTGCGCCGGAGTTTAAGGACAAACTGACCTACGAGGACGGTGGCCAGCGCTACGCCATGAGTTTCAAAGTGCCGCGAACCAAAGACGATCTGCGTCAAATTGGCGAGGCGCACCGCATCCGGGCCGATTACTCGCTGGGCACGCTGGGCCGCGCTCCCGATTACATGAACACCAACGTGATGGCGGCGGGCATGGCCAGCGCTTACTTCGATGAGTGCGAGAGCAGCGGCGCAATTGGCAGCGGGCGCAACTTTGCCGAGAATATGCGGAACTACTACGACTACGTGCGCGAAAATGACCTGTGCCTGACCCACTCGCTGACCAATCCGCAGGTCAACCGCAGCAAGCAGGCCTCGGAAATGCCCGACCCGTACATTGCCATGGGCATCGTGCGCGAAACTGAGGAAGGCGTGATCGTGCGCGGCGCTCGGATGCTGGCGACCCTACCGATTGCCGACGAAATCCTGATTTTCCCGTCCACCGTCATCAAAGAAAACGGCGACAAGAGCCGCTACGCGATGGGTTTCGGGTTGCCAACCAACACACCGGGCCTGTACTTCCAGTGCCGCGAGCCGTTCGACTTGGGCCGCGACACCGAAGACCACCCGCTGAGCAGCCGCTTTGACGAGCAGGACGCCTTCGTGATCTTTGACGACGTACTGGTGCCGTGGGAGCGCGTCTTCCTGATGTACGACATGACGCTGGCCAATCAGGCCTACTCCAAAACCGACGCCGTGTTGCAGATGGCTTACCAAGTGGTCAACCAGAAAATTGCCAAAACCGGCGCGTTTCTCGGCCTGGCCCAGAGCATCGTGCAGACAGTGGGCAGCGGCCAGTTCCAGCACGTTCAGCAAAAAGTCAGCGAGATCATCGTGACGCTGGAAGTCATGAAAGCTCTGCAAGTCGCGGCGGTGGAGGGCGCGGCACTTAACCAGTACGGCGTGATGACTCCGGCACGTGGCCCGCTGGATGCTGCCCGCAATTACTACCCGGCGATCTATCCGCGCCTCAACGAGATTATTCAGCTGCTGGGCGCGTCGGGCATCATCATGATGCCGAGCAAAGCCGACCGCGAGGGGCCGCTGGGCGCGTTCATCGACAAGCATTTGCAGGCAGCCAACGCCACCGCCGAGGAGCGCCTCAAACTCTTCCGCCTGGCCTGGGACATGACGCTGAGCAGTTTCGGGGCGCGGCAAAACCTCTACGAGAAGCACTTTTTCGGCGACCCGATCCGGATGGCCAGCGCCCTGTACGAGGTCTACGACAAAGAGCCGTTCGTGGAGCGGATTCAGGCTTTTCTCAATCAGGATGTGCCGAATCAAGCGGTGCCGCAGCCGGTGAGCGCTGATGACTGAACCTGTTTCAGCTCAGCAGCCGAATGTCATCCGCATCGCTCACGGTATTTTTTACGTCACCGATTTGGAGCGTTCCAAATACTTCTACGTCGATCTGATGGGCCTCAACATCCTTCACGAAACCGAAGGCGCACTCTATCTGCGCGGCAACGAGGACCGTGAGTGGACGCTCAAGCTGGAACTCGCGCCGGAAGCGGGCGTCAAGCATCTGGCCTACCGGGTGGGCACGCCTGCCGATCTGGACGCCATGACTGCGTTATTGGACAGGCAAAGCATTCCCTACCGCTGGGAAACTGAGCTGGATCGTCCCAAGCTGCTGCGTTTTCAGGATCCCTTTGGCGTGCCGGTGGCCTTTTATGCTGAGTCGGTCAAGCACCAGTGGCTCCTCCAGGATTACCACCTGCACCGGGGCGCGGGCCTTCAGCGCATTGATCACATCAACATCATGACGCCCGACGTGGAAGGCGTGATGCGCTGGTACATGGACAACCTGGGCTTTCGGCTCAGCGAATTTACCGAGGACGACAAGGGCCGCATCTGGGCCGCCTGGATTCAGCGCCGGGGCAGCGTGCATGATCTGGCGCTCACCAACGGCACCGGGCCGAGGCTGCACCACTTTGCCTACTGGATGCCCGATATGCAGAGCATTATTCGCCTCTGCGACATTCTGGCTGGAGCGCGGATGCCCGAATCCATCGAGCGCGGCCCCGGCAGACACGGCGTCAGCAACGCTTTTTTCCTGTACATCCGTGACCCTGACGGCCACCGCATCGAGCTGTACACCAGCGATTACGTCACCGCCGACCCCGACTTCGAGCCGATTCGCTGGGCGCTGGATGATCCGCGCCGCCAGACCCTATGGGGCGCAAAAACACCAAAAAGCTGGTTTGAAGAAGCCGCGCCGCTGGAAGCCTTCAAAGGCGGCTGGGTGGAGGCCAAGGCGGGCGAGTTGGTGGGCTTGCCGGTGCATGTGATCTGAGAAGGCTGGCGTGCAGCTTGCCGAAAAAAACAAGTTCATGTTGTCCACCGCTCTCTTCACGTCGCCGCCCCTGACGAACGGCTTTTGCCGAATAGAGGGCAGCAAATATCATGTCCCACGAGCTACGGGCCATACGGTTATCGTTCTTTCATCACCCGCACCCAAAAGGAGCCGAATGCCCATCTCCTCCCAAGAGTTCCGCGCCGCGCTTGGCAGGTTTGCCAGCGGCGTAACCATCATCACCGCCCTACAAGACGGCGAAAAACGCGGCATGACCGCCAGCGCTTTCGTTTCGGTCAGCATGAATCCGCCGCTGATTCTCATCAGCGTGGATAAGCGGGCCGTGATGCACGCCGTTTTGGAAGAGGGCGAGGCGTTCGCGGTCAACATTCTCTCGCAAAGTCAGCAGCTTCTCAGCAACCACTTCGCGGGCCGTCCGGACGCGGGCCTCAACATTGCGTGGAACGAGCTCGGCGGCCTGCCGGTGCTTAGCGGCGCGGCAGCGCAGTTGGCCTGCTCCAAATACCAAACGTACGAAGGCGGCGACCACACCCTGTTCGTGGGCGAAGTTCAGGCCACCTACATTAGCGACAAAGTGCCGCTGGCTTACTTTGGGGGCACCTACAGGGGTCTGACCGACGTCTTGCCGCCGGAAGTAGAAAAAATGGGAGTCCTGTTATGAAAAAACAACCAATGGAAAGATCAAATTCATGAAAACCGCCCGATTCATTTCAAAAGGCCGCCAGCACAACGGCGTTCTCAAAGATGGCCTGCTCTATGACGCGGCAGGCGAAACGCACCGCCCCGAGGACGTGCAATTTCTGCTGCCGCTCAAGCCCGGCAAAGTCATCGCGCTGGCTCTCAATTACGCCGACCACGTGGCCGAACTGGGTTTCAAGGCCCCCGAGGAGCCGGTGATGTTTCTCAAGCCCAACACCAGCCTCTTGCCGCACGGCGGAACGGTGATTTACCCGCGCGGCGCGAAGTTTATGCACTATGAAGTCGAACTCGGCATCGTGATTGGCCGTGACGCTCGGCGGGTCAAGGCCAAGGATGCCGAAGACTACGTGGGCGGCTACACCATCGCCAACGACTTGGTGGTGCGCGATTACGTCTCCAACTATTACCGCCCGCCGATGAGGGCCAAAGGCTGGGACACCTTCGGGCCGCTGGGGCCGTATCTGGTCAGTGCCGACGAAGTGCCCGACCCCTACAACCTGGGCCTGCGGGCCTACGTCAACGGCGAGTTGCGACAAGAAGGCAACACCCGCGACATGATTTTAAAAGCCCCCGAACTGATTGAATTTATGTCACGCTTCATGACTCTGGAAGCGGGCGACGTCATTTTGACTGGCACGCCCAAAGGGGTCAGCCACGTGGGGCCCGGCGACGTGATGCGCTTGGAGATTGACGGCCTAGAAGCCTTAGAAAATGACATTCAATGGGAAGATGAGAGTGCCGAACCGCTCATTGCCGATGAGGGAGCTCGGACGTAATGCCTCATTTAACGGTGGAATACACCGATAACCTTAAAGAGCCGCGTATTCGTGAGCTTTTGTCCAGCTTAAACGCCGTTCTGATGGCGAGGGGCGATGTTTACCCCATCGGCGGCATTCGCGCCCGCGCCGTCAAGCTGACCGAATACGTCGTCGCTGACGGCCAACACGACGACGCTTTCGTGCATGTCACCCTCAAAATCGGCACGGGCCGGAGCGAGGAGATGAAGCAGATTACCGGCGATGAGCTGTTTGATGTGCTGAAAGAACATTTTGCCGACGCCTTTTCGTCAAGGAAAATCGCGCTGTCGCTGGAAATCGGCGAAGTGGAAATGTGGAAGCAAAACAACATCCACCAGCGGTATAAGCAGGCGGCGCTATGAGGAAGCAAAAATGCTGACGCCCGATCAAATTCAGGACGCGGTGCTCAGGCTCCACGAAGCCGAGCAAACGCGCGTTCAAATTCGTCAACTTTCGCTTCAATATCCCGAAATCACCATTGAAGATGCCTACGCCGTGCAGGCCGCTTGGGTGGCCCACAAAGTCAGCAAGGGGCGCAGTATTTACGGCCACAAAATAGGTCTGACTTCCCGCGCTATGCAAATGTCATCCAATATCAGCGAACCGGATTATGGCGTGCTGCTTGACGATATGGTGTTTAATCAGGGTTCTGAGTTGCCTATTTCACGGTTTACTCAGCCGAAAGTGGAAGTGGAGTTGGCCTTTTTGCTGGAAAGCGACTTGAGCGGCCCCAATTGCAGCGTCTTTGATGTCTTGAAGGCCACAGCTTACGTCGTTCCGGCTATCGAAATCATTGACGCCCGTATCGAGCGCACCGATAAAGAAACCGGCGTAACCCGCAAAGTCTATGACACCATCAGCGACAACGCCGCCAACGCGGGCATCGTTTTGGGGGGCCGTCCCGTGCGTCCTGACGCTGTCGACCTGCGCTGGGTGGGCGCTCTGCTCTACCGCAACGGCGTCATCGAAGAAACCGGCGTGGCGGCTGGTGTGCTCAACCACCCGGCCAACGGCGTGGCGTGGTTGGCCAACAAACTGCACCCGCACGGCGTGACGCTCAGGGCAGGGCAAACCATCTTGGCCGGTTCGTTTACCCGTCCGGTAGACGCTGCGGCGGGCGACACCTTCCACGCCGATTACGGCGAGTTGGGCGGCATTGGGTTCAGGTTTTCCCTGTGAGCAACCTCGTGAATACCTTTGCCCTGCACTTGCAAGCCGGGAAGCCGCAAATCGGGCTGTGGCTGGGCCTGGCCGATTCCTACTGCGCTGAGATCAGCGCCGGAGCGGGCTTCGACTGGCTGTTGATTGACGGCGAACACGCGCCGAATGACGTCCGCAGTACCTTGCGCCAACTTCAAGCGCTGGCGGCTTATCCGGTCACGCCGATCGTGCGCCCGCCCAGCGGCGAACCCTGGATGATCAAGCAGTACCTCGATTTGGGTGTCCAGACCATTTTGGTGCCGATGGTAGAAAGCGCCGAGCAAGCCCGTGAGCTGGTGCGGGCCACCCGCTATCCGCCGCAGGGCATTCGCGGCGTGGGCAGCGCTCTGGCGCGTGCTTCGCGCTGGAACCGCGTGGCCGATTACGTGACGCGGGCCGACGCTGAAATTTGCTTGTTGGTGCAAATCGAGTCGCGCTCCGGCTTGGCGGCCCTAGACGAAATCGCCACCGTAGAAGGGGTAGCGGGCCTGTTCATCGGCCCCGCTGACCTCAGCGCCAGTCTCGGCCACCTCGGAAACCCCAACCACCCCGAAGTCATCAGCGCCATTGAGGACGCGGTTGCCCGCATTCAGGCGGCGGGCAAGGCGGCGGGCATCCTGACCAGCGACGAAGCGCAGGCGAGGCGGTATCTGGAGCTGGGCTGCACCTTCGTGGCAGTGGGAGTAGACACTTCGCTGCTGGCGAGGGCGACGCGGGAACTCGCCAGCAAGTTCAAAGCTGATCTGACGGGCGCGTCCGATCAAGCGGAGGAACGGGGCGGAGCGGTGTACTGAGCAGCACTTTTCCTGCCATCTTTTTTCCTTAACTCTGTAGCCACTGCTTCCAATCTGCCGACCCGCCGGGTTCAGTGAATACCGGCAGCGGCCCGAGCTTGGCGATCAGGGCAGAAAAATACTGGCGCATCTCCGCGTTTGACCCAGCGTGCGCGAGCGCCGCGCTCAGCACGCTGCGGGCAAGTCCTTGCTGACCTTCGCCGCTCAGCACTTCGGCGAGGCCGCCCAGCGCTTCGGCCACCAAAGAAGGTGCGTCGTGTTGCAGCGCCAACGTGCCGCCTTGCCGGTAGGTTTGGCGGGCTTGCGCCAGCTCGCCACTGCGGGTCAAGGCGTGGCCCAAATTGATCAGGGCGTTGGCTTCTTCCCACAGGCGTCCGGCGTCTTGGGCTTGGCGCAGCACTTGGCGGGTCAGTTCAGCGCTGCGCTGGAAGTCGCCGCTGAGCAGCAAGACCCAGGCCAGGCCCGTCAAATTGAGCGTCAGCCCAGCGCGGTGCCCGTAGCGGCGATGAATCTCCAGCGTCCGCTCAAACAACGCTTTGGCGTCGCTGAGACGGCGCTGCTCGGTGGCCACCAACGCCGCCGTGTTCAGGACGTCGCTAAGCAGGAGTTCGCCCCATTCTTCAAGGTGACGCTCGACGTGGTTCACCACAATCCCGATTTGGTGCTGAGCTTCGTTCAGTTGACCCAAATAAACGGCGGCGCGGGCTTGGCCGTCCATCGCCTTTACCCTCAGGCGCAGCGGCAAGTCCGGCTGAGCGCCGATGGCCCGGTAAAGCGCGTGACTCTGGACATACAAGCTGCGGCGGTGGAGCAAGCGGGCTTCGATGAGCGACGCTTCGGCCAGCGAGTTCGGCTGCGTCAGGCCGCTGAGATACGTTTGCGCCGCCGCGTGGTCGCCGCACTGCTGGGCCACCGAAGCGAGGGCCAGTCCAAGGCGCTGACGCCAACCCACGTCCATCGCCGCGCCGCGCTGGAGAGCCAGTTCCAGCTCGGCGCGGGCTTCGGGCAAGTAGCCCCGCGACAAGCGGTAAGGCAGCAAGCTGAGCAGCACCTCGGCCAGCTCGCGGCTTGGCGGAGCGGGGCGCAGCAGCAAACCGGCCACCACCGCCCTCACCGTCGGGTAATGCTGATCGAGTTGCATGTACCAAGCGGCGCTGCCTTCCGGTTGAGCGCCGAGGAGCTGCTGAAGCTGCCTCAGCGCCCGCTGGCCAACTTGGCGGCGCAGGTCAGGTGAAGTGTGCCAAATGGCCTGTGCTCCCGCGCCCAGAGCGCCAGCCAGCCGGTAAAGGCCGCCGCCTACCGCCTGAAGATACTGCTGATCGCGCAGCGCTCCCAACAAAAACGGTGACGCGCCCGACAGCGCTTCTGCCCAGCTCAGTTCAAACGGGCCGCTGACGCTGCTCAGCGCGGCCAGCACCCGGCGTTCGTAACCGCCCAGCAAAAGCCAAGCTGGACAAGGCTCCCCGCTCCCGAGGCGCTGGGCGGCACTGGCCGGATCAGCGCTCAGCAGCGCGGCGGCCGCCGACAAGCGCAGCGGTTCGCCGCTGATCCAATCAGCCATTTGCCTGAGCTGCGCGGTGCTCAGGCGGCTCCGGCTTTTCTCTTGCAGGGCCGCCGTCACGCTTTGCTCGCTGAGCGGCTCCAAAGCCAAGACGCTTTCGTGCTGTGCGCCCAGCGGAGCCCGAGCCGTGACGATAATGCGGCTCAGCGGCGCGGAGGAAAGCAGCGTTTCGAGCATCTGAGCGCTCAACTGCTGCTCGGCAGGTTCATCAAGCAGCAGCAAGGTGGGTTGCCGCGCCAGCAAGCGGCCCAGACTGGCCAAATCGACCCGTTCGCTGGGACGGCCCAACAGCACTTCGGCGAGGCGGGAGAGCGCCATCTCAGGCCCGAGCGTGCCGCTGAGGCTGACACTCTGAACGCGGGCGAAATGACTGCCCAACTCGCCCAAGAGTTGCTCGGCCAAGCGGGTTTTGCCGCGTCCGGCTGGCCCGGTGATGGTGAGCAGGTGGCCCAGACTCAGCCGCTTGACTGCTTCTTGCAGTTCTGCACGCCGGCCATACAGCAGGGGCCGGGGCCACAGCAGCGGCTGGGTCAACTGATAGGCAACGGCTGTTTCCCAGTCGCTCGTCAAACTCGACAGCAGGTGGGTCAGCGTTTCGCGGCGCAGCGAAGCTTCGAGCCGCAGGGCGGCCAGCCAGCGCAGGGTCGGTGCCGGTAAGCCGCCCGCCCGCTGATAAAGCCAGCGGCGCGTCTGCGGCTCCAGCCGTTCGCGGCCTAGCAGCTCACCGAGCGCGTTTTCGCTCAGCGGCTCCAAAGTGATCTGGCTGGAACTCAGCCCGGTGAGTGCGGCGGACGCGGGTTTTCCCGCTTGCCCGCGCAGCACCACCTGAGCGGTGCGCAGCAGCGGTTGCAGAGCTAATAAAGTGGCTGCGTCAAAGCACTCAGGCCGGTCAAGGAGGATGGCCAAGGGCTGGGCGGCGGGGGTCAGGTGCTGGCCGCTGAGGCGCTGCCCGTTCAAGGTGGCCTGATCCCAAACGCCGTAATGCTGGCATTCCCGCGCGGCGCTGCCGGACAGGTGCAGGGTTTGGTAGCCCAGCGTGCGGGCCACCACTTCCAAATGCTGTAAAAAAGCGCTCAGCCCGCCGCCCGGCGGCGCGTGGACGAGGAGTTCGGCGGCTTGGCCCTGAAAGGCCGCCCGCAGAAACTGAGTGCCCTGATCCAAGGCCGGCCCCCGTTCCAAAAGGCGCGGTGTCGGCATTTCAAAAGGACTTTCCACGTCCTGGCTGATGATTTGGGCTTTGCCGCGCCGCTTGGCGGCATATAAGCGCTGGTCGGCCTGGGCCAAGACCTGCCCGAGGTCAGCATTCTGCGCGACTTCGGCAATACCGACACTGACGCTGATAGGTAAGCTGGCCCGCTGCACGCTGCTGAGCAAGTGCTGCGCCCAGAGATGCAGTTCGGCGGCAGGCACCGGAGCCAGCAGAGCGAATTCGTCGCCGCCGAGGCGGTAAGCCTGCCAGTCTGGGCGCTGATGGCTGTCCAGCGCAGCGCTGAGGGTTCTGAGCGCTTGATCTCCAGCCGCGTGGCCCAGCGTGTCATTGATGAGCTTGAGGTGGTCGAGGTCGCACATCAGCAAGCTGGCGGGCCGTTTGCCGCCCAACTGCAAAAAATCAAACGTTAAAGCTGCCCGGAGAGGCAGAAGAGTCAAATCGTCGCGGATGGCCGGCCTCAATCCTTTCTCACTTTCCCTTGGAGCAGAAACCACAAAGCCATTGTGACAAATTAAACGCTGCGGCGCTCAAGATTTTCTCACGTTTGATCCCCAGTACTCAAAGAAATGTGGTCAGGCAGACTCTGCACGGACAGTCTGAAGCCGTCCTCAGCATATTCCACAATGTGAGCGGGCCCCGAGATGCATAAACATACCCCTCGGAGCCTGCTTTTAGATTCGCTATGGTACGCACAGCAACGCCCCGGCTCAGTCCGGCAGCACTGGAGGAACCGCTATGCAGGATCAGCAGGAGCAAAAGAAAAGCCAAGTCGAGATTCAAAATCAAGATACGCCGGTTGCCGAAACGGTAGAATCTGATTTGCATAAAGATTTAAGGCGTGATCCTTCATCTACCAATTCGGCAGATATCTATACCGACGAATCGCGGGCTGAGGCGGCTCAGCAGGGCTTATACAACCCGGCCAACGAACACGACGCTTGCGGGGTCGGCATGGTCGCGCACATCAAAGGCAAAAAGGCCCACAGCATCATTGAGCAGGGCCTCAAGATCTTGGAGAATCTGGATCACCGGGGCGCAGTCGGCGCAGACAAGCTGATGGGCGACGGCGCGGGGATTCTGATTCAGATTCCCGATGAATTCTACCGGGCTGAGATGGCGGCTCAGGGCGTGACATTGCCGCCCGCCGGCGAATACGGCGTCGGGATGATTTTCTTGCCCAAAGAAGCCGCCTCGCGTAGGTTTTGTCAGCAGGAACTCGAGCGGGCCGTTCACGCCGAGGGACAGGTCGTACTGGGCTGGCGCGAAGTGCCGGTTGATAAAAGCATGCCGATGTCGCCCGCCGTACGTGAAAAAGAGCCGGTCATCCGGCAAATTTTTATCGGGCGCGGCCCCGACATTTTGGTGCCCGACGCGCTGGAGCGCAAACTCTACATCATCCGGCGAGTGGCCTCCAACGCCATTCGTTACCTCAACCTGACCCACAGCAGCGAATACTACGTGCCGTCGATGTCGTGCCGCACGGTGATTTACAAGGGCCTGCTGCTGGCGACTCAGGTGGGTCAATATTACCTTGATCTCAAAGACGTGCGGGTCGTTTCGGCCCTCGCCCTTGTTCACCAGCGTTTTTCGACTAATACTTTCCCCGAGTGGCCGCTGGCCCACCCCTACCGGATGGTGGCCCACAACGGCGAGATCAACACCGTCAAGGGCAACTTCAACTGGATGCGGGCACGCGAGGGCGTGATGAGCAGCCCGATTCTGGGCGACGATCTCAAGAAGCTGTATCCGATCAGCTTTGAGGGCGAGTCCGATACCGCCACCTTCGACAACGCGCTCGAACTGCTGACACTGGCAGGCTACCCGATGGCGCAGGCGGCCATGATGCTGATTCCCGAAGCGTGGGAGCAAAACGCTTTGATGGATCAGCAGCGCCGCGCTTTTTATGAGTACCACGCCGCCATGATGGAGCCCTGGGACGGCCCCGCCGCGATGGTCTTCACCGACGGGCGGCAACTCGGTGCGATGCTCGACCGCAACGGCCTGCGCCCGGCCCGCTATATCGTCACCAAAGACGACTTGGTGGTGCTGGCCTCCGAATCGGGCGTGCTGCCGATTCCCGAGCGCCAGATTGTCCGCAAGTGGCGGCTGCAACCTGGCAAGATGTTCATGATCGACTTTGATCAGGGCCGGATCATCGAGGACGACGAACTCAAGGCCCAGTACGCCGGAGCCAAGCCTTACCGCCAGTGGATCGACAACGTGCGGGTCAACCTCAGCCAGATCGACGTGTCCGGTGAGGTCGGCAGCTTCGCCGAGAGCCGTTTAGACCGTCAGCAGGCGTTTGGCTACACCCAAGAAGACCTGAAATTCTTGATGGGGCCGATGGCCGCGCTCGGGGAAGAGGGCATCGGCAGCATGGGCAACGACTCGCCGCTGGCGGTGCTGAGCAGCAGGAGTAAACCGCTCTACAACTATTTCCGGCAACTGTTCGCTCAAGTGACCAACCCGCCGATTGACCCGATCCGCGAGGCCGTCGTGATGTCGCTGCGCAGCTTCATCGGCCCCAAGCCCAACCTGCTCGATATCAACGCGGCCAATCCGACCATGCGCCTAGAAGTCTCGCAGCCGATCTTGGATTTCAATGATATGGCGCGGCTGCGGGCCATCTCCGAGCACACACGCGGCAAATTCAAGCCGCATGAACTCGACATCACCTACCCGGCAGAGTGGGGCCGCGAGGGCGTGGAAGCCAAAATCGCTTCGCTGCGTGCTCAGGCGGTGGACGCCATCAAGGGCGGGGCCAGCATCCTGATTATTTCTGACCGCAGACTCAGCCGCGAGCGCGTGGCAGTGCCCGCCCTGCTGGCGGTGTCAGCCATTCACAATTACCTGGTGCGCGAGGGGCTGCGGACTTCGGCGGGCTTGGTCGTCGAAACTGGCGACGCCCGCGAGATTCACCACTTCGCGGTGCTGGCGGGCTACGGCGCGGAGGCCATCCATCCGTATCTGGCCCTCGAAACCCTGATTTCGCTGCACGCCGATCCCAACGGGCAGGGCGACAGCGCCCACGTCGATAGTGCGCAGGCCATCTACAATTACATCAAAGCCGTCGGCAAGGGCCTCTCTAAGATCATGTCCAAAATGGGCATCAGCACCTACATGAGTTACTGCGGAGCGCAGATTTTTGAAGCGGTGGGCCTGTCGCACGACCTTGTGGACGGGTATTTCCCCGGCACCAGTACCCAGGTCGGCGGCATCGACATTTTTGGAGTGATGGAAGAAGCCATTCGTACCCATGAAGCCGCTTTCGGAGACAATCCGCTGCTGGCCAACATGCTGGACGTGGGCGGCGAGTACGCTTGGCGGGCCAGGGGCGAGGAGCATATGTGGACGCCCGACGCGGTGGCCAAACTCCAGCACGCCGTCCGGGCCAACCAGGCCAAGACCTTCAGCGAATATTCCAGCATCATCAACGACCAGTCCAAGCGCCACATGACCCTGCGTGGGTTGTTCGAGCTTAAAACCGATCCGGCGGCTGCTATTCCACTGGAAGAAGTCGAAGCCGCCTCCGAGATCGTCAAGCGCTTTGCGACGGGAGCGATGTCGCTCGGCAGCATCAGCACCGAGGCGCATACCACGCTGGCCGTCGCCATGAACCGTATCGGTGGCAAGAGCAACACCGGCGAGGGCGGCGAAGACCCGGCCCGCTACCGCGAGGAGCGCAGGGGCAACACCATCAGCGCTGGAACCAAAGTCGGTGACATCCTCGGCGCGGGCCAACTGCTGGCCGACTACGAACTGCAAGATGGCGACAGCCTGCGCAGCAAGATCAAGCAGGTGGCTTCGGGCCGCTTCGGGGTGACCACCGAGTATCTGGTCAGCGCCGACCAGATTCAGATCAAAATGGCGCAGGGAGCCAAGCCCGGCGAGGGCGGCCAACTGCCGGGCGGCAAGGTCAGCGAATACATCGGGATGCTGCGCCACTCGGTGCCGGGCGTGGGCCTGATCTCGCCGCCGCCGCACCACGACATCTACAGCATCGAAGATCTGGCGCAGCTCATCCACGACCTCAAGAATGTCAATCCCAGAGCCGACATCTCGGTCAAATTGGTGTCGGAAGTCGGCATCGGGACGGTGGCGGCAGGCGTCACCAAAGCCAAGGCCGATCATATCGTGGTCGCCGGACACGACGGCGGCACCGGCGCTTCTCCGTACAGCTCGATCAAGCACGCCGGAACGCCCTGGGAACTGGGCCTGGCCGAAACGCAGCAAACACTGGTGCTCAACCGCTTGCGTGACCGGGTGCGAGTGCAGGCCGACGGCCAGATGAAAACCGGACGCGACGTGGTGATCGGCGCTCTCCTCGGCGCAGACGAATTCGGCTTTGCCACTGCGCCGCTGGTGGCCGAGGGCTGCATCATGATGCGCAAATGCCACCTCAATACCTGTCCGGTGGGCGTGGCGACCCAAGACCCTGAACTCCGCAAAAGGTTCGCAGGCAAGCCCGAACACGTCATCAATTTCTTCTTCTTCGTGGCCGAGGAAGTCCGCGCCATCATGGCCTCACTCGGCGTCCGCAAATTTGAAGACCTGGTGGGCCGCAGCGATCTTCTAGACACCCGCAGCGGCATCGAGCACTGGAAAGCGCGGGGTCTGGATTTCAGCCGCGTGTTTTACCGGCCCGAAGGTGATTATCTGCGCCGCCACGAAAGCGGGCAGGATCACGGCCTGGAGCGGGCGCTCGATCACGTGCTGATTCAAAAAGTCCGCGCCGCTTTTAACGGCAGCGAGCCGATTCAGATTTTGCAGCCGGCCCGCAATGTCAACCGCACGGTGGGCGCGATGCTCTCGGGCGAGTTGATTCGCCTGCGCCCGGAAGGCCTGCCGGACGACTTCATTCATGTCCGGATGGAAGGCACCGGCGGCCAGAGCTTCGGCGCGTTCTTGGCGCAGGGCATCACGCTTTACCTGGTCGGCGATGCCAACGACTACACCGGCAAGGGGCTGTCAGGCGGGCGGGTCGTGATTCGCCCGAGCATCGACTTCAGGGGCGACGCCACCAAAAACACGATCGCTGGCAATACCGTGCTGTATGGCGCGACTTCCGGCGAGGCCTTTTTCAGGGGCGTGGCGGGCGAGCGCTTCGCGGTGCGGCTCAGCGGAGCCAGTACGGTGGTCGAGGGCACCGGCGATCACGGCTGCGAATACATGACCGGCGGCACGGTGGTGGTGCTGGGTCAGACCGGGCGCAACTTCGCGGCGGGCATGTCGGGCGGCGTGGCTTACGTCTACGACGAGGACGGCACCTTCAAGCACCGCTGCAACACCACGATGGTGGAGATGGTGCCGCTGCTGTCCGGCGAAGCTCAGCTCGAACAACTGCGCCTCGGCCAGGGCGACGGTCACCTCCACAGAGGCCTGACCGACGAAGAGCAACTCCGCAAGCTGATCGAAGACCACCACGCCTGGACGGGTTCCTTGCGGGCCGGCGACCTGCTCGACCACTGGGAAGCGGCGCTGGGCAAATTCGTCAAAGTCTACCCGCACGAGTACCGCCGGGCGCTGGGCGAGATGAACAGCCTTCAGGTCAGCGAAGCGGCGGGCACCATTCCCGGCGAAGTGGCGGCGGGGATTGCCACGCACACGAAGTAGAGCAGAGTACTTTATTCGCTGGCGCTCATGACCTTATCCCCACCCGCAGGAGAATTCACCAATGGCAAAAATCACCGGATTTTTAGAATACAACCGCGTCAGTGACACCTACGAACCCGCCGACGCCCGCCTGCGGCACTACCGCGAGTTCGTGCACACCCTCAAAGAAGGCGACGCCAAGCAGCAGGCTGCCCGCTGTATGGACTGCGGCATTCCCTTTTGCAACAACGGCTGCCCGGTCAACAACATCATTCCCGATTTCAATGATCTGGTGTACCAAAACGATTGGAAATCGGCCATCGACGTGCTGCATTCCACCAACAACTTTCCCGAATTCACCGGGCGGATTTGTCCCGCGCCCTGCGAGGCGGCCTGCACGCTGAATTTCAACGACGACGCGGTGGGCATCAAGAGCATCGAGCGGGCCATTATCGATAGGGCGTGGCAAGAAGGCTGGGTTACGCCGCAGCCGCCCGCTTTTGTGACCGGCAAAACAGTAGCGGTCATCGGCAGCGGCCCCGCCGGAATGGCCGCCGCGCAGCAACTTGCCCGCGCCGGGCATGCCGTCACGGTCTTCGAGAAAAACGAACGGGTGGGCGGTCTGCTGCGTTACGGCATCCCCGATTTCAAAATGGAAAAGCACCAGATCGACCGCCGGGTCGAGCAGATGCAGGCAGAGGGCGTGGTGTTCCGCACCGGCGTGCTGGTGGGCGAGTTGCCAGAAAAGCTCAAGGTCACCTCGCACCACACCGAGACGGTCAATCCGGACGACCTGAAAGCAGAATTTGACGCCGTGCTGCTCTCCGGCGGGGCCGAGCATCCCCGCGACCTCCCGGTGCCGGGGCGCGAGCTGAGCGGCGTGCATTTTGCAATGGAATTTTTGCCGCAGCAAAATAGAGTCAATCACGGCGGGCCAAGTGACGGGCAGATTCTGGCAACGGGCAAAAACGTGATCGTGATCGGCGGCGGCGACACCGGCTCGGACTGCATGGGCACCAGCCACCGCCAGGGCGCGAAAAGTGTCACCCAGTTCGAGCTGATGCCGATGCCGCCAGAAGAAGAATACAAGCCGCTGAGCTGGCCCTACTGGCCTTACCGCCTGCGCACCAGCAGCAGCCATCAGGAAGGCGGCGTGCGTGAATTTGCCATCGCCACCCGCGAATTTGTCGGTGAAGACGGCAAGCTGACGGGCATCCGCACGGTGCGGGTGCAGTGGGAAGGCGGCAAGATGGTGGAAGTGGAAGGGAGCGAGGAATTTTTACCCGCCGATCTGGTGCTGCTGGCGATGGGTTTCATGAGTCCGGTGGGCGGCATCTTAGAGAAATTCGGCGTGGAGCGCGACGGACGCGGCAACGCTCAGGCCGGAACCGACGACGAGACCGGCTACTTCACCAATGTGCCGGGCGTTTTCGCGGCGGGCGATATGCGGCGCGGTCAGTCGTTGGTGGTCTGGGCCATCCGTGAGGGGCGGCAAGCGGCGCGGGAAATCGACCGCTTTTTGATGGGCACTTCTCTTTTGCCCAGATAAACACTCGGCTATTCCCATTCCCGGCACCACAACCAAACGCTTGCCCTCAAGCGCCGCGCACCTCCCCGCGAAGCCGTGACCCAGATGGTCAGGCTTCAAGGGGAGTTTTTAGGGGCAACGTTGCTTTCACCACTTTCAGGTCAAAACTGCGTTCAGGAGTGGGGCTGAGCGGTGTCTGGGGCAGCCCAGTGAGACGGCTCACGGCTGTGCGGGTCGTCCATCAATTCCACGAAGGCGTCCACCACTTCAGGGTCAAACTGCACGCCGCGCTGGGCGACGATTTCCCAAATGGCGGCTTCCGGCGTCCATTCGGCTTTATAAGGCCGTTCGCTCACCAAGGCGTCGTAGACGTCGGCCACTGCAAAAATGCGGGCCAGCAGCGGGATGTCCTTGCCTGAGACGCCCCTGGGGTAGCCGGCACCGTCCCAGCGTTCATGGTGAAACTCAATGATCTTGCAGGCGTCGGGCGAGACATTGGGAAAATGCTCGGCCAGTTGCGTGCCCAGCTCGACATGCCGCTGCATCAGCGCTTCTTCTTCGGCGTCGAAGGGGCCGGATTTGAGCAGCACGCGGTCAGCCACTTGCAGTTTGCCCAGATCGTGGAGGTAAGCGCCCTGCCTGAGCGCTCCGAGTTGCTCGTCACTCAGGGCCAAGTGCTGGCCGAGTGCGCTGGAGAGCTCTACGACGCGGCGGGTGTGCCCCTGGGTGGCTCCGTCGCGGGTCTCTAGGGCCAGCCCCAGCATCAGCAGGGCGCTTTCCTGATCGGCTTGGTGCTGGTGGCGGCGTTCGTGGGCGGCCATCACAGCGGCGGCCCACAGCGCGAATTCTTTGGCCAATTCCAGTGAGGTGGAACCAAAGGCCGCCGGATCGTGCAGATTGTCGAGATTGAGTTCGGCGACCACTTTGCCCTGCACCACAATCGGAAGCAGCAAATTGGCTTTGATTTCTTGGATGCGCCTGACCGAAGCAGGGATATCCGGCGGCTCCACATCACGCTGGGAATGGAGCTGTAGGGCTTCGCCGGTCAGCAGGCGCGGCTGGCCCTGCTGCAACTGTTTAAGGTCGCCGTGCCAATTTTGCATTTGTGAAAAGGTGTACCGGACGCCGAGCAGCGCTTCGCCGTATCCCACTTCGCCGCGCACCACCCACTCCTCACCGTCGCGCACCGACAAGCTGCCGGCTTCGGCCCCCGGCACGCAGAGGATGGCGGCTCTGAGCAGGCCCGGCAAGTCTGGCTCGTCGCTGCCCTGCTCCGCCAGAAATCTCAGCAGCGAGCGGATGGTGGCCGCGCCGGGAGAAGCGTCGTTAAACGGTGAAGGCGGCAGCGCTTCTGGTCGCGGTTGCCACTCGGCCAGAATTTGATTGCGCCCGGCTCCCTTGGCCAAATACAGCAGCTCATCGGCCCGCTGAAAGGCCTGTTCGCCCTCAGCGACCAAGCCGCCGGATACCGTCAGCGCAAAATTGAGGCTGCTGAAGTGCTTGCGCTGCACTTCGGCCAAAGCCGCTTGCAGCTGCTGAGTGAAGGCCTGCACGGTGTGCTGAGCTTCTGCGTGCTTGACGCTCAGCCGCACCGCGAATTCCTCGCCGCCCACCCGGTAAGCCCGGCTGCGCTCATTGAGGTGAGCACTCAGCACCTTGCTGAACTGCTTAAGCACTTGGTCGCCGTAGAGGTGGCCGTGTTCGTCGTTGACCCGTTTGAAATGGTCGAGGTCGAGCAGCAGCAAAAAACGGGCCTCGGGGTGGTTCGGGCTGAGCGGCGGCTGATCTTCTTCAAAAGCGTAGCGGTTGTGCAGGCCAGTCAGGGCGTCGCGGGTGGCGAGGCGCTGGTAGCGGCGGTTGCTGACCACGGTTTGCCGGGCCAGCGACACCAGCGCGGCCCACAAGCAAAAGCCGGTGATGCTAAAGACCACTTTGATGATGTACAGTTCGGCGGCCACGCTGAATGCCTGCGGGGCCCGCACAAAATTGAGCAGCAAGACGGCGCTGCTCGGCACAAACAGCAGCGCGGCGTACACGGCCCTTTGTTTGAGAGACTGGCCGATTTTGATCTTGCTGCGGCGCAAAAGAGCGGCTATGCCCACCACGCTGGCCAGTTGCAAGCTGGCGATTGCCGCGCCCTGCTGTCCCAAAATCAGCCAGTGATAGAGGGAGAGTGCTGCGCCGATCAGCACTCCCCAGGGCGTGCCCATGAAGCTGCTGGCCAGCGCCACCGGAACTTCCCTGAAATCAAGGTAAAAGCCCGGCGCAAACGTGTGGGTATGCATCAAGCAGGCGAGGCCCGCGCCCAAATACACCAAGCCGCGAAAGACTTTGGTCTTCCAATTTTGCTCGGCGGAAAAGCTCAGGCTCACCAAAATGGCAAACGACGGAAACAAGATCAGCGCAAAGAAAAGACTATCGGTGAGCGACAGCAGCATGGAAAACGTCATCCCCGCTCCGGCAGCCAGCCGCCCAGCCACAGACCAAGCGCCGCTTTGGAGCGCCCATTTGATTTCAATGCTTTCATGCGGCTTTCCTCAACGTGCAGACCATCCCCGCCCTCTCAAGCTGTTTACTGGTGCTCTGAGAATTAAATCACAATAGCGCAGTGGCGTGGGGAATGGAGCCACACCGGAGTGCTGTTTGGCCGAGCTTGTTCGCTCAGCCGAAACAGGGCCAACCCCACTAAAACAACCCTGCCAAGCCGCGCCGCGTTTTGGGAAAACGGGAGCGCTGTACGTCCTGGGCCAGCGTTTCCAGCGCTTTTTGAAGTCCTTGCGCCTCACTTACGATGGCGCTGCTCAGTTCGCTGATCTGGGTATCGCGCTCTTTTTCCCACCAGTTGAGCACCCGCTCATTGAGCTTGGCGTGTTTGGGGCTGCTGATGTCGCGTGGCGGCTGAATGCGGCTGCGGGCGTCTTCAAGCAGCGCCGGTAAGGTGGTGGCGTGGGCGGCGCTACGGAGGTCGCCGCTGGTCTTGAGGTCGGCGACCCGGCGGCTGAGGCGCTCGTCTTCTTGTTGGTGGTGGGCGCGATTGCGGCCCTGAATCAGAGCGGCCCCAATCGCCATGCTGACCAGCGAGACCGTAAAGGCCAGCAGCGACCAGTGTTGCGGGGTGGTCGGTACGTCTGAACTAGGAGCCGAGAGGTCTTGCAAAGTGCTGCTCTGGGCGGCGTTGGCGGCGAGTTGCTGCGTGACTCTTAAGATGCCGTCCCAGTTGAGGTAGCCTTCCACCACCAGATACAGCGAGCTGATCAGCAGGATAGCCGTCAACAGAGACGCCGCGCTCCGCCGCGTGGCGCTGAGCTGGGTGCGGTAAGCCAGTTCTTCGAGCAGCCACAGCAGCAAGACGCTGAACATCACGCCAGCACTGAGAGCAATGATGGTCATATACAGCAGATTGTCAGGGTTGAACAGCAAATTGATGCTGATGCCGCTGATCAGGCCCACGAAAAATTTGCTGAACACCGCAAAAAACGAAAAGGCTTTGGCGCTCAGCGACTTGTCCGGCTCGGGGCGGTAGGGCTGGCCTTCTTTGGCGAGCGAGGCCAGCGCCGCTTGTCCGTAGAGGTCGTCGGCGTCGCGGGTGTACGGGCTGACGCCTTGCTCGATCAAAGCGTCGAAGCGCTGCTGGGTGGCCTGCTCAATCGCTTCGGTGGCCTGAGTGTAGGCCCGCTCGCTGGCGCTGCTCGAATCGTTCATGAACTTGAGGTGCTGCTCTTGGCGCGACCAGGATTGCCGCACGCCCACTCCCGTTTCGGCCAGAGCGCGGGTCAGGGCCGCGTAAGTCACATTGTAATTGACTTCGTACTGGCGCACTCCCAGGTCAAGGACGCGGGCGCGGCGCAGCAAATCCGAGCGCTGGGCTTCGTCGTCGATCAGTTGAATGTCACGCTGCACATCGCTGAGATACGTTTCCAGCTCGGCGGGCGGCAGCACCGGCATGAACTGCTGGGCGCTGAGCGCTTCGGGCGTGGGCAGGGCGGCCAGATGAGATTGATCGACAGCGGGATCGGCGGGCGGCTGTTCATTTTGCACAGCATCGAACACCATATTTAGCTGCCCGTAGGGAGGGGAAAGAGTCTCGCTGGCCGTCTCGGTTTGGTTTTCCTCCATCTGATCTGGCTGTATTTGATTAGGATCAAGCGTGGTCATCGGCGGTCTGCCTTGACAGCGGCGGCAAAGCTCGGATACACGTTGGCGAGGTCGTACGCTCCGGCCAGAATCACCCGTTTGTCGTTGGCGGCCTTGCCGAGCTGGGCCGTGAAGCTGTCGCGGATGCTGCTGCCCGTGGCGTCAGCCTCGGGGCTGAGGCCCGCAATAAAGACGGTGGCGGTGCTGCGGCCCAGCAGTTTGCTGAACACGCTGGGCAAAGTCGAGCGCTGCGGGTCGTCCAGCACGGCTCCGTCGGTAAAGTAAACCACCACGGTCTTGGCGTCTTTGGTGCGCTGCCCCGCCGAAGTGGCAGCGCTGAACCCGGCGGTAATGGCGCTGCCTCTGCCCTTGCAGGGAGCGGTCAAGGCGTTGGAATAGCGCAAAATATCGCTCTTGGGCATCCGAGCGCCGTTGGCCCCCTGGTACTGGAAATCGGCGATGGTCTTGACGCCGCTACAGACTTGCAGCAAGGTCACGCTGTCGCCACTCTTGACCTGATTGAGCATGACATTCTGGGCGATGAGGCGGGCCTGCGGCGCGTACTGAAACGCCGGATTTTTGCTGCTGCCGGTCATGTCCACGGCGATCACCATGTGGATGGGCGGAGAACTCAGCCCCAGCACCGAGGCCGCGCTGAGCGGGGTGGGCACGAGCAAGCTGGAAAGGAGAGGAAACAGGGCAAAACTGGTCATAAAAGAAGTCTCCACGTTGAAAATCGTTTTAAGGTGAGGAAGTCGGCGCGGGATTTTGCGGTGGGTTTTGCAGCACGATGCCCGCTTCCGGCACCGCCGCGCCGTCCACGCGCCGCAGTCCGGTGGGCATCGGCAATTCGGTGAGGGTGTGCGGCAGCTGGCGCAAAAAACTGATCTCGCGGCAAGCGGCCTGGTGGCGGTAGAGGTCGGTGGGCACGGCTGAGACGCCGCTGGGATCGCCCAGCCAGACGGCCATGGCGTATTCCGGCGTGACGCCCGCGCACCAGGTGTCGTTCACGTTGTCGCTGGTGCCGGACTTGGCCCCGAGCTGCGCCGCGCTGCCCAGCAGGCCCGAAAAAAAGGATGGCCGCAAAAACTTGACGTGCGAAGCGTCACCCGACACCGCTGCGGTCAGCATGTCAAACGTCTGGTACGCCACGCGGCTGTCCCACAGCGGAACGCAGCTTCGCGGCGGCAACGGCAAGCGCCGCCCCGAAGCGTCGTAGACCGCCGCCAGCAGATGCGGCGGACACCAGCTGCCCCCGTTGGCGAAGCTGGCATACGCGCCCGCGACTTGCAGCGGTGAGGCCCGCCAGGTTCCGAGGGCCGGGCTGGAGGTGTTGGCCGCGTCTTTGGTGTAGCCCACCGCGCTCAGCGCCCTTGTCAGCGGCTGCTGATACTGCAAGCCGACCTGCACCGCCACGGTGTTGAGCGAGCGGGTGTCGGCCTCGCGGACGGTCACGCTCTGGTTCAGGAAGGTGCCGGTGTTGTTGCCAATCGCCTGCCCATAATAGCTGGTCGGCTGATCGCGGAAGCGGCTGAGCTGATTGAGGCTGCCCGCTCCCTGCCCGAAAGCGGCGGAATACAGCAGCGGTTTGACGGTGCTGGCCACCGGGCGGCGGGCGCTGACGGCCCACTGCTGGCCCGACTCGCCGCTGAGGTTGCCGCCGGTGCTGCTCGCCAGGGCCAGAATCCCGCCGTCGGCCACGTTGATGACGGCGGCCCCTTCGCCCACGTTGGCCCGGTTCTCGCTGACGCGGGCATTCAGATCGCGCTGGGCCTGCGCGTCGATGGTCAGGGTCACGGTGGCGGCGCGGGCGGGCGAAATGCCGCTCTGCTGCAACTCGCGCTTGACCAGGGCCTGCAAAGTCCAGGCTGGATCGGGGTCGCTGCGGTAATCGGGGTTGCGGCTGGCCCGCGCCACCATCAGGTTGGGACCGTATCCAGCGTAGTCCACCCGCCAGAGGCTCGGCTGCACCTGCTCGCCCACTGCCTGCGCGTACTGGTCGTCGGTAATCAGGGTGTGAGTGTGCAGCAGCCCCAGCGTAAGAAGCTGCTGCGCCCGCATGGCCCGGAACCGTTCGGTGGAGTCGGTCAGCGGGGTTTTATCCGTCACCAGATAAGTGCTGGGGCGCGGCAGCAATCCCACCAGAAAAGCACTCTGGGCCAGGCTCAGATCGCTGGCAGGCACCCCGAACATGATGCGGGCAGCGTCGTGAATGCCCTTGCGCTGGCCGATGCCCAGCCAGGGCAAGCTGTTGACGCTCATCTCCAGCACCTCAGCCTTGCTGTAGCGCAGGCTCAGCAGCGGGGCCAGCACGTACTCGGCGGCTTTTCTGAAAATGCCCGCCACGTCGCGGCTCACACCGGTGCGACCAGTATCGTAGTCGAAGTGCCCGGCCAGCACGTTGTTTTTGAGCAGCTGCATGGTGAGGGTGCTGCCCCCCGCGCGGCTGAGCAGCGACTTGGGAATGCGCCCCAGATCGATGCCGGGGTGCCCAAAGTAGCGCACGTCTTCCTTGCTGATATACGCCAGCAAAAATTCCCTGGAGACGGCGGATAGTGGCAGGGTCAGCGTCTCGCGACACGGTACCGGGTTGCTGGGTTGCTGGCCCTGCACCTCGTCGCAGTGGTCGATCACGCCCATATCGTTGCCTTTGTTGTCCAGCACCCGGATCGGCTCGATCTGGTCTTTGAGATTCCAGGTTTTGGAGAGCGAGCCGGTCAGCGCCGCGCCTGCCAGCCCGGTCAGCAAAGTCAGCACCGTGACAATGCCGACGCCCGCCAGCAGCCATCTGAGCAGCCGCCAGATCAGGGCTGGGCGGCGCGGCGAAGTGAACAGGGGAGAAACGCTCAACGCCCCAGATCCGCCAGATGAGTCGCCACCGCCGCGAACTGGGCTTCGCGGTTGAATTGGTTGTAGAGGGCCGAGCCGCCGATCAGCAAAACGACCACTGTGCCGAGGGCGGCCAGAGCAGTCACGCTCCGCTGGCCCCAATGGGCGGGCGTCCGACTGGCGCGGGCCGGACGCGGTTGAGACAGGGGGCGCGGCTTGCCCGCTTTGCCCGGAGACAGGCGGGGCTGAGTGGAGTGTGGCTGGGCACGGCGCTGAAAACGAGGCGAACTCAGGCCACCCCAATTAAGGCCGCTCAGGGGGCCGCTGGTGTAAGGTTTAGGCTTCCGAACAAACCGCATACCGCTCAGTCTAGAGAAGCAATTCTGAGTTTTACGTCCGCCTTTCTGATGATATTCCCATAAAGGGCGTGAGGGGCGCTGTTCAGCCGTTCAAAGCGGTCAAGACATGCTGCGGCGCTTCCAGCGGCATCAGGTGTCCGCAGCCCCGCACGGCAGTGGCCCGCGCTCCCGGTAAGTTCGCCAGCACCTGAGAGCGGATGGTGTCTGCGTCAATCGCTGGATCGTCCTCCGAAAACAGCACCTGAATGGGCAGGGTCAACCTGCTGATCTCGCCGCTGATGTCCTCGCGGCTGCCCACGTCTGGCCAGGCTTGCCAGGCGTCCCGGCTGGCCCGCTGGCCGTCTTGGATAAATTGCTGGCGGTCTGGCTCGGCCAGCGGCTCAAGCGTGATGTGCTTTTGCTGCGCGTCCAGCGCCGCCGAGTCGCCGTAAGCCGAGCGCAATTCAGCGCGGCCCTCCTCGGTCATCGGCTCCGGTGTGGGCGGCGAGGGAGCCACCAACAACAGTTCGGTCACCAGCGCCGGAAATCGGGCGGCCAGCAGCAGCACCACTTTGCCGCCCATCGAGTGCCCCACCAGCTTGAATGGCCCGCCGCCTGCGGCCTGCAACACGTCCGCCAATTGCCCGGCCATGTCTCCGGTGGTCTGGCCCAGCTTTCCGAGCGCCGCCGCGTCCCCGAAGCCCATCAAATCTGGGGTCAGCGGCTCTGCGGCGAGCCCAGCGCGAACCCGCCGCCACAAATGCGCAGAAGTGCCGAAGCCGTGAACCAGCACCAGACGCGGTTCGCTCACGCTTTCAACTCGGCAATCAGGGCGTCGGCGGTTCGCAGGCTCAGCGCCATCTGGGTCAGGCCCGGATTGACGCTCAGCGAACTGGGAAAGGTGGAGTTGTCGCAAATCCACAATCCCGGCGTGTCGTGAGAGCGTCCGAAGGCGTCCACCACATTGCTGCTCGGGTCGTGGCCCATCCGGGCGGTGCCGATGGTGTGTGCAGCGCGGGGCAGCGCCCAGACTTCGCGTGCGCCGATCTTGGCCCAGAGGTCACGCATCACCGTTTCGGCGTGTTTGGCCATCCGGTGCTCGTTCTCACCGAAGCTGAAGTGAATCAGCGGTTTGGGCAGCCCGCGCTCGTCGAGTTCGCTGGACAGTTCGAGGAAATTCCCGGCGTAAGGCAGGCATTCGCCCAAGACATTGATGCCCGCCACGTGGTTGTACTGGCTCAGGTGCTCGCTGAGGGCTGCGCCCCATTTGCCGGTGCCGCGTGCGTACTGGGTGGCATAGGTCACTGGCATGACGCCCAGCGATTGCAGCAGGTAGCCGCCGACCAGCCCCGGTATCCGGTGGAAATCCTCGCTGATCAGGCCGCCGGGAATGCCTTTATAGGGCCGCAGATCGTCGTCCACCAGGCCCCAGACCTGCACCCCGACGTGGGCCATGAAGTTGCGCCCGACCTGCTCACTGCTATTCCCGACGCCGCTGAGCAGCAGCAGCCGGGGCGTTTCGATGGCCCCCGCCGCCAGCACCACTTGCCGGGCGTGCAGGGTCTGGGTTTTGCCGCCGCGCACGAATTCTGCTCCGCTGACACGGCCTCCCTTCATCAGCAGCTTGGTGACCTGTGCCCCCTCCCAGATGGTTGCGCCCCTCGCCTCGGCCAGCGCCAGATAGGTTACGTCCAGACTGGCTTTGGCCCCGGTGGAGCAGCCCGCTTGACAAAAACCCCGGTTGCTGCACGCCGGGCGCAGACCGTAACCTTCCTGCTCCTGGGGTCGGCTCAGCGCCGCGTTGGCCGCCGCCGAGGTGCGGATGCCGCTTTGCTGGGCGGCCTGCTCCATTAGCAGCGCCGCGCCGTTGAGTGGCAAGGCCGGGTGTGGGTAAGGCCGCTGACGGGGCGGCCCCCAGGGGTACTCGCTGGGGCCGGACACGCCCAGGAACTGCTCGACCTCGTCGTAATACGGTTCCAAGTCGGCGTAGCTCAGCGGCCAGTCCACGCCCTGACCAAATTCCTTAAGCAGCTCAAAGTCGTCGGGCTGGGCGCGGGGAGTGTAAGCAGTGTAGTGCAGGGTGCTGCCGCCGACTCCGCGCCCGGAGTTGTTGCGCCCGAAGCCCACCGGGTCTTTGCCCGCCGACAGCCGCTCGTCCATCCAAAACAGCCCGGCCTGCGCCACTTCGTCGGTGGGCATCTCGGCGGGGCGGTGGCGCACGCCCGCTTCGAGGGCCAGCACCCGCAGCCCAGCGGCGGCCAGGCGGGCCAGCAGCGGCGCTCCGCCCGCTCCGGTGCCGATCACCAGCACGTCCAGCTCAGGATTATTGGTCATTTCCGGACTCCCCGTAAGCGATCTCCCGCGCTTCCAATTCATTCGGCCCTACCCTCGGCCAGCCCGGCGCGTCCATAAATCCGGCGTAGCCAAAGCGGTACTGGGTCAAGGGGTGGGCCATAAAACCTTCGGTCAGCTCGGCCAGAAGGTCTTCAAACGGGTGCGGCTGACTGGCTTGCAACTCGTGAATGGCGGCGTCCTGCTCGTCACCGGAGAGCGTTTCAAAGTTGCTTGGCAAGGCCGCCAGCAGCCCCTGATACGCCGGGCCGTCAGCGGGGGTGTCGGCGTAGCGCCAGCCGTCCGATAAGTTTTGGTGGAGACGCTGGTCGATTAGG
This sequence comes from Deinococcus psychrotolerans, assembly GCF_003860465.1. NCBI lineage: Bacteria > Thermotogati > Deinococcota > Deinococci > Deinococcales > Deinococcaceae > Deinococcus > Deinococcus psychrotolerans. The sequence continues at coordinate 334,485 of NZ_CP034185.1, forward strand.
CCGCTCAAGTCCATCTCGGCGGGGTCGTGCGGCACCAGTCGGACGGCCACCGCTCGCAGCCGAGCGAACTCTGTTTCGCTCAGAAATTGCCGCTCATAGCGGGCGTCCAGCCGCTCCAGCAGGGTGGCGCGGGTCGGAGCTGTTACGGCTGGCCCGTTGAGGGCGGCGATCACGGCGGCGCGTTCTTGGGCGCTCATGGCTGGCCCGCTTTCGGGTTCTGGACGAGTGGAAACGGAATCAAGGCTTTCATCCGCTTCAACGTGTCAAACCTTGCAGCGGCGCTTGGTAATCTTGGCTGCTATCGGGTGCTGACCTGGCCTTCCACGCTCAAACCAACATATGAGCAGTCATTCAGGTATACTGAGACATGACCCGTCCTCCTTCCTTGCCTTCCGTCTCCGAGGCTTCTAGCCTGACCTACTTCGTGGAGGGCATGGACTGCGCCAGTTGCGTGCAAAAAGTCGAGCGGGTGGTGGGGCGTTTGCCCGGCACCGGGGAAGTCAAGACCAGTTTCACCAAGCAGACCCTGATCCTTGAACTTGACGAAGCCCAGACTCCGCGCCAGACCCTGGAAACCCATTTGCGTTCACTCGGCTACACGCCGACGCTGCGGGCTGCTCCCGTTCAACCCAAAAGCCCCGAGCATGGTCATGCGGGCCACGACCACGACTCGCATGACCATGCTCGACAGGATCACGCGGGCCACACCCATGAAGTCCTGCCGCCCAACACCCTCTGGTACAAAGGCACTCAGGGCAAATTGGTGCTGACCTCGGGTGTGCTGCTGGCGCTGGCGTGGGTGTTCGGCTTCGTGGCTCCTCAGCTCGCCCTCTACGGCTACGTGGCCGCCACCTTACTGGGCGTCTGGCCACTGGCCAAAAGTGCGGTGGCGAGTGCCCGGTTGGGCGACTTTTTCAGCATCAACTTGCTGGTGTCACTCGCGGCCATCGGTGCGGTGCTGATCGGGCAAGCGGCGGAGGGCGCGGTGGTGGTGTTCTTCTTCGCGGTGGGCGAACTCCTCGAAGGTGTGGCGGCGGGCCGGGCGCGGGCGGGCATTCAGGCGCTCTCGGCCCTGACGCCCAAGACAGCGCTCCTGATGGACGGCAACGAGATGCGCGAAGTGCCCGCCGACACCCTGGAAGTCGGGCAAATGGTGCAGGTGCGCCCCGGCAGCCGGGTGCCCGCCGACGGCAGCATCACGGCGGGTCAATCGAGCTTAGATGACAGCCCCGTAACCGGCGAGAGTATGCCGGTGGACAAAAACGTGGGCGACGCGGTGTTCGCAGGCAGCATCAACGGCAGCGGTGTATTGACCGTCAAGGTCGACAAGGCCGCCGCCGACAACACCATCGCCCGCATCATTCACCTGGTCGAGGAAGCTGAGGGCAGCAAGGCTCCCACCGCCCGCTTCATCGACCGCTTCAGCCGCCTCTACACACCGGGCGTGGTGCTGGTGTCGGCGCTGGTGGCGCTTATTCCGCCGCTGCTGCTGGGGGCCGAGTGGCATCTGTGGCTTTACAAGAGCATCACCTTGCTGCTGATCGGTTGCCCCTGCGCTTTGGTGCTGAGCGTGCCCGCCGCGATTACCAGCGCCGTGAGCGCGGGCACCCGGCGCGGACTGCTGATCAAGGGCGGCGCGGCGCTGGAAACCATCGGCAGTGTCAAAACGGTGGCCTTCGACAAAACCGGCACCCTGACGGCGGGCCAGCCGCGCGTCACCGACGTGCTGGGCGCGGCCTTGTCAGAGTCGGAAGTGCTGCGCCTCGCCGCCGCCGTGGAAGCTGGAAGCTCGCATCCGCTGGCGCAGGCCATCAGCGGCGCGGCCAAGTCGGCGGGCCTGAGTGTGCCTGCTGCTGAAGCCGCCGCCGCCCTCGCCGGAAAAGGCGTGACGGCCACCGTGGAAGGCCGCCCCCTGTTTGTCAGCTCGCCCAAGCATGTCGCCAGCACCTTAAACCTCGCGCCAGATCTTCAGCAACGCCTCACGGCCTTTGAAGAAGCCGGGAAAACCGTGGTGGTGCTGCACAGTTCGGATCAGGTGCTGGGTGTGGTGGCTATTCGCGACGAAGCCAGACCCGACGCGGCGCAGGCGATTGCCCGCCTCAAAGCGATGGGTGTCAAGACTGTGATGTTGACCGGCGACAATGCCCGCACCGGCAAAGCCATTGCCGCTCAGTTGGGCCTGGACGTGCGGGCCGAACTGCTTCCCGAAGACAAGCTGCGCTTAATTGGCGAGCTGCGCCAAGACGGCGATGTGGCGATGGTCGGTGACGGCATCAACGACGCTCCGGCGCTTGCCAAAGCTGATGTCGGCATTGCCATGGGAGGCGGCACCGACGTGGCCCTCGAAGCTGCCGACGCCGCCTTGCTGCGTGGACGGGTTTCGGGCGTGGCCGATCTGGTGCAGCTTTCGCGCGACACCATGACCAACATCCGCTGGAATATCGGCTTTGCGCTGGGTCTCAAAGCCATTTTCCTGGTCACCACTCTGCTCGGCTACACCAATCTGTGGATGGCGATTCTGGCCGACACTGGGGCCACTGCCATCGTGACTGCCAACGCCCTGCGTTTGCTGGGTTGGCGAGGCAAAGAGGACGCGGCGACTGTGCCCGTCAGCGGCCCAGCTTTACACAGCGGGGCTTGATAAAAGTTCAGGTTCGGTTTGGCTCCTGAGCTTTTGAAGCAGAATTCAAAACGCTCCCTTCAAAGTTTTCCCAGTTCCTTGATAACCTCCTTCCATCCTCTGCGCTTGACCAACTGCCCTGTCCGCCGCGCCGCCTCCACATAAGCGGCGGCCAGCCGAGTGGGGTTGCGGCCCAGCAGTTCTTCACTCAGCGCGTCACTGCTCAAGCGGCTCAGTCCGGTCGGCCCCTGCGGGTCGCTCGCCGCCTCGCCGCTGAACGTGCGGGCCAGCCCCTCGGCCAGCCAGCGCGGGATTCCGGCAGGCTGAGCGGTGTGAAACGCTTCGTGGCGAATGGTCAGGGGCAGCCGTCCGCTGAGCGCCAAAGCGGTGAGCCGCTGGGTAGAGATGACTGCGCCCTGTGTGCTGGCGGCAATGTTGGCCGGTTCGGCGGTGCGCCGGGCAAAATCTGCCGCGCTGCTGGCTGCCTCAATTCGCACCTGAGTGGGCGGTGGCAGCCCGAGGGCCTTCAAGTCTCTGGCTGCCGCGTCCCAAGCCTTAAAAACTGTGCCGAGTTGCAGGCGGTCACGCGGGTCGCTGTAACTGACGCTCAGGCCGCCGTGCTGTACCTGAAAGGCCTGAGCGGTGGGGGAGAGCAGCAGAGCGAAGAGAAGCGTCTGGATAAGCCTATTTGGTTTGGACGACGCTTTGACCCACCCCCTCCTCACTCCCCCCGGTCTCTTACCGTGAACGTCGCTGCCGAGCCGTAGCCTTCCACGTCGGAGTCGTACATCAAGAAAGCGTGGGTGGGCAGGGCGGTGAAGGTGCCGGGCGTCTGGGCACGCAGCACATAAGTCATGGTCTGCTTGCCCGACAAGTAATCGGCATAGAGGTCTACCCGGTCATCGAGAAGGTCGCGTCCGGCGTACCAGTAATTCCAATCTTCCCAGTTGTATTCGTCAGGGTCTTTGAGGCCGGCAATCGCGAGGCTGCGTTCGTCTTGGGCTTTCATGCCTGCCGGAATCGGATCGCTGATGAGCAGATAGCGGGCGCTTTGCTGCGACGGCTTAACCGTCAGCGTCACCAGAATCAGGTCGCCCACCGTGACGGGTTGCATCTGTCCGCCCTTTAGGAGTGGCGTGCGCTGATAGGTGTAGCGCTTGCCTTTCTCGTCCCAGATGGGGGTGAGTTTTTGGTATTCGCGGCGAAGCTCAAAGCCTTTGCTGGCGTCGGCGTGGAGTTCGGCGGGTTCGCGGCTGAAACTCAGTTGACTGCTGAAGGTCAGGCCCGCCGGAGCGCCCTGCATCGTGACGGTGTGTGGCCCGGCTTTGAGGCCGCCGGTGTTCAGTTTCAAGGTGGCCGCCTCGGTGCCGCTGAGCGTGGCGCTTCCGGCACTGAGGCCGTCCAACGTCACTTTGACTTCGCTGCTGACGGGTGCGGGCGGCTTCAGAGCGAGCGCGGCGATAATCACGCTGGTGGTGTCTTGGGTGCTGAGCCACTTGGGGCCGCGCCGGTTGCTGAGCAGCCACTGGGAGATATTAGGAATCAGCGGGCTGCCCGGTTCCAGTTGCGCCAAAGCTTCTAGGGCGGTGGCCGTGACCTGCACGCTGTTGTCATCCCAGAAGTCGTACCAGTAGGTCTTGCCGCGCTTGGGTGTTTCCCAGTGGATCAGCGAGCCGTTGTTGCTGCCGATGCGCTGCGCCTTGAGGCGGTCGAGCACGTCTTTGGCGGCCTGAGTCTGGCCCAGCTTTTGCAGCGCCAGAGCGGTTTCGGCGAGTGCGTAGGGCGCGAGGTCTTTGCGGCGAGCAAAGGTGTTGAGTCCGGCCAAGTCCAGCCGTCCAGCGTCCGCGAGGGCGCGGTAAGCGCTGGCCCGCTCGGCTTGCCGCGCTTTGGGGTTGCTGGCATTCTTAGTGAGGTACTTCAGGCCATTGTCCAGCATGGTGTTGTCCACTGCCGCGCCGAGTTGCTTGGCCCGCAGGAGGCCCTCCACCACGTAAGCGCTCATCTCCAGTGTGCTGTCGTCCCACTGCCAGAAGTTCCAGCCGCCGTCTTCATGCTGGAAGAGTTGCAACCTTGCCAAGCCGCTGCTGACGATATCCGGCAGGTTCTTGGTCACACTCTGCGGCAGAGCGGCGCTGCCCAGATTTTGCTTGGCCAGCAGCGCGGGCAAAAAGCGGCTCATGGTCTGCTCGGTGCAGCCGTAGGGATAGCCCACCAGATATTCCAGTGCGGGCGACACCGCCGAGAGCAGCGAGGGCGTCAGGCTCAGGCTCAGATCGAGCGTGCTGAGGTTGGTGTCCACCGGAATGTTGAGCGTCACGCTGGGCTTAGAGGCGCTGCCCACCGCTGTCTGGCTGACCTCGTAACCGCGAGCTTTGATCGGCAGCGGTAATTTCAATGCGTCATTGCCGGAACCTGTCCGGGCCGTGAAGGTCACGTCCGCCGTGCCGACATTGCCCGCCCGCACCTGCATGTCGCTGCGAGTACGCCCGTTGGCCGCCACGTTGATGGCCGCGCCAGCTGGGGTCAGCGCCGCGCCGCCGAGCGGGGTCAGTCCATTCAAAACAGCGCTGACGTTGCCCATCACGGGCCTGCCCAGCGTGTTGTTGACGATTCCCGAAAGGGTCACCGTGTCGCCGCGCACCAAAAAGGTTGGCAGAGTCAAGCGGGCGATCACGTCTTTGGTGGTCATGGTGCTGGCGGTCGCCTGCCCGAAGCGCGGAAGCTGGGTCTGGGCGCGGGCGGTGGCGATCCAGGTGGTCAAGTTGTCGGGGAATTTCACGTCCACTTCAGCGTGGCCCTGCGCGTCGGTGATGAGGTTGGGCAGCCACAAAATCGTGTCTTTGAAATCCTGGCGCGGCGTCACGCTGTCGGCGGTGCTGGCGTCGGCGGCGCGGGCCTGCTTGTCCTGAGCAAAGGCGGGCTTGATGGCCATCGGTTTGGGCGCGTTCGCCGTGGTTCCCACCTGTGAAAAATAAAAATTGAGACTGGAATTGGTGCCCACCGCGTTGTCGCGCAGGGCGTCAAAAACCTGAGCAATCGGGGTGGCGTTGTCGGGCTGCACCAGATAAATCGCCTGATCCACTACGCCCAGCGCCAGATTAGCCGCCACGCCTTTGCCACCCGCGTCCTTCACGTCCACGCTGAGCTTGCCGGTGTCGCCGGGGGCGTAGCGGGCTTTGGCAGGCGTGACTTTCACCGTCAGCGCCGACCCCACACGCGGAACTTTGACGTGGGCGTCGTTGCTATACAGTTGCCCGTCACCCAGTGCCGCCGCTGCCACGTAGATGTTGGGGGCCATGTCCGCCGTGACCGGAAACGAGTAGGTCAGCACCGCGCCTGTGCCGCGCAGCACCGTGGAGCTTCTGAGTTTGTCGCCTTCCAGCGTCACCAGAACGGGCGCACCTGGCTTCGGATTGCCCACCAATACGGTGGCGGTGTCGCCCGGCGCGTAGCTCTTTTTGTCCAGCCTCACCGAGAGGTCGCGGTAGTTCCAGCCGTAATCCTCGCCGGGTTTGAGTACCCATACGAAGTTCTCGAAAGTGCTGACGCGCCCCTGTGAGTCGGTGACGCTGGCCCGCAGCAAGTAGCCGCCGCCGCGCGGGGCACTCAGGGTGGTGGCCGCTCTGCCGTCTGCGCCAGTCTGCACCTGGCTGCGCGAGAGCCGTTTTTCAGAGAGCACCCAGGTCTTTTTCTTCTTGTCGTAGTCGTAACTCTGCCGCACCAGATCCAACGTGACCGGCGCGGCGCGGCCCACGTCTTTCAGGTCGCGGGTATCGAGCGAAATGCCAATCGGCTTGTTGACACCGTACACATAGCCGTCGGTGTCGGCTTCCACGTTCAAGCTGGCCGGAAAAGCGATCACGCGGGTCTGGGCGCTGACGGTGCGGCGCGATTCGTCTTCCACCTCGGCTTCGATGCGGTAGCTGACCGGGTTGCCGCTCGCGTCTTTTTCCAGTGGTAAGGTCAAATCCAAATCACCGTTGGCGTTGAGCCGCGTTTGATCCTGAATCACCAAGTCCGAGCCGTAATCCGTGCCTTCGCTGTCGGGCGACAGATACTCGCTGTCAAAGCCGGGCGGATAATAAGGAGCGCGGGTCACGTTGTAATTGACAATCGCTCCGCTGACATTGCCCCCGAACAGGTAACGGGCCGAGATGCGGACATTGACCTTGTCGCCCTGCACCGCCCTTTTGCGGTCGGCTTGGATGGTCACGGCGTATTCGGGCTTCTGGTAGGCTTCCACCTGAAAACTGCCGCTGATGTCGGTCTGGTCGTCGTCGGTTCCTTCGGGTGACAGGGAAAAATAATACTCGCCCAGCTTGGCTCCGGCAGGCAAATCCAGTCCGGCATTCAGCGAACCGAAGGCGTCGGTCATCAGGGTTTTTCTGAACACCTCGTCGTCGTTGGGCGACTTGACCACGACCCGCACCGAAGTACCCGCCAGTGCTTTAAGGCTCCCGGCCTGCCGCAGCACCGCCTTGAAATCCACGTGCTGGCCGGGGCGGTAGACGGGCCGGTCGGTGTAGACGTAGCCGCGCACCAGCGGAGCGGCGTAGCTGTTCCAGTTCGCGCCGCTGATGGCCCAGTCGTTGCCGATATGGGCGAGGTAGGTCTCCTTGTCGCTGTTGGCGTCGGCCTTGCGCGTCAAGCGGGCCACGCCGTCCACGCTGGCCTGCACGCTCTGTTTGCTGCCGAGCAAATTGATCTGGGCTGCCCGCGTCTGGCCGCTTTCCCGGTCAGCGGTATAAATCAAGACTTGGTTCTGGTCGCGCTTGACGACCAAGCCCAGATTGCTGACCACCACCACGGCGGCGAGGTTGCCGGTGCCTACCGTGTAAACGCCGCTGGGCAGTGTGCCGAGGTTGAGCGAATCGTCTCTGCGCCGCAAGGTCACGCTGCGAATCGGCGCGGACTGCTGCGAAGCGCTGAGCTTGGGCTGGTGCGGGTCGGGCGAGGCGGCAAACAAGCTGGCCGGGTCAAGTACCCGCCGCACAGTGAAGACCGTTCCAGCAGGCGCGTAGACTTCCACCTTGACAGCCTGGCCCCCCTGAAAGACGCCGCCGTAAATCGATACGTTGCGCTGTGCGGGCGCTAGACCCGCCACCAGAGCCGTGGAGAGGAGAACACCGGTGAGCCATTTGCGCTGTACCTGTCTGCCTTGCATGCTTGCCCCTTTGAGCGGTGTGAAGTGCTTTTTCTCAGTGTAAGCCAAGCGTGTCTTGCGCCGCATTCTTAAGCAAGTCTTTATCTCATATCTTTATTTCAGAGGGCGTGAGAATCCGCTTGCTGCGTCAATTCAAAATCTTCCAGCGGTATACACCCAGAAAGTTGGGGTTGCTGCTGGCTGGATGAAAAGCCCGCTCGGCATATCTCAGCAAGCTCTGCACGGTCAGTAGCCGCACCTCGCCGCCTTCGGCTGGGCTGGCCCCGGTGTGGTAGACGACGTTGCCGCCGCCCAAGTAGACCATGCTGTGATACGAGCGCAAGTCGGGCCGAATAAAAATCAGCAGGTCGCCGCGTTTGGCCGCCGCCATCTCCCGCGAAACCCTGACCATCGAGTAGTTGGCGAGGTACTGCACTCCCGTGCGGCCGACCAATTTGCCCGCTTCGATGTCGCCCACCTGATAAGCCCCGCCCGCTGTGCGGAACACCGAGCGGCTGATGATCGGCAGAGGGTATCCGAAAGCCTGCACGTCGCCCGATTGGGGACGCGGCAGAAACTTGAATTTGGAGCGCCATACAGCGTCATGTGGCATCAGGGCATTGATGAAAGCGTAGCGCAGCAGCCCGCCGCAGTCGCGGTCAGCGGGCAGCCAGTCTTTGTTCATGCCGTAATACTGGCTCTGGGCAATGGACGCAAACCAATCGGCGAAGCGCTCACGGTCTTGGCCCACCAATTCGGCGGCGTCGGGATAGCCGTCGCGGTCAGAGTCGGCTACGCTGCTCACGGAAAGCGGCGTCGTGCCGGTAGAAATGGGATCGGCAGCACTGACCCCGCCGCCCAAACCGAGCAGTACACCGAGGCAACACACCGGCCAAAGTTGGCTCCTCAGACGCTGAATCACCCGGCTATTATGCCTTTTCGCGCGGCCAGCGGCCGCTATCTGCTTTTGCGAGGCAGCGCAGTGGTGAAGACGTCTCGATTAGAATATATACACTCACGCCTATAACTCTCATGGTTCTACCCCGTAAAACTTTCTAACTCACCACCCACCGTACCCGCTTTTTCCTTTTATTTCGCCACAAACTGATAGACCGTCCCTGACACATAATCGGCCAAATATAATTCGCCTGCCTCGCTTTCCCCAAAAGTCGAGATGCTCAGTTCGGTGTCCAGCATTTTGTTGGTCTTCCACTTTGCGCTGCTCGGCACGGCAGCCCAGATGGTGCCGCTGCCAAAATCGCCATAAATATATTGCCCACGCAGGGCTGGTAAACCTTGGCCCCGGTAGACATAACCGCCTGTTACCGAGTTGCCTTGGGTGTGGTCATAACTCAAGATGGGGTCTTGTAACTTCGTTTTGGCTGAGTTGCAGTTGGAAGCGGGTTCATAACAAGCGGCAGCTTCTTTCAAACGCCAGCCGTAATTCTCACCGCCCGCGCTGCCTTTTGGAAGCAAGTTGATTTCTTCGTATTTATTTTGGCCCACATCGGCGATCAGTAATCCGGCCGAGCTGAAGCTGAAGCGCCAAGGATTGCGCAGCCCGTAAGCAAAAATCTCTCCGCGTGCCCCAGCTGTGTTGATAAATGGATTGTCTTTAGGCACGGTGTAGCTCCCACTGCGCACGTCGAGCCGCAAGAGTTTGCCGAGTAGACTGCCCAGATTCTGGGCATTGTTTTGTGGATCGCCACCGCTGCCGCCGTCGCCCATGCCAACGTAGAGAAAGCCGTCTGGCCCAAAGGCGAGCTGCCCGCCGTTGTGGTTACTGTACGGCTGCTTGATGGTGAGCAGTACTTTGGCTGAGGCGGGATTCACTTTGCCACCCACGGCGGTATACCGCGCAATAACAGTGTCGCCGTTGAGGTTGGTGTAGTCCACGAAAAGTCTGCCGTTCTGACTGAATTTGGGATCGAAAGCCAGTCCCAGTAAGCCGCGCTCACCGCCTGCACGGGTCAAGCTGCGTACATCTAAAAAGGGTTGCGCTTCGACTCGAGTGCCGCGCAGCACCTTCACCAGTCCACCTTGTTCGACCACGAACAGCCGCCCTGAACCGTCCGCAGCGTTGGTGATACTGGTGGGGCGCTCAAATCCGCTGCCGACTTTGAGAAGTTGTACTTGATTACCGCTCTGAGCTAAAGCTGGCGCGATAGCGAGTGCGGCGACCAGAAGACAGCCACGCTGCCAGTACGAGGTTCGTTTATTCATCTCGTCCAGCTTGACAGCTTGGGGATTGAATGTCGGTTTAGGGAAATACTTTCGTCTGTGCTTTCTGCGACGTTTGATAAGTGTTATTATCAAAAACGATGAGCGACCCTGATCTCTGGCTTGAACTTCAAGCGGATCGGCCTTCTGCATCTCTCAGTCTGGTGTTATCGGAAACTGAGCCGCTGAGTCAAGCCCGGTTGTGGCTGGAGCCGGAGCAACGTCGCCGCGACGCGGTGCGGGCTGCCCGTGACCGTGATCTGGTGAACCTGTGGTCACTGACGGTGGCCCACCACACTTTGCACAGCAGCCAAGGCAGTCGTCACACCCTGCGAACTTACCGCAATGGTCTGCGGTTCTGGCTACTGTTTACTGAGCGGCATGCGGTGGGGTTGCTGCGCCCCAAAGCTGATCAAGGCTCATTGTTTGCCCGCGAGTTGGAGGCGGGGTTGCTGGTGCTTGAGCGGAAGCGTAAAACTAGAGTGGATGCTAAGTTGGCAACCAGCCGCGCCACGCCAGCGTCCGGGCCGCGTCCACTGTCTACGTCATCGGTCAATGTGTATTTAGCCGGAGCGCGGGCTCTATACCGGGCGCTGCGCTGGGCGGATGCCACGGACGCTGACCCTTTCCGTGACGTGAAGGTCAAGGCCGATCAGGTGGCCCGCTGGGATAAACGCTTTCCGTACCCGCAACCTGCTATCGAAGCGCTGCTGCAAACTGGTGATGCCCGCCACCGTGTGACCGTTCTCCTCGGTGCACATGCTGGACTGCGGGCTTCAGAGATGGTCAAGCTCAAATGGAGTGACGTAGAACTTGAAGCCAGTCGCTTACAGGTGCTGGGCAAGGGCAACAAGCGGCGTTGGGTCAGTCTTTCGGCTTCACTCAAGCGGGCTCTGCTGGAGCGGCGAACCGAATCGGCTGACCTTCTTGTTGTCGGCGGCACACCTGAAGCGGCTCGTTTGCGTCTGCGCCGCGTTTGTCTGCAGACGAATGTTCCTTTCTTGTCACTCCATGCTTTGCGTCACAGCGCGGGTACCCGCCTCGTGAAATCGGGCCGCTCACTCCAAGATGTGGCCCGCCATCTGGGCCACGCTTCGGTGGCGACGGCGGAGATTTATGCGAAATGGGCGGATGAGGGGCTTAAGAATGAGTTGGAAAACTGGTGAGAGGGGAGTGTACTCAGACTATTGAATACTATTATATATATTCTTTAGCGCCCACTCTCAGCATTTAAGACTCCGTGAAGCGCTGCTAGTTGGACGGTGTTCTCAGAAGCGCCACAGTGCAGGTGGACAAAGCTATCGAGGAGGAACGAACCATGCAACTGCTCGGCGTGATTGAAGGCTTTTATGGCCGCCCCTGGACGGCGTTTCAGCGCTCTCGGCTGCTCGGCTGGATGCAGGGCTGGGGCATGAACACGTATCTCTACGCGCCCAAAGATGATCTGTACCACCGCGCCCGCTGGCGTGAAGCGTACCCCGAAGCCGAGCGGCTTTCGCTGGGTGAACTGGTCGAGGCGGCCCAGCAGCGCGGCGTGGACTTTGTCTACGCGCTGGCTCCGGGCCTTGACCTCAACTGGCAAGATGAAGCGGATCGGGCCGCCCTACTGGAAAAAGTGGACTCTGTGGTTGCTCTGGGTGTGCGCGACTTTGCTCTGCTGTTTGACGACATTCCCAACCAAGCCGATAGGGCCGCGCAGGCCGCCGAGCAGGTGGACATCACGCACACGCTGCGCCGGCACTTGCGGGCGCAGGGAATAGACGGCCTGCTCTTGTTTTGCCCCACCGAATACTGCGGCGAGATGGCCCAGCCCTCGGTGGCCGAGTCGCCGTATCTGCGCGGGGTGGCCCGCTTAGACAGCGGCACCGAAGTGCTGTGGACGGGGCCGCTGATCGTCTCACCGCAGATCAGCGCCGAGTCGGTGCGTGAAGTGGCGCAAGTGTTGGGGCGCAAGCCGCTGATTTGGGATAATTTGCACGTCAGCGATTACACCATTCACCGCCTGCACTTGGGGCCCTACGGCGGCAGACCGCTGGAACTGCGCGGCGAAGTCTCGGGCATTTTGTCAAATCCGAATACCCCCTTCGAGCCGAATTTTGCGGGCCTGCACAGTTTGGCCGATTACGCGGCGGGCGACGTGGAGTGGAACGCTGAAGAATCGGGCGAGCGGGCACTGAAGGCTTGGCTGCCGGAATTTGGCCCTGGTGCCGAGCTGAGCGACCTGCACCTCTTGGCCGACACCCTCTTTTTGCCGCACCGCTTGGGGCCGCGTGCGGAAGCACTGCTCAGAGCCGCCGAGCAACTGGCACTCGATTCAGGCCAAGCCGACGCTTTGGCCCAATTGCAAGCTGGGCGGGCCGCTTACCACCGCTTGCTCAGCGCTCTAGAGAAAGGCAGTAACCGCGAGCTGCTGTTTGATTTGCACCCCTACTTGGTGGATCTCAACGAAGAACTTACCCGCTTGATTCGGGACGCCGCCGCAGACAACACCGCGTCGGCGCGACCTTACCGGGGCGGGCTGGCCGACAAGCTGCTGGAGCTGGGGCGCGGGCGAGAGCTGAGTTAAGGTTCACCCCTTCCGTTTGCCCTTTACGCTGCGCTGGTCTCCCCAGTGCTGTTGCGGCTGACTGCACCTGCCATCCACTCTGATTCTCTAGGGGTACTCGGCTACCCGTACCTGTAAACCACCGCATCCTTCAGCGGCCTTTTCAACGATCAAAATACTTGTACCAGCAGCAAGGCTAACGGCAACGTCGGCGGACGTATTATGCTGCTGAACATCAACTCCCCCCAAGAAAGCGCGTCGTCACTCGGCAACGGAGAGCCGTCACGCGGCAGCGTTTCCTTTCCATTTTTTGCGGAGGTTTGTTGTGCTGTGGCCCTCTGGACGGGCTGCGGTTGGAGGCCGAACCATGAATTATCTGCTTCGCAAACTTGGGATACTGGTACTGACGCTGTGGATCGCGGCCACGCTCAATTTCATTTTGCCGCGCCTCGTTCCCGGCGATCCGGTGGGCGCGATGATGGCCAGGTATCAGGGCCAACTCAGCCCAGCCGCCGCCGACGCGCTGCGGCTGGCCTACGGCCTCAACGATCAGGGCAACATTTTCATGCAGTATGTTCACTACCTCGGCAATCTGCTGCGCGGCGATTTTGGCCGCTCGATGAGCCAGTTTCCCACGCCGGTCATCGACGTGGTGACGCAGGCCGCGCCGTGGACGATTGGACTCATCGGCGTGACCACCGTCATTTCCTTTTTGCTGGGCAGCGGGCTGGGCCTTTACAGCGCTTGGAAGCGCGGCCATCCACTGGCCGACTGGATGCCACCGGTGGCGCTGTTTCTCAACTCGGTGCCGTACTTCTGGTTGGGACTGGTGCTGCTGTATCTCTTCGCGCTCAAATCGAGCGTCTTTCCGCTGAGCGGCAACTTAGATCCGTTTATCGGGGACGCTTGGACGGCCAAATGGTGGAGTTCGATGCTGCGCCACGCCGCCCTTCCCGCCGTCACCATCATCGTGACGGCGGCGGGCGGCTGGCTGATGACCATGCGCAACAACGTGATGGGCGTGATGGGCGAGGATTATCTGGCGTTTGCCCGCGCCAAGGGCCTCAGCGAAGGCCGCATCGTCAACCGCTACGTTCTCAAAAATGCCCTGCTGCCCAGCCTGACCGGCTTCGGGATGGCGCTGGGCTTCGTGGTGGGCGGCTCGATTCTGGTCGAAACGGTCTTCAGTTATCCGGGCCTGGGCTTTTACCTTTACAGCGCGGTGGCCGCCGTGGATTACCCGCTGATGCAGGCCATTTTCCTGCTGATCGCGGCCGCCGTGCTGATCGCCAATTTTATCGTGGACATGCTGTATGCCGTGCTCGATCCCCGCGTCCGGGACGGCCAGGAATGAGGGAGAACCCGGTGAACAGGAAAACCACATGACCGCGATTCCGATTGTTCGGCTGACGCCGCTGGCGTGGCTGCGGGCTGGCCCACTCGGTGTAATTTGGCGCTCACCGCGTGCCACCACCGGCGCGGCCATCATACTGGTGATGCTGGTGCTGGGGCTGCTGGCCCCGCTCATCAGCAGCTACGACCCGAGTCGGGGCACCTTCGATCCGTGGATCAAGCCCGGCGTGGGCCACCTGCTCGGCACCACCGCGCTGGGCCAAGACATCTTCACCCAACTGCTCTACGGCGCTCGGCTGACGCTGCTGATCGGCGTCGCGTCGGGGGTCATCTCCACAGCCATTGGCACGGCGCTGGGGCTGAGCGCCGCGTATTACGGGGGCCGCACGGGTGAGGTCATCAACACCATCACCAACGTCTTTTTGGTGTTGCCGGGGCTGCCGCTGCTGATTATCGTCAGCGCTTTTTTGCGCGGCGGCGGCATCTGGGCCATTATTTTGGTCATCTCGCTGACCGGCTGGCCTTGGGGAGCGCGGGTGCTGAGATCGCAGGCGCTGACGCTGCGCAACCGCGACTTTATTCACGCCGCCGTATCGACTGGCGAAAGTCCGGCCCGCATCATCTTCAAAGAAATGCTGCCGAATCTGGCAGGCATCATCGCCGCCAATTTCTTCGGCACCGCTCTCTACGCCGTACTCAGTGAAGCGGCGCTGTCGTTTATCGGCATTGGGGACGTCAGTAAAGTCACCTGGGGCACCATGCTCTACTGGGCGCAGGCCAAAAACGCGCTGCTGCAGGGCGCGTGGTGGTGGGTGGCGGCTCCGGGTCTGGGCATTTCGATTCTGGGCATGGCCTTCGCCTTTCTGAATTTCGGCGTCGATGAGATCAGCAACCCCAAATCTAACCAGCTGGGCAAGGCCACCAAGGTGCTGCGCCGCAAGTCGGTGGCCAAAGTGGTGGACGCCAGCGCCCTCCCGCTGCTGTGTATTCAGCACCTCGACGCCGGATACCTGACGCCCAGCGGCCCAGTGCGGGCGGTGCGCGACGTGTCGCTGGACGTGGCTCCCGGCGAGTTTCTGGGGCTGGCAGGCGAGTCCGGCTGCGGAAAAAGTACGCTGGCCTTTGCCGCCACGAGGTTGCTCGACGCTCCCGGCGCAGTTTTTGGCGGCGAGGCGCGGCTCTCGGGGCAAGACCTGCTCTCGCTGACGCCCGAAGAACTGCGCCGCGTCCGCTGGAAGCAGTACAGCTTGGTGTTTCAGGCGTCCATGAACATCCTCAATCCGGTCATTAAAATTCGCGAGCAGGTCTATGACGCCATGCAGGCGCACGGCGTCCACGACAAAGCCAAGCTGGAAGCCCGCGCCAGAGAACTGTTTGAGCTGGTCGGCATCCGCCCGGATTACCTCGACGCCTTTCCGCACCAACTTTCCGGCGGCATGAAACAGCGGGTCGTGATCGCTATCGCACTGGCCTTGGAGCCCAAGCTGGTGGTCATGGACGAGCCGACCACCGCCCTGGACGTGGTGGTGCAGCGCCAGATTTTGCAGGAGATCAACGAGGTGCGCCGCCGACTGGGCATCAGCATCATTTTCATCACCCATGATCTGAGCTTGTTGGTCGAGATGAGTGACCGTATCGCCATCATGTACGCGGGCGAGGTGGTGGAAGAAGCCCCGGCGCAGGAGATCTACACCGCCGCCAAGCACCCCTACACCCAGCGCTTGATGACCGCCTTTCCGCCGCTGTCAGGCCAGCGCGAGCGGCGCGAGGGCATTCCGGGCCGCCCGCCTTCGCTGGCGCAGGACACCCCCGGCTGCCCCTTTTATGAGCGCTGCACCGTGCATATTCCCGGCACTTGTGACGTGAAAAAGCCCGCCAACGTCAATCTTTCCAAGGAAGGCGAACCCGTCCACCGCGTCGCCTGCTTCCTGCACTCGCCCGCCGTCAAACCCGCGATGTACGAGGAGGAACATGCCCTTGCCAGCGACTGAGATGGATCTCCCCGCTCCTCACGTCGGCGGCGTGCCCGCTCTTGAGCTGAGCGGCCTGACCAAAGTCTTTTCGGTGGGGCGCGGCGGCAAGAAAGTCACCGCCGTCAACAATGTCAGCCTCAGCATCGGGCGCGGCGAGGTGCTGGCTTTGGTGGGCGAATCGGGATCGGGCAAAAGCACCATCGCCCGCTTGATTGCCCACCTGTACGAACCCAGCGGCGGCAGCATGAAACTTAGCGGTCAGTCGGTGCCCAACAATCTTAAAGGCGCGGCGCTGACCAAGTTCCGCAAGCACGTGCAGATGATCTTTCAAGACCCGTACGGCAGCCTCAACGGGCTGAACACCATCGGCTATATTTTGTCGCGCCCGCTGATCATTCACGGGATCGCCAAAGGCAAAGACGTTTCAGCGCAGGTCAACAGCTTGCTGGAACGGGTGGGCCTCGCGCCGGGAGCGGCTTGGGCCGCCAAGAAACCGCACGAGCTCTCCGGTGGGCAGCGCCAGCGGGTCGTGATCGCCCGCGCTCTGGCGGCCCGCCCCGAGCTGATTTTGGCCGACGAGCCGACCTCTGCGCTCGACGTGTCGATCCGGCTCGACATCATGAATCTGCTGCTTGATCTCAAAGACCAGGAAGGCTTGAGCATGCTCTTTATTACGCATGACTTGGCGGGCGCACGCTATATGGCCGATAGAGTCTCAGTGATGTACACCGGTTACATCGTGGAAATCGGGCCGTCTCCGCAGGTGATCGACGCGCCGCAGCATCCGTATACCCAACTGCTCAGGAGCGCCGCGCCCAAACCTGACGAGACCATGCACCCCCAACGGGTCGAGGCACGCGGCGAGGTGCCCGACCTCTCCAACTTGCCGCCAGGCTGCCCCTTCGAGCCGCGCTGCCCGCACGCCCGCGCCGCTTGCCGTGACGGACTACCCAAGATGTACGACGTGGGGCCGGATCATCAGGCCCGCTGCATTTTGCACGACCCAGCGCTGGCCGCCCAGCCGCTCCTGCGTCCTGACACCGCTGTATCCTGAAAACCTAGACACGCCCGGCGCTTGAGCTTGATTACTCATGCAGACTGACCATTCGCGCTTGGCCTTTCTTCCGAGTGGCTGAGCTTTTTCTTTATTCTCCAGAGGTACTTCATGACCACACCCACCCCCGATCTCAGCACCCTCCTAGACCAACTCACCTTAGACGAGCAGATCAGCTTGCTGGCCGGAGCCGACGCTTGGCGCACGGTAGCCATTCCCCGCTTGAGCATTCCCGCCCTCAAAGTCAGCGACGGCCCGGCTGGGGTGCGCGGCGGTGGAGCTTTGGTGGGCGGCACGCCGACGGCGGCGTTTCCGGTAGGCATTTCGCTCGGCAGCACCTGGAACGTGGAGTTGCTGCGCGAAGTGGGCGTCTCGCTGGCCCGCGAAGCCCACGACAAGGGCGCGGGCGTACTGCTGGCTCCGACCATCAATTTGTTCCGCAGTACACTCAATGGCCGCAACTTCGAGAGCTACGCCGAAGACCCCTTCCTGACCGGCAAACTCGCCACCGCTTACGTACAGGGGCTGCAATCCGGCGGCGTGTCGGCCACCGTCAAGCACTTTATCGGCAACGAATCGGAATACCAGCGCAACTCCATCAGCTCCGACATCCCCGAACGCGCTCTGCGGGAGTTGTACCTGCGGCCCTTTGAAATGGTGGTTAAAGACGCCCAGCCGTGGGCGATCATGAGCAGTTACAACAAGGTGAACGGCACGTATGTCAGCGAGTCTCCGCGCCTGCTGAGCGAAATTTTGCGTGACGAGTGGGGATTTGACGGCCTGATCATGTCGGACTGGGGCGGCACTTACAGCTCCGGCGAGTCGCTGCGGGCGGGCCTCGATCTGGAAATGCCGGGGCCGAGCCGTGCCCGCACCAATTTGCTGGAAGAAGCCCAAAATGACCCCATCACCCGTCAAGCGGTGCACAGGGCAGCGGGCGAAGTCTTGCGCCTCATTGAGCGCACTGAAACTTTCGCCCACCCCCGCGACGTGAGCGAAGCCGCTGAGAAAGGCGAGGAGCGCCCAGACACCCGCGCCCTGATTCGCCGCGCCGGAGCGGAGGGCACCGTTTTGCTCAAAAATAAGGATGGTCTCTTGCCGCTGCCAGCGTGCGCAAGCGTCGCCGTGATCGGCCCGAACGCGGATACGGGGCAGGTCATGGGCGGCGGCAGCGCTCAGATGAGTGCCCACCGCAAAGTCTCACCGCTGGAAGGCTTGAGAGCGGCGCTAGGCAAAAACCGGGTGACTTACGCACAAGGCTGCGACAATGCCCGCTTTTTGCCCACGCTGGACGCGGCGATTGAGCTTGAATACCTCGGTGCGGATGGTCAGGTCATTGCCACCGAGCAAAGGCGGGGCAGCGAAGTGATGTGGTTTGCCTTGCCCAAAGGCGTCAGCGCCGACTCGTTGCACGTTCGCCTGAACCTGACCCTGAGCGCCCCAGATGCGGGTGACTACGATCTGAGCCTTTACAGCGCGGGCCTGAGCCGACTGAGTGTGAACGGCGAGGAAGTCATCGACAATTGGACGAACTGGCAAGCCGGCAGCACATACTTTGCTTTTGGCAGCGATGAAGTGCGGGCCAGCCGCTTTTTGAGCGCGGGCGAGCACCACGCGGTCATCGAGTTTAAGCCCAAAGAAGTCAAACACAGCGTCGCGTCCTTCAGCGCCGTTCGGCTGGGTTTCCGCGCCCCGCTGCCGGAAACAGCTTTTGCTGAGGCGGTTCGGATTGCGGGCGAGGCCGAGTACGCGGTGGTGTGTGTCGGCACCACTGGCGAGTGGGAAACCGAGGGCGTAGACCGCTGGGGGCTGGACTTGCCGGGCCAGCAAAACGAACTGGTCAGCGCGGTGCTGGCCGCCAACCCGCGCACAGTGGTGCTGCTGCAAACCGGCGGGCCCGTTTTGATGCCCTGGCTGGACGCCGTGCCCGCCCTGCTGCAAGGCTGGTTTCCCGGTCAGGAAGCCGGGCACGCCTTTGCCGACGTCCTGCTGGGAATAGCCGATCCGGGCGGGCGATTGCCGCAAACGTTTGTGGCCCGCCTCAGCGACGACCCGACCCATCCCGAAACGCCGGACGTGCAGTATCCCGGCGAGAACGGCCACGTGGAATATAGGGAAGGGCTGTTTATCGGTTACCGCCACGCCGACAAAGCGGGCACGACGCCGCTGTTTGCCTTTGGCTCCGGGCTGAGCTACACGACCTTTGAACTCTCGGACGCAGCCCTGAGCGCCGAGCAGGTTGAGCCCGGCGAGTCCGTCAGCGTCAGCGTGACGGTTCGCAACACCGGAGAGCGCTCTGGGCAAACGGTGGTGCAGCTCTACCTGCGTGATGTCGCCGCCAGCTTGGAGCGGCCCAACAAGGAACTCAAAGGATTCGCCAAAGTCAGCTTGCCCGCAGGCGAGAGCCAGACCGTGACGTTGAAGCTGGATATGCGCTCGCTGGCCTACTTTGACGACACTCAAAATGCTTGGGTGGCCGAAGCGGGCGACTTCGAGATTTTGTTGGGCCAGAGCAGCGCCGAGTTGCCGATCAAGCTGAAGCTGAAGCTGAGTAAGGATTGGAGCGCCCGACCCTAACTGGGTGGCCGTCCGGGGCGCGGCCAGATCAAACGGCTTGGGGGAATGTTCCAACAACGGGGGAGAAATCGGAGCGCAACTGCTCCGATTTCTCCCCCGTTGTTGTCTGTATTCAGGGCCGAACCTTGAATCCTCTCCCCTGCTCCGTCAGTATTCGTACACGCCGAACTCGGCTTTGAGGGCTTCGGTTTGCTTGAAGTGATCGCCCTTCCACGCTCTGGCCACCAGCACGATCATCAGCGAGGTGATGCTGACAAACGGCGCGACCGAAGCGGCGGCTTCTGAGCCTTGAGTGGGCAGGCGCAGGCAGTGACGGGCCAACTTGCCGAGCGGCGAAGCGCCCTGATCGGTCAGCAGCAGTACCGTGACGCCGCGCTCATGCAGGGCGGTGACGACTTGGGTGGTGGCGCGGCTGTAGCGCCGCATGGTGTAGACCAGCACAGCGTCTTCAGCCGTCAGTTCGAGGAACTGCTCGGGGCGGCTGAGCAGCAGATCGGCGGAGTGCGCTTCGACACGTGGGCGAAACGAAGACAGCAGCGCTTCAGCCATCAGCGCCAAGCCGTACGAGGAGCGGGCACCCACGATCCAGACCCGGCGGGCCTGCGCGATGGCCTGCGCGAAGGGGAGCAGTTGCTGTTCTGGCAGCGCCGCCAGACTCTCCAGATTGGCGCGTTCGCTGGCCCAAAAATCAGCGACGACGGCGTTTTGAGGCCCCGGCTGTTTGAGGCCGAGGGTGGCCCGCAGGTCATGGCGCACCGTCTTTTGGAAGTGCGGATAGCCGTCGTAGCCGATCCGCTGGCTAAAACGGGTGATGGCCGCGCCGCTGATGCCCAAGCGCCCGGCCAATTCACCTGCACTCAAAAACGGCACTTCCTCAGCATGGTCAATACAAAAGCGGGCGACGCGCTGATCCCGCTGACTCAGCTCCTCTACTCCGGCACGGAGGCGCTCGACCGCCGAACCCATTGGAGCGCTGGCAAGGCTTGTCATGGCATCAGCATAGCGAGAAAGCTCAACCGGCACGCCCCGAAGTCGCTGCTCCCGGCCCGTAGAGCCGCTTGCCCGGCAAAGCCCCGGTGTGCTTGCCCGCCTTGAGGGTCTGCACGCCGTTGACCCACACGCCCTGCACGCCCACCGAGAACTTATTGGACTCGGCGTAGGTGGCTTTGTCTTGGATGGTCGCCGGATCAAAAATCACCACGTCGGCGTAAGCGCCTTCACGCAACTCGCCCCGGTCTTTGAGGCGCAGGTGCTCGGCGGGCAGGCTGGTCATACGGCGCACGCCTTCTTCGAGACTCAGCAGACCTCTTTCGCGCACGTAGTGGCCCAGCAAGCGGGTGAAATTGCCCAGCGCTCTAGGGTGGCCGCCGTCCTGGTCGCCGGGGTCGTCGCCCGCCGCATCCGAGCCGAGCATCACCCAGGGTTCTTTCAGCTGACGCTCAATGTTCTCTTCGGTCATCAGATGGTAAAGCGTGCCAATACTACCGGGTTCGCTCTCGATCAAGTCCAGTGCCGTGTCGATCCAGTCCTGACCACGCATTGTGGCGATCTCGGCCAGCGACTTGCCCTTGTAATCGGCGTGCTGGGGCAATTTCAGGCCCACCGGATAAGCGCCCTGCGGCCCGGCCAGGCTGCCGAGCGGTTCCCAGGTGCCGTCGGGGTTTTGTATGGCGGCCCGAATCTTGGCGCGGGTGACGGGGTCGCGCAGACGCTCTTTAAGCTGGTCATCCTCGCTGGCCCAGGGTGGGCAAGACGCCGCCAGACCGGTGCCGCCCGCCGTGTAGAGGTACATATCAGCGTGGATGTCTTTACCCGCTGCCCGCTCGGCGTTGATCCGCTCAATGAGGGTCGCCATTTTCGGCCAGGCTGGTCTGCCCGCCGCTTTGAGGTGGTAGAGGTGCAGCCGCGCCCCGCTGCGCTCTGAGATCTCGAGCGCCTCGGTAAAGCCTTCCAAAATCGCCTCGCCCTCGGAGCGCATGTGGGTGATGTAGATGCCCTGAGCACGCCCGACTTCCTCGCAGACGGCCACGAGCTCATCGGTGCTGGCGTAGCTGCCGGGCGGGTAGATCAGCGCGGTGGCCACGCCATACGCTCCGTCCGCCATTGCCTCGCGGGTGACGCGGCGCATCTCGGCGATTTGTTCGGGGCTGCTCTCACCCGCCGTGTGGCCCCTGGCGGCCATTCTGACCGTCGTCGCGCCCAGAAATGAGCCGAAGTTGACGGACGCGCCCACGTCTTCCTGCGCGGCCATCCAATCGCCGAAGCGCGTCCAGCCCCTCGCCCGCTCGATCCAGCGCTCATCGTCATTCGGCAAGCCGTGAACGGGAAAGGCGTGCGCTTCACTCAGCACGGCTGGGGCCGGAGTCCAGCCCTCGCCCATGATCTCGGTGGTCACGCCCTGCGTCACCTTGCCGACACTCAGGCCACTGGCCAGCAAGCTGGAGACCGAGTGGCTCATCACGTCGATGAAGCCGGGGGCCACCACCATGCCGGAAGCGTCTATGACCTCGGCTCCTTCCGGCACGGGGCCGCCGGGTTCTTGGACGGCGGCAATGCGCTCACCGTCAATCAGCAGATCGGCTCGGCGTCTCGGCGCTCCGGTGCCGTCGATCAGGGTGCCGTTCTTGATCAAAATCTGACTCATCATGCCTCCTTACAGCGCGGCGGTCACGGGCGGTTGCTGGGCCGCCCCGAGTTGCAAGCGCGGGTACAGCCGTGCACCGAAGCGCATGAATTCCACTTCGCCGCCCTTCGTCAGAAATTCCACGCCGATGCCGTCCGCGTCGCCGCCCGCCACGGCAGCGCGTTCCGGGGCAATGAAGCGCACCGACATTTCTTCAGTACCGCCGGTGTTGGGATTGGGGAGAACCAGCATCAGCTTGCCGCCTTCCACCTTCGCGCCAATGGTATACGGCTGACCGATCACGTCGTACTCACCGGCAAAAGCTGTCAGCGCCCCCTCGTCCAGCTTGACTTCCTCGCGCTCCGGCTTGACCAGCCCCAACACCTCACGCTTGACCCATTCGCCGAGCCTGCGGTTCATGGCGTGGCCGTTGCTGGCGTTGGTCATGGCGATAAAGCCCACCTTGCGATCCGGCGAAACCCAGAAATCTGATTGGTGGCCGAAGGTGGTTCCGCCGTGGCTGATGATGGTGGCGCTTTCATATTCATCGATGAACCAGCTCTGCCCGATTTGCCCTTCCTCACCCGGAAAGGCGTTGATCCCGACGCCGATGGGCCGGACGGGTTTCCACAGGTGTGTGCGGTTCATCCCGCTCAAGGTGGGGACTTCAGGTTTTTCGGCCTTTTCGTCTGTGCTGTTCTCGGCAGCTGCGGACGGCTCCGGCATCGTTCCCGACATGATGTAGTGGGCGTACTTGGCCATATCGCTGACCGTGGACGAGCAACTGCTGCCCGCTGGAGCCGCCGAGCGCATCATCATCCAGGGGCGCTGCACCACCATTTCGTCGTTCACCTTGTTGTGGCCGGTGGCGTAGCGGTAGGTCATGATCTGGCTGGGAAAGAAAAGGGTGTGATCCATGCCCAGCGGCGTGAGAACCAGTTCAGTCACGGCCGCTTCGTAAGTCTTGCCGGTAACGACCTCGATGACCCGCCCGGCCACAAAAAAGCCCGCGTTGTTGTAACTCCAATGGCCCCTCAGCGGCACCACCTGCGGCGACTGTGCCAGCGCGTCTAGCCCTTTAGCAACGGCGTCGTCACCGTCGCCCGTTTCCTCGAACAAATCGCCCTGAAAGCCGCCCTGATGGGTCAGCAGGTCATGCACGGTCACCCGCGCGGCCACCGATTCGTCGGTGAGCTTGAACTCTGGCAGGTACGTCCGCACCGGCACATTCAAGTCCAACTTGCCCTGCTCCACCAGCACGGAGCAGGTGAGCGAAGTGAGGGTCTTGGTGGTGCTGCCGATCTGGAAGATGGTGTCGTGGGTGATCGGCAGCGGGTTTTCTATGCTGGTCACGCCCAGACTGACAAAATGATCTCCGTCTGGCGTGAGGAGACCCAGCGTGATGCCGGGAACCTTGTATTCCTCTAAAAGCCGTTTGGCTTCACTTTTAAAGGCGGCGGCGAGTTCGGTGCTGCTTTTGGGTGTGGTCGCGGTCATGATGGGGCCTCCTTACAGGCTAAAGCGGTGAAACAATGGGGTTGGGTGTTAAATTTCGGTGAGCGGCATGGTCTGGGCGACTTCTCGACCCTCCAACGGGTAGAGCCTGACACCCATACGCATGAATTCCACCTTGTCGTCCGCACCACGCAGAAACTCGACGCCGGTGTCGTCCAGATCGCCGCCGCTCGTGACCAGCGCACGGTTCGGGGCGATAAACCGCAGCGGGGCGGGCTTTGTGCCGCTTGCGCCAGGTGTGGTGTCGGGGATGGTGAGGGTCAGTCGCCCACCTTCAAGGTGCGAGCCAATGTTCATAGCTGTCCCGATAATCAGATACTTCCCTTCAAAGTCACTCAGGGTGTCAGGGCTGACAAAATGCTCCGGCAGCTCTGCGGCGCTGAGGCCCAGCAGTTCGCGCTTGATCCATTTGCTGAGCTTGCGGTTGTAAGCGTGGCCGTTGCTGGCATTGGTCATGGCAATGAAGCCCACTTTGCGGTCGGGTGAGACCCAGAAGTCCGACTGGTGGCCGTGGGTGGTGCCGCCGTGACTGATGATGGTGGCCTGCGGGTACTGATCGATAAACCAGCTCTGCCCGATCTGGCCCCGTTCACCGGGAAAGCCGTTGAGGGCGTCGCCGATGGGCCGCTGCGGCTTCCAAAGCAGGGGACGGTCTAGCGTTTCTAACGGTGAGGCTTCAGCGGGTGTGGCCGTGTCCTCGCCCTGCGCCCCGGCCTCCTGATCTGGCCGCGCAGGTATGGTGGTGCCCGACATGATGTAGTAGGCGTAGCGGGTCATGTCGCGCATGGTGGAATTGAGGGTGCCGCCCGCCGGGGCTGAGGAGCGCGGCAGAATCCAGGGGCGCTGAATCACCAA
The DNA here is from genome assembly GCF_003860465.1 of Deinococcus psychrotolerans. Classification (NCBI taxonomy): domain Bacteria; kingdom Thermotogati; phylum Deinococcota; class Deinococci; order Deinococcales; family Deinococcaceae; genus Deinococcus; species Deinococcus psychrotolerans. Next base: position 358,963 of record NZ_CP034185.1, read on the forward strand.
CTCGTCATCGATCTTGTTGTGTCCAGCAGCAAAACGGTAGGTCATCACCTGACTGGGAAAAAAGAGGGTGTGATCCATTCCCAGCGGCTCAAAAATCAGTTCGGTGACGGCCGCCTCATAAGGCTTGCCGGTCAGCACTTCAATCACGCGCCCCGCCACATAAAATCCGGCATTGTTATAGCTCCAGTGACTCCGTAGCGCCACGACCTGCGGTGACTCAGCCAGAATGTCCAGCACCTTGGAGAGCGCGTCGTCGCCGTTGCCGGTTTCCTCGAAGAGGTCGCCCTGGAAGCCGCCCTGATGGGTCAGCACATCACGCACGGTCAGGGCGGCGGCCACCGATTCGTCTTTGAGCTTGAAGTCCGGCAGGTAGGTGCGAACTGGCACGTCCAAATCTAACTTGCCCTGCGCCACCAAGACCGAGCAAGTCAGCGAGGTGATGGTCTTGGTGGTGCTGCCGATCTGAAAAATGGTGTCGGCGTCAATCGGCAGCGGGTTCTCCAGGCTGGTGACGCCCAGATGGACGAAGTAATCGCCGTCCGGCGTCAGCATCCCCAGCGTGACGCCGGGAATTTTGTACTCTCCCAGCAGGCGCTTGGCTTCCTGCTCGAAGGCGGCGGCGAGTTCGGTGCTGCTCTTGGGGGTCACGGTCATGGATTCTCCTCAACATGCGAATCAACATCGGAACGGAGGCGGGCGAACTGGGACGAAGAGACCGATTTTTCCTGCTGCCGCGCTTCAGTGAGGCGCGGCAGGCCTAGAAAACGTGGCGGCAAAATTAAAGGATTACTTGCTCAACACCTTGAGCAGACTGGTTTTGTTGAAGTTCTCGTAACCCTTGAGTGACGAGACAGTGGCCGCAAAGACCGACGGCTGCGGCAGCGGGAAGGCGTAGGTCTGCTGATTGAGGTACGTCAGCAACGCCTTGTAAAGCGGTTTGCGGGCAGCCTGACCCACCGTATCGCGGGCCTGATCCAGCATTTTTTCCATTTTGGGATCATTGATATTGGTGGCCGAAGCGAGAATGCCGCCGGAGCTGTACAGGCCGCGCAAGTTGGTGTCGGGATCGGCTCCGCCCCAGGTCAGCGCACCGAAAGGCGACTTGCCGCCGAGCAGTCTGGCGTTGGCCGCGCTGAGTTCCAGGGTGCTGATATTGGCGTGGAACTTGGGGTTGAGGGCCTCGATATTTTGCTTGAAGATGCCCGCGATCACTTCCGCTGCGCCGAGGCCCGCGTAGGTTTCCAGAGGAACGGTAAAGCCCGTCGTCCACAGCTTGCCGCCGAAGGCCTGCTTGAGTTCGGCCTCAGCCACCTTGAGGTTGTAAGCAGGGGGATTGAGCGTATTGACTTCGGCCCAGTTGTTGGTGGGCAGGGTGGTGTGACGCGCCAGAGCGTAGCCTTTGAGGGCGTCGCGGAGATAGGTTTTGGTGTCGAACAGCGCCGCAAAGGCCCTGCGGACATGAACGTCACTGAAGAAGTTGACTGGGATGTTGTTCTCGGCCAGTTGTCCGGCGGGCAGCAACTTGTCGTCTTTGATGTTCTGGTTAAACAGCACCACACCAGTCAAATCATGGGTGGGCAGGTTTTCATACACTTTGACGCCCGCCACGCCCTTGAGCTTGGCCAGCGTATCGCGGTCAGGGACGATGGCGATGTCGGCGTCGCCTTTTTGCAGCGCCAGCACGCGGGCGGTGTCGCTGTCCACTTTCTGCAAGATCACGTTTTTGAGCGGCGCTGCGCCGCCCCAGTACCCTTCAAAGCCTTTCATCACAAAGCGGCTGGGATCGCGGGCCACGAACTGATACGCGCCGGTGCCGTCGGGCTTCTGGGCCAGCGCCGAGTTCGAAACGTCCTTGCCGAGAAAAGCCTCGAAATCCTTGGCCGTGCCGCTCCAGTCGCCGCCCGCCACCAGCGCTTTCATCGGCACGATGTACATCTGGGTAATCGAATCGAGCAAGCTCGGCACGTTGCGGTCGAGCGTCAGCACCAGTTGACCGGCCGCGTCGCACTTGACCATACCCGACAGCTTGGCGAAGGTGTAAGTCTTCTTGACTTCGGGCGTGAAGCCGGAGAGGCCCAGCAGGTTGGCGCGAATCTGGGCGGCCAGCGAGGTTTCGTTGCCGACCAGCAGCGTGCGGCGCAGAGAGTATTCGGCATCCGAGCAGGTCATCGCTGAGCCGTCATGGAACTTGACATTTTTGCGAAGGGTAAAGGTGGTCGTTTTGCCGTCTTTACTCTGGGTAAACTTGGTGGCCAGCAGCGGCTCGTACTTGCCGAAGTTGTTGAGATACAGCCCCTCGTACATCTGCATGACCGGCAGCACGTCCCACGTGGCGACCGCTTGGGCAGGTTCCACGCTGGCGGTGGCCGAGGCGATCTGGTAGACCAGCGTGTCGGTGGGGGTGGCGAGGGCGAGCGAGGCGGCGAGGGCGATGGTAAGAGCGATCAGGGAACGGTTCATGGTGTGACCTCCAAAGGTGGAAGAGGAAGAAGAATTTCAGCGGTTGCGCGGATCGAGTTGCTCGCCGAGCGCGTCGCCCAGCAGGTTCCAGCCGAGGCTGTAGATGGCGATGCACAGTCCCGGAAAGAGCGTGACGTACCAGTAGGCAAACGGCTCACCCGGCGGCCCCTGAATCCACTTCTGGGCCAGGGCGATCAGTTGGCCCCAGTCGGCAAAGCCCAGCGGCGTCCCGAGGCCCAGAAAGGACAGCGCCCCCGCCACGATAGGTAAGCTGCCCATGTCCAGCACCACGATGCTGAAGACCGGCCCCAGCGCGTTGGGCAGCACGTGGCGCAGGGCAATCCGCATCTGCTTGCTGCCGAGGCCACGCGCCGCCGCCACGTAGTCCAGCTCACGCAGCCGCAGCACTTCCGAGCGCAGGATGCGGGCCGGGCCTGCCCACGACACCAGGCTCAGCGCGATGATGATGTTTTGCAGGCCCGGCCCCAGCGCGGCCACCAACACCAGCACCAAAATCAAGCCGGGAAAGGCGAAGGTGACGTCGGTCAGTCGCATCAGTACGTTGTCCAGCCAGCCTCCAAAAAAGCCCGCTGCCAGCCCGATCAGCCCCCCCACCGTTACGGTAATGGCGACCACCGAGAGGCCCAGAAAAAAGGCGGTGCGGGTGCCCCAGACCAGTCCGTAGCGGATGTCGTAGCCGTTGACGCTGCCCAGCGGCACACCCTCGGCGGGCGGTTTGGGCTGGGCCGCGAAGCCCTGACGCGGCATCTGGAGGCACGCGTCGGGCGGGGCCAACAGCTCGCGCAGGTAAGCGGCAGGGCCGGGAATCACCTGTGTCTCGGTGAGGTTCAGCGCCCGGCGGCAGTTGCCCTGCGGCGGGGCCAGCACCGGAGCCAGCAGCGCCACCAGCAGATACAAACAGATCAGTGCGGCCCCGATGCGGGCGGGCAGATTGCGCCGGAAGGTGCGGGCCAGCACCGAGCGCGAGGCGGGCTTTTTGATCGGTTGGGATGGACGGGGGCTCACGGCGCTCACGCATACCTCACGCGGGGGTCAATGACGGTGTAGGCCAGATCGGTCAGCAAATTGATGACGGCCACGATGGTGGCGGCCATCAGGGCGAAGCCCAGCACACCGGGCAGGTCGCCTGCCGCCGCCGCTTGAGCGGCCCACGCGCCCACACCGGGATAGCCGTAGAGCGTTTCGGCCAGCACCGCGCCTTGCAGCAGGCCCGAGACGCTCAGGCTGATGAGGGTGGCGACCGGCAACATGGCATTTCGGCGGGCGTGCTTGCGAATCACGTCCCGCTCGGTAATGCCCTTGGCGCGGGCGGTGCGGATGTAATCGCTGTGCAGCGCCTCGATCATGCTGGCGCGGGTGCCTTTGATCAGCGCCGGAATACCGACCACCAGCAAGGTAAAGGCCGGCAAAATCAGGTGCCTCAGGCCGTCCCAGAACACGTCCAGCCGCCCGCTGAGCAGCGCGTCTAGAGTGACCAAGCCGGTAATATGCCGGACGCTGCCGGTCATCACCAAGATGGCGCTGTCGTTGCTGAGATTGCCGGTGCCGGGCAGCCAATCGAGTGCGCCGTAAAAGATCACCAGCAACCAGACGCCCAGCACGAAACTGGGAATGCTGTAGCCCAGCACGGCGATGATCCGGATCACGGCGTCGGGCAGGCGGTTGCGGTGAACGGCGGCCTGCCCGCCCAACCAGATGCCTACCCACACCAGCGGCACGAGCGTAAAGAGGGTCAGCTCCAGCGTGGCGGGAAAGCGTGAGAGCAGCGTGGCGGTCACCGGCTGCCCACTGGTGCGCGAGAAGCCCAGATTGCCGCTGAGCGCCTGACCCAGCCACAACCCGTACTGCTCAAAGACGCTGCCGTCGAGGTGATTGGTCTTGATGATCTCCTGCACGCGATCCAGTTGCTGTAAGTTGGTGGTAAAGGCCACCGCCCGCTGCTCCGGCGGGATGAGCTGCATCACCAGCACAATCAGAAACGTCACCGCCAGCATGATCAGCGGCAGCGCCAGCACGCGGCGGATGACGAAGTTCAGCATTCGGCTCCGCGTTCAAACAAATAATGTTCGCGGCTCAGACTCACGTCTGTCAGGGTGTACCCTTCCGCAAAGAGTCGGGTGAACAGCGGGCCGGTCTTGAGTCGCCAGTCCAGTGCTCGCGCCTGATCTTCGCGCAGCAAGCGGTAAAAGTCTTTCGGAATGCGGACGGCGATCTGCTCGGGCAGGGTGGCGGGCAACTCGGCTTCGAGGGGATGAAAGGCCTGCTGCGGCCAAGTTTCACTCGGCTGTCCGGCCAGATGCGCCTCTGCCCGCGTGCTGCCCAGTACCCACTCGGCTTCAAAACGGTCAGAGGGCGCTCCCGCGTTGATGCCGCCCATCTCACCGTAGTAATTGGGCAAGAAGGTGCGAACCACCGCGCCCAGCCGGTGAATATTGAGGTGGGCGTTGATGAGGAGCAATGGGTCAAATGTCCAGCGCACCTGATTGATGCCGCGTTCCAAACACCACTCGCGCTGAAAGCGCTTGAGCTTCTCACCCAGATGCTGCTTGCGGGCGCTCGGATGCACGCCAAGGCGGTGCGAGTGCTGGATACCAGCGTCTTTGGTGGGCAAACCGATCAGATACGCCCAGAGTTGCCCGTCTCCGTCTACCGCGCCCGCCACCAGACCGCCGATATGCTGCACCGCCAACAGCAAGCCGGGGTCTTCCGGATGGTCGCCCTCACCCCAGACAGCCCGTGCCAGGGACGGCGTGAGGGCGAGTTCGCCCAGCCCATTCAGCTCCCGAATACTTAGGGAGGCGGGCGTGTTCAAGGTGCGGCTGGCGCGGCGGAAGTGCGCTGCGGCTTCACGTCCACCTTCATCTGTGTCAGCGTGTCTAAAAACGGCAAGTCCAGCGTGACGCCGATGCCTGCGCCCCCCGGAACGGGCATCATGCCGCCCGACGTTTCCAGCGGTTCATGAACAATGTCGCGGGCCCAGTACCGCGAGGAACTGCTGGTGTCGCCGGGCTTGGTGAAGTTTTCCAGCGTGGCGAGGTGGATGTTGTGCGCTCTGCCGATTCCGCTTTCCAACATCCCGCCGCACCACACCGGAGCGCTGAACGCAGCGGCCACATCGTGAATCCGCCGCGCTTCCAAGTGACCGCCGACCCGTCCGACTTTGATGTTGATCAGGCGGCAAGCAGCCATTTCCAGCGCCTTGCGGGTGTCCTGTGCCGAGGTGATGCACTCGTCTAAGCACAGCGGCGTCTGCATCAGGGCTTGCAACTTGGCGTGGTCGCGCATGTCGTCCCAGGCCAGTGGCTGCTCGATGTAATCGAGGCCCAGTGTATCGAGTTCGCGCAGGGTGTTGATCTGCCCCAGCGAGTACGCGGCGTTGGCGTCCACCGTGACCGGCAAGTCGCCCAGCGCTGCCTTGACCGCCCGCACCATTTTCACATCCCAGCCCGGCTGAATCTTGAGTTTGATACGCTTGTAGCCCTGCTCGGCGTGCCGCACGGCAGAGTCCACGGTGGCCTCGATGCTCGGCTGGATGCCCAGCGACACGCCCACCGCCACCTCGTTTCTGACGCCACCCAGCACGGTAGAGAGCGGCAGACCCAAATTCTTGGCCCACAAATCCCAGAAGGCCATTTCGAGGGAGGCCAGCGCCATCCGGTTGCCGCGGATTCCCGATAAGTGGCGCATCAGCTGTTCGGGGTTGACGAAGTCCTGGCCCAGCACGCTCGGCAAAATGCTTTCTTGCAGCAGGGCCAGTGCGCCGCTGATGGTTTCCTCGCGGTAATCGGGCCGCACGTCCATGACACCTTCAGATACGCCTTCCAGACCTTCACCGAAGAGGCGCAGCAGCACAAACGTCTTGCCGTTCATCACTCCAAACGAAGTGCGAAAGGGCTTTAAGAGCGGCAGCGAAACGAGGCGGAGCTCAGCGCGGTCAAGACGCACGGCAGCAGCCTAAACAGGGACGTTTGAGAGAAGCTCCGGCACTCACTTGGGCTAACGACACGGCGACTCCTTCTGACTGGATCTTCAAGAGGGCGAACGGTGGAGCGAACTGAACCACAACACGGCCAAAAGGTCGGAGGGGCTAAGGATGTATTTGATTTTGCAAATCTTACCCAATTGCAATCTATTTTGCAAGGCGGTGGATTGGTGGCCCGCACTTTGGCACGTGATCGCCGCCCACGCTCCACTGCGCTTGACTTTGGAGCGCCCAGCTCTTAGGCTGGCCCTACCAACACATGTAACGTTTACATCGGCGATTTGTCTGTTCCGTCCGCTCTAAACAGCTCACTTTTTCATTCTGAGGGAGGGCCATGCCGAAAACCGAGCCGAGCCCGCGCCCAGCGCCGCAAAAAGCGGCCTTGCCCAGTGAGAAAGCGCAAAGTAAAAAGGGACAAAGTCAGAAGGTGCAAGGCGAAAAGATGCGCGGCGCGGGGATCCGCGAAGTGGCCAAGCAAGCCGGCGTCTCTATCGCCACCGTGTCCCGCGCCCTCAGTGACGAAGGCGTGGTCAGTCCCCAGACCCGCCAGCGCGTGGTGGAGTGGGCCGCCGCTTTGGATTACAAACCGAGTCCGCTGGGCCGCAACCTCGTGCGTGGGCGCAGTGATTTGATCGGCCTGATCGTGCCGAACGTGGCTTTTCCGCTTTACGGCGAAATGATTCGGGCCATCGGAGACGTGCTGGGGCGTCACGGCATGAGCATTTTGCTGGCCTCCAGCCACGACGACGAAGCTGCCGAACGCGGCGCGGCCCAGCACCTGCTCAAGCACGCGCTCGACGGCGGGATCGTCATCAATTCGCGCTTGGGCCCACTGCTTCCGTTGCAGCGTCACTCGGGCTGGGTTCACGTCGCGCCCGAGGTCAGCGGTTTGCCGCACCGGGTCGAACTCGACAACGAAGCGGGCGGAGCGCTGGCCGCCCACGAACTGCTGGCCTCACAGCGCCGCCGCCTCGCCTACGTGGGCGCGGAGGGCCGCGAGAGTGCCGAGCGTGAGCGCGGCTTTGCGCGGGTGGTCGCCGGAGCCGGACTGACCTACCGCCGCTTCGGGGGCGATTATTCCGAAGTTTCGGGCTTGCGGGCGGGCGAGGCGCTGCTGGACGGTGCGGTAGGGGGAGGCTCAGGATGGACAAGCTCAGCCGAGGGCGTCCCCGGCGACATGTTCCCCGATGGCATTTTTGCAGCGGGCGATCTGATGGCCGCTGGGGTGCTGCGCTCACTGCACCGGCGCGGCCTGAGGGTGCCTCAGCAAGTGGCCGTCATCGGCTTTGACGACGCGGTGATCGCCTCACTGCTCTATCCGCGCCTGACCAGCATTCGCCAGCCCGCTTACCCGATGGGCGTGGCAGCGGCCAATCTGGCGCTGCGCTTGCTGGAGGGGCAGAGCAGTGGGCCACTGACCTTTCTGCCGGAACTGGTGCGGCGTGAATCTACTGGGCCGCCCGAATAAGCAGCTTCATAGCGTTCTTTTCCTGACGGATTAGACATTGACCAGAACTACAGTGTTGAGCAGCCCAAACGCCTATACCTCTAGATACCCATTTGTAAACTTACAGCTTTAGTAGCTTTAAGCCCCCACTTTCTTTTGGAGGACTTCCCATGAAAAGCGCCAAAACTTTCGCCAAGTTTGCCCTCGTCCTCACGGCTGCCCTCAGCAGCGCCGCTTACGCCCAAAACCCCAAAAGCACTTTCACGGTGGTCAGAAGCGATCAGTGGGGCGCTCAGAATTTCAATCCCTTCTTACCGGGCAGCCAGCACCTCTTGCCGACCAACTCGGCCATTTACGAAAGCCTGTTTTTCGTGAACACCATCAACGGCAAAGTGACGCCGGTATTGGGCACCAAGTATGCTTGGAGCAAAGACAACAAAACCCTGACGGTGACGACGCGTCCCAATGTCAAGTGGACGGACAATCAAGCTTTTGACTCGAATGACGTGGTTTTTACCTTCAACTACATGAAAAAGTATCCGGTATTGGACTTGACTGGAATTTGGAAAAACGGCCTGACCAGCGTCAAATCCCCCAATCCTAACACGGTGGTCTTTGCCTTTGACAAAGCCAACACCCCCAACTTTCAATTTATTGCCCACACTTTGATTGTTCCTCAACACCTGTGGGCCAGCGTCACAGACCCCGGAACGTACACCAACGCCAAACCCATCGGCACCGGGCCATTTGTATTCGACACCTACAGCCAGCAGGCGCTGCGGGTTCTCAAAAATCCCAATTACTGGCTCAAGGGCCAGCCTTATGTGGACGCGGTGGTGTGGCTCTCGACCAGCAGCAACGACGCGGCGCTGTTCAAGCTGATTAAAGGTGACGCCGATTACGGTTATGTGGGCATCTCCGACCCCATCGCCTACGCCAAACAGAACAAGAACACCGACTACTGGTGGCCCACCAACAACGGCAATTTCTTGTACTTCAACACCACCAAAGCGCCGTTTAGCGACGCGGGCTTCCGGCGGGCCGTTTCGAGCGCCATCAACACCAAGGAAGTCGCCCAAAAAGCCTACGCGGGGGCCGTTCCCGCCGCCGCACCCTCGGCCATTATTCCGGCCCAGCAAGACAAGTGGCTTTCGGCCAGCACCAAGAGTATGGGGGGCAAATACGACCCCGCCGCCGCTGACGCCGCCCTCACCGCCGCTGGCTACAAGAAAAACGCCCAGGGTGTGCGCCTCGGCAAAGACGGCAAGCCGCTGCCGAACTACCGCATTTTGGTGGGCGCGGGCTGGACTGATTTCATTACCATGGCGCAGGTGATCGGCGACAACCTCAAGCAACTCGGCATCAACACCCAGATCGACCAGCAAGCTTGGGCAGGCTATTCCGGCAGCATGCAGAGCGCCACCTACGACATGGGCATCAGTTGGGGCTGGGGCAACGGCCCGACGCCGTATTACCTCTTTTATCAGTCGTTTGCTCCCGAACTCAGCGCCGCTGCCGGTAAGACCGCGCCCAGCAACTTGTCGCGCTACACCAACCCTGACGTTACCAAAGCGCTGCAAACCTTCCGCTCGACCAGCGACTTGGCAACTCAGAAAAAAGCCGTGGCTGTGATGGTCAGCGCCGTGCTGAAAGACGTACCCTGGGTGCCGCTGACCGACCGGACGCAGTTTAACTTGTACAACACCTCGCGCTTTACCGGCTTCCCCACCGCCGCCAATCCCTACAACGACGCCAGCCCCGACGACAGCATCGGCGCACGCCTGATGTACCTCAACGTCAAGCCCAAGTAAACCCTGACGAATTGAGGCACACGCAACCGACACAGAAGCAATCGACACCGAAGCCGCTCAGCCCTGCAAACAGGTTGGGCGGCTTTTCCTTTCAATGCCAATCACTCCGGCGTTCGATGTAACGTTTTCATGCTTTACTCGACTCGGTATTTAACTCATTAGCTTGCCTATACTCGGCAAAAGGACTCCCTGCTATGGCTCAAGTCAAAATCGCTTATATCGGCGGCGGCAGCACCCGCGCCCCCGGCACCGTCGCTTCATTTATTCGGCAGGCCGCTAACTTCTCTGGCTCGGAAATAGTGCTGCAAGACCTCAACGAGGAGCAGCTGGACTTGGTGTGCCGGTTGTCGCGCAAGATGGCGGCGGCGCAGGGCGCAGACCTCAAAATCAGCGCGACCACCGACAGACGGGCGGCCCTAGACGGCTGCGACGGGGTGCTGTCGAGTTATCGGCCCGGCGGCTTCGAGGCCCGTGCCCAAGACGAGCGCATTCCGCTGCATCACGGGGCGATTGGGCAGGAAACACAGGGAGCGGGCGGCTTTTTTATGGCGCTGCGGGCCATTCACATCGCCCGGGGCTTGGTGGAAGACATGCAGGCCATCTGCCCCGACGCCACCCTGTTCAATTACACCAATCCGGTCAATATCGTGGCTCAAGCGGTGGCGGATCACTCGGCCATCAAGGTGGTGTCGCTGTGCGAAGGCCCGATTGTTTTTCCGCAGGAGATCGCCGAACTCGCCGGACTCGACCCCGCCAAGGTGCGGGCGGTGATGCTGGGCCTCAACCACGCTTGCTGGAGCGCGGAAGCAGAATATGACAGCCAGCCGATGCTGCCGATTTTGGCGCAGAAGTTGGAAGAAGGCATTGCCGACGACTGGGCGCGGCGCTGGATCAGCTTGGCGGTGCAGATGGACAGCCTGCCCGCTTCGTACATGAAGTATTACTACTTTGAGCGCGAGATGCTGCGGGAGCTCTTGGACAAGCCGACCACCCGCGCCGAGGACATCCTTAGAGACGTGCCGAGCTACTGGCAGCACTACCGCCAGCAACTGGACGCCAAGAACCCGGCGCTCGAACCCGAGCTCTCACGCGGCGGCATTTTTGAACTCGAAGTCGCTGTAGACGTGATGGACGCCCTCTTCAACGACAAAAACGAAATCTGGCCGACCAATGTGGTGAACGCGGGGGCGATTCAGGATTTCCCCGATTCGCGGGTAGTGGAAGTGCCGTGCTTGGTCAACCGGCAAGGCGTAAGGCCTCTTGGCGGCTACCGGGTGCCGCCGCCGGTTCGCGGGTTGCTCAGCGCTCTGGGCGAATACCAGCAGCTCGCCGCCGACGCCGCGTGGAGTGGCAGCCGCAAAGAAGCTATAGCAGCGCTGACGAGCAATCCATTGGTGCGAACTTTGCCGCTGGCCCAGACGCTGTATGACGAACTCGCCCGCGCCCACCGCCAGTTCTTGCCGGAGCGGCTGTGGTGATGGTCAGCGGCGCGGAGCTCAACATTCAGCCGGATTCGCAAGCGCTGGCCACCGCCGCCGCCGACTTTATCGCCGAGCAGGTTCGCGCCAACCCGGATTTGAGCATTTTGGTCGCCACCGGCAACACCCCCATGCCGACTTACGCCGAGTTGGCGCGGCGGGTGCGGGCCGGTGAGTTGGAGATGAACCGTGTGGTAGCGGTGCAGCTCGACGAATACCTGGGCGTGGCGGAAGACGACCCGCGCAGTTTGTGGAGCTGGATGCTCAGGTCGTTCGTGGAGCCGCTGGGTATTCGCCGCACCGTCAAGCTGGAAGACCCACGTACTTTTGAAGCGGCTATTGCCGCGCTCGGCGGGCTCGACTTGGCGATTTTGGGACTGGGGCCAAACGGACACCTCGGCTTCAACGAACCGCCCAGCCCCGCTGACGCACCGACCCGCGTGCTGGAGTTGACGCCCGAAAGTTTGGCAAGCAACGCCGCTTACTGGGGCGAGCTGCCGGTGCCGAGACAGGCCATCACCGCCGGAATGGACATTATTCTGGCAGCCCGGAAAACCCTGCTGCTGGTCAGCGGAGCGCACAAACGCGCCGTCTTGCGCTCAGCGCTGGAAGATGGGCCAACTCCCGATTTGCCTGCCTCGCTGCTGCGGCGCACCCCGCTAACGGTCGTCGCGGACGAGGCCGCTTGGGTATGAGCGGGGTGGCGGCGAACGATCTGGTCTTAGGGATAGACGCAGGCAACACCAAAACCATTGCCCTGATCGCCGACACCTCTGGCACGGTGCGCGGCTACGGGCGGGCTGGGCCCAGCAACATCTATGTCCAGCCACAACAAGCCCTGCGCCACTTGGAAGACGCGGTGGCAGCGGCCAAAACCAACGCGGGGGTCGGCCATGAGCCGCTGCGAGCCGTGACCCTCAGCGCCACCGGAGCGGACTGGCCCGAGGACTTCACCCTGCTGGAAGGTGAGCTGCGCCGCTGGAACTGGGCCAAGCGCCAGCAAGTCGTCAACGACGCGGTGGGAGCGCTGCGGGCCGGATCGCTGGATGGCCTCGGCGTGGCGGTGGCCTGCGGCACCAGCGCGGGCATCGCCGCCTGCAGCGCCGACGGACGGGTGTGGCACAGCAGTTACTGGCAAGAACCCGAGGGCGCAGAGGAGCTGGCCCGACTAGCACTGCGGGCCGTTTACCGTGCCGAACTCGGCATAGACCCACCCACCCAGCTGACGAACCGGGTGCTGGCCCATTTTGAGATGCCCAGCGTGGAAGCCTTGCTGCACTCTCTTACTGGACGCACCCAAACGGTTCCGGCTCACTTGGGCCGACTGGCGCGAGTGCTGCTCGATACCGCCGCAGCGGGCGACCCGACCAGCTTCAGGCTCTTGCAAAAGCACGGCGCGGCGCTGGGCGATTACGCGCTGGCGGCTGCGGGCAAAGTGGGCTTATCTGGCGATTATCTGCTGACCACTTCCGGCGGCGTGATGCGGCATCCCTCGCCAGTTTTGCGTGAAGCGCTGATGGCGCGGGTACGGGAAAACTCTCCTGATGTCCGCTGGCAAGCCAGCCACCACGAACCCGTCTTCGGAGCGCTGCTGCTGGCTTTGGAGCTGGCCGGAGGCGTCATCAGTCCGGCCCTGTTTGGGCGGCTGGAAGAAACCTGCCCGGATGACTCGCTGTTTTTGACTTGAATGACCTGCTTACACACCCCACTTTCCCAAAGGACGCCCACCATGCCTACCCCTTCCGAGCCGCTCACCCTCAGCGCCCTCTACATTTACCCGGTCAAATCGGCCGGCGGCATTTCGCTCTCGACTTCGGCGGTGGGGCCGCGTGGCCTGATTCATGACCGGCGCTGGATGGTGGTGGACGCGTCGGGGCGGCTGGTGACGCAGCGCGAGGAGACGCGCCTCAAGTTGGTGGACGTCAGCTTGGAAGAGAGCGGCCTGCGACTCGGCGCACCGCAGATGCCCAGCTTAAGTGTGCCTTTTGAGCCGCAGGGCCAGCTCCTCACCGCCGACCTGTGGGGCCAAATGCTGCCGAGTGTTTCGGTGTCGCCGGAGTGCGCCGCGTGGCTGAGTCGGTACTTGGGCGGCCAGTTCGAGCTGGTTTATATGCCCGACGAAACGCAGCGCTTTCAACCGGATGACCGGCCTTATAGCTCGCAGCTCAGCTTCGTGGACGGCAGTCCATTTAACCTGATCAGCGCGGCGTCACTGGCTGACCTCAACGCCCAACTCGCTCGCCCGGTCAGCGCCGCCGATCTGCGCCCCAACTTTGTGATCAGCGGCGGGGCCGCGTATCAAGAAGACTTCTGGCGGCGCATCCGCATCGGCGCGGTGGGTTTTGAAGTGGTGGAAACCTGTGCCAGATGCAGCGTCATCAACGTGACGAAGGAAGCCCAGATGAGCGCCGAACCGCTCCGCACGCTGGCCCGCACCCGCAGACGCGGTCAGGACGTGCCGTTCGGACAAAATATGGTGCAAGACGCGCCGCTGACTGGGCGAACCGGACGCCTCGACGTGGGCGACAAGCTGGAAGTGCTGGAAATTGCCGACACACCAACACCGATTTATCACTGAAGCGGACTCCACCAGTGGCGCAACTGGGGAAAGTCAGTATCTAGTACGATCAAGAATTCGCCAGCAGTGAAAAGATCTTACCTGGTTTACATCTCAACATAATAAACAGCTACACTGCACCATGACTTCTACTGACCCGCAGCATGTCCTGAGCGCTTACCAGGCCGCCGTCTTTGCCAGAGATGTGGACGCGCTGCTGGCTCTCTACGCCGAGGAGGTCTGTGTTTTTGATGTGTGGGGGGTCTGGGCTTACGACGGGGCCACCGCTTGGCGCACAGCGGTGGAAGAGTGGTTCGGCTCGCTGGGCGATGAACAGGTACAGGTCAGTTTCAGTGAAGTGCAGGTCAGAGCGGGCGACAACCTGAGCACGCTTCACGCTGTCGTGACGTATCAGGGCCAGTCGGCGCGGGGCGAGGTGCTCAGGGCCATGCAAAATCGGCTGACTTGGGTGCTGGAACGGCGTTTGGGCGGATGGAAAATTATCCACGAGCACACCTCCGCGCCCGCCAATCCTGAAACGCTCAAAGTGATGCTTGCCAAAGCCTGACGTGTCATGCTCAGAGGCGCTAGATTCAGAATCACCATGACCCAAACCCCCGTAACCCAGACCAACCCTCAGCCGCGCATCACCGTTTGGAACGAATACCGCCACGAAAAAGAAAACCCCAAGGTCAGCGCCGTTTACCCGGACGGCATTCACAAAGTGATTGCGGTGGGCCTGAGCGCTCACGGCTTCGAGAACGTTCACACCGCCACGCTCGATGAGCCGGAACACGGCCTGACCAATGAGGTGCTGGACAACACCGACGTGCTGATCTGGTGGGGCCACAAAGCGCACGGCGACGTGTCGGACGAGGTCGCCGCCAAAGTGGTGGCCCGCGTGCTGGACGGCATGGGCCTGATCGTGCTGCACTCTGGGCATTTCAGCAAGGTCTTCAAAGCACTGATGGGCACCGGCTGCGACCTCAAGTGGCGCGAGGCCAACGACAAAGAGCGGCTGTGGGTCGTCAACCCGGCGCACCCGATTGCCCAGAACGTCGGTGAATACATCGAGCTGGAAGCCGAGGAGATGTACGGCGAACATTTTGATATACCCGCGCCAGACGAGCTGGTGTTTGTCAGTTGGTTTTCCGGCGGTGAGGTCTTCAGAAGCGGCTGCACCTTCACGCGCGGCAGCGGCAAGATCTTTTACTTTCGGCCCGGTCACGAGACGTATCCGACCTACCATCAGGCCAAGATTCAGCAGGTCATCGCCAACGCTGCTTTGTGGGCACGCCCCACCGCCAGCGCCCCGCGCTCGTTCGGAAACCGGCCAGAGCCTTTAGAACCCTTGCACACCCAAACGGAACGGCAGTGACCTCTCCCCTGCTCAATGCTGCCCCACTGAATGTCGCCATCATCGGCGCGGGGGCCATTTCAGTGCGGCACTTTGAAGGCTACCGGGCAGCGGGCGCGAACGTGGTGACCTTTGCCGAACCGAGCGAAGGCATGCGCCTGAGCCGCGAGGCCGATTGGAACGCACGCGGCTACCTTGACTTCACGGAAATGCTGGAGCGCGAACAGGTGCAGGCGCTCAGCATCTGCACGCCCAACGCTTTTCACGCGCCCGCCGCGCTGGCCGCCCTGAAGCGGGGCATCCACGTGCTGTGCGAAAAGCCGCTGTCGCTGGACTTGGCCGCTTGCAGCGAGATGATCGCGGCGGCAGCGGCCAGCGGAGCCATTTTGCAGACCAACCACCACCTGCGCTCCAGTCCGAATGTGCAAACCGCCAAGCGCCTAATTGAAGAAGGCCGGATTGGGCGCGTCACCTTTATGCGGCTGCGCCAAGCCCATGACTGGGGCGGCGCGGAGGAAGTGCGCGGCGCGTTTGGCAGCCTCAAAGCCAGCGGCGGCGGCAGCCTGCTCGACAACGGCTGTCACATGATGGATTTGGCGCGGCACTTCGGCGGCGACGTGCGCAGCATTTTTGCACGGCTGGCGACCCTCAAGTTTGACACTGAGGTAGAAGACACCAGCGTCGCCTCGCTCGAATTTGAAAGCGGAGCGCTGGGCAGCGTGGAAAACGCTTGGACGGCCACCGGCTGGGAGGAAAGCTTCGCGGTCTACGGCACGCACGGCGCACTCGAATGCAGCAACCGCCTCGGCAGGGCCAGACTGCGCTTTGTCAGCCGCACGGCGGGCACCGGCAGTTGGGACGACACCGACGAAACGTGGTACGACTTTGCCGCGCTGAATGAGCCGCATTACGCTCACCTCGCCAGCGTCGTGGCTTTTGTCCGCAGCATCACGGGGGGCACGCCGGTCGTGTGCAGCGGCGAAGACGGCCGCGAGAGCGTGCGCCTGGTGCTGGGCGGTTACGAAAGCGCCCGCAGCGGAATGCCGGTTGGGATGCAGGCCACTCCGGGAGCGGGCCACGAAATCTAGAGAAAGCGGCGGCCTAGAAGAAACTTGTCTTGAGGTGACCCACTGCCTTCATCCCCGACATCCTCAAACTTGCAGATCCAGCGTCCTGACTTCCTGAGCGGCAAAGCGCTCGATGCTCAGCGGCGAGACATCAATGAACGGCGTTTCATTCAGCGCCAGTTGCGCCATGACCCGCCCGGTGGCCGCCGCCTGCATCACGCCGTGACCGGAAAACCCGCAGGCGTTGAGCCAGCCTTCTGCGCCCGGCATCCGGCCCACCACCGGGAACTGATCGGGCGTGAGTTCGTAATAGCCCCACCAACTGGCTTTTTGGTCGAGTGAGGCGCTCTCCAAAAAGGGAAAGCGCTCCAAAGCCAGCGCCAAAGTGGGTTCCAGCCAGTCCCAGCTCATGCCCTCGCGCCAGCCGGTATCCAAAGGGTCGGCCCGCCCAAAGATCAGCCGCTCGCCTTCCGAGCGCAAATACACTCCACTGGCGAGGTCGAAAGTCATTGGTACGGGTTTGGGAAGGTCAATGGAGGCTGTCGAGAAGACCATCCGGCGGGCGGGCCTGACCGGGATGTCCAGACCGGCCAGAGCGCCGATTTCGCCCGACCACGCGCCAGCGGCGTTGAGGAGTTGCGGGGCCTCGAAGGTGCCGCTGGGCGTGGTGACTCGCCAGCTCTCGCCCACCCGCTCAATGGCCGTCACGGGCGTGTCCAGCAGTATCCGCGCCCCCGCTTCGCGGGCCAGCCGCACATATTCATGGTTGAGACTGTGGGCGTCCACCTTGCCGTCGGTGGAGCAAAAGCTGCACCCGCCGAGGCCAGCCGTGTTGAAGGTGGTGTACTGCTGGGCTTCGTCAGGTGTGAGCGCCAGCGACGCAATGCCCAGACTCTGCTGCAAGGCCACCGCCTCCTGGTGCGCGGCCCAGCCCGCTTCGGGAATCAGCATCAAGTAGCCTTCCGCTCGGTAGCCCGACTCGGGCATGGCGGCGTACTCGGCGATGCTTTCACGCGACAGCAAAATATTGGTGGCGGAGTTGAACTGCGCCCGCACGCCCGCCACGCTTTTGCCGGTAGAGCCGCTGGCAGGGTGGTTTTTTTCGAGCACCATGACCTTGAGGCCCCGCTGGGCCAGCCGGTAGGCACTCGCCGCACCGATGATTCCGGCTCCGATCACGAGGATGTCCGCCGTTCGATGGATCACGCGAGATCTGCCTCAACAATGGGAAAGCCTTCCACCGGAAAAGTGTCCACGTTGGCTGAGCGCTGCTGCACCAAGACGCCGCCGTCCACACTGATAAGCTGGCCGGTGATGTAGGCCGCGTCGTCCGAGGCCAGAAACAGCGCCGCGCCGGTCATGTCCTCGGCCACGCCGTAGCGGCCCAGCGGCACGGTCTTTTCGCGCTGGCGCAACTCGGCTTCGGTCAGGCCGTAAGTGTTGATAAAGCCCGGCACCACGCCGCAGACCCGGACGCCGTAAGGAGCCAAATCCAGCGCCATCGAGCGGGTCATGGCCTCGATGCCGCCCTTGGTCGCGTCGTAGGCCACGTTGCCCCGGTGGGCGCGGGTCGCGCCGCCGGACGAGGTGGTCAGGATGACACCTTTGCGCCGCCTGACCATGATCTTGGCCGCCCTATGCGAGCACAGGAACACGCTCTTGAGATTGACCTGCTGAATCTTGTCCCACCACGCTTCGTCCCCTTCCAGAAAATGGCGGGCGGTGTCGATCAGGGCGGCATTGTTGTACAGCACGTCCACATAGCCAAATTCGGCTTCCACTCGGTTGAACATGGTTTCGACCTGCGCGGCGTCGGACACGTCGGCGGGGACGGCCAGCGCTGATCCGCCCGCCGCTTTGATCTCGTCCACGACCGCCTGCACCATTTCGGCTTTGATGTCATTGACGGCGACGTTTGCGCCCTCGGCGGCAAACCGCAGCGCCACCGCCCGCCCGATGCCGCCGCCCGCTCCGGTGATGAGGACGGTTTTGCCAGTGAAACGTGCTTGATTGGGGGTCATAAGTTCTCCTGTGTGTTGAGAAACCAGCGCCGCGCCCAGCTTTCGGCAGAGCCAGACAGCTCAGGCTTGAAGGATACGAGTTGGCCAGGCCGCAGTTGCGCCGCCAGCGGCAAATCGTGGGGGTGCAGGACGGCGGGTTTGCTGTATCCGCCGATGCGGCCCCGGTCTGCCAGCAGCAAAATCGGCTCGCCCGCTGGCGTCACCTGCACCGCTCCCAGCGGCGTGGCCTCGCTGATGACTTGCCCGCCCGGCACACTTGGCCCACCCAGCCGCAGGCCCATCCGGTCTGAGCCGGTGACGCGGAAGGGAGCGCTGCCCAAACTCACGAGCGCTTCCCGCGTCGCCTGAGGGCCAGGCAGCAGGCGTAAGGTAATACGCTCCGGCAAGTTGAGCGGCAAATTGGAAAAGCCGGGGAGGGCAGGTTGCAAGCTCGCCAGCCCCAGCACGTCACCAGCCCGCAGGGGCCGCCCCACCCGCCCGATCAAATCGGTGCTGCTGCTGCCCAGAAACGGCAGGCTCTCAAAACCGCCCGCCACCGCCAAGTAAGCCCGCGCTCCGAGGTGGGTGGAGGTAAAGCGCAACGTTTGACCCGCCCGCAACCGGAAACTCTGCTGCATCGGCTGGCCTTCAGGCCGCATCCCGAAGCCGGCCACGCCCACCACCACGCTGCGCAGGGCGGTCAGAACCGGGCCTTTGAGGGTGAGTTCGAGGAGAGGCGCGTCCGGCGAGTTGCCGACCAAACCGTTGGCGAAGTGGGCCGAGCGGCTGTCCAGCGGGCCGCTACGGGCAAGGCCCACCGCTGCTTGCCCAAAGCGTCCGACATCCAAAAGCACATCCAGCAGGCCGGGCTTCTCGACCCGGAAGGCCGGGAAGTGGGGTTCGGCGGGCCACAATTCGCGCACGGCGGGGAGGGCCGGGGTGTCGCCCTCGGCGGGGATGAAACGCACCTTGTCGCCTGCCACGATCAAAAACGGCTCGGCGCGGTTGGGGTCGTAGATGGTCGTCAGGGCGGTGCCCAGCAAGTTCCAACCCCCCGGCGAGGGCAACGGATAAACGCAGGTTTGAGCGTTGGCCATTGCCACGGCGTTCGGCGGCACAGTGGGGCGCGGGGTGGCGCGACGCGGTAAGCGCAAACTCGGCGGCACCTCACCCAGAAAGGGAAAACCCGGCGTGAAGCCCACCGCGTAGACGTGGTACTCGGGAGCGCTGTGCTGGCGAATCACCTCGGCCTCGCTCAGGCCGGTGCGCTCAGCCACATCGGAGAGGTCGGGGCCATCGTAGCGAACGGGAAGTTCAATCAGGCGGCCCGCTGACGCCCTTCCTTCACTCAGATTTTGCAGGTGCCGCACCACCCACGCCCGCACCGCTCCCGCATCAATCAGCGCTTCGTCAAACTCCACATACAAGTTGACATAACTGGGACACAGATCGGTGACGCCCGGCGGCACATCGGCCAGCAGAGCGCGGTGCAGAGCGTGAAGGCGGGCATTTTGGCGCAAGTCGAGTTGCTCGGCGAACTGAATGTAAAAGCCGGTGGGTTGGCTGGGCCGCCGCATTACAAATCAGTCTTGGCAAAAGAGCGCACCGTCACGCCCACATCTTCCAGCGCGTTCCGAATGGCGTGGGCGATCTGAACGGCGTTGGGATTGTCGCCGTGAATGCACAGCGAGTCCACTTTGCATTCGAAGAACCCACCGTCAACCGCTTCCACGAGGCCTTCGAGCACCATCATCACGGCGCGGCGGGCGGCTTCCTTGGGGTCGTGAATGCTGGAACCGGCCATGCTGCGCGGCGCGAGGCGGCCGTCTTTCAGATAAGCGCGTTCGGGAAAAGTTTCCAGCACCACCGGCACACCCAAAGCGCGGGCCTGTATATCCAGCTCGGTAGAGGGCAGCACCATCAGAGGCAGACGCGAATCAAAGTCGCGGGTGGCCTGAGCAATCGCCTGAGCCGTCGGCGCGTGCACACAAGCGCGGTTGGAGAGTGCGCCGTGGGCCTTGACGTGTTGTAAGCGGCTTCCGGCGGCCTGCGCCATGCCGGAGAGGGCCGAAATCTGGTAGAGGCAATCGGCATAAACTTGCTCTGGAGTGGCCTCCATGACGCGCCGCCCGAAGCCTGCCAAATCGGGGTAACTGGGATGTGCGCCAATGCCCAAACCGTGCTGCTTGGCCAGCGCGACAGCGCTTTGCATGGTCAGCGGATCGCCCGCGTGGAAGCCACAGGCGATATTGACGCTGCTGAGAAGCGGAAAGAGCGCCGCGTCGTCGCCCAAAGTCCAAGCCCCGTAGGACTCGCCCGCATCGGCGTTGAGATCAATGGTTTTGCTCACGCTCTTACGTTAGCGGAAGTCAGGCGTAGACGGGTTCAGAGAGCTTGACCTCTAGGCATCTTACCGCTGCAACAAAGCAATCAAGCTGCGGCGGGTCAGTTCGACGCTCAGGCCGTAAGCCAGGTGTGATCCGGCTTCCCACAGCACGGCAGAGGGCGGCAGTTGCCAGGGCCAGGCCTGAAAACCAGTGGCGGGCACGGCGGTGGCGTGGGTCAGGCCGTACATCACCGCGCCTGCCGGAGCGCCCGCGCCGCGCGTCACCGCCGGACTGATTTCGGCTAGCGCTCCGTAAACCGCGCCGAGGCCCGCGCCCAGCGTGTAGTGAATGGCCTGCTGAGCGGCCATCTTCTGCGGCCTACTAAGATTGGTGCCCGCCGCGTCCGCCGCCGCCTGCACCATCTCGGCGGGCGGCATATGGTCGGGCCGCCCGCTGATATCGGCCCCGATCATCTTTTTCTCGGCAGGCGTCGGGGGGAAAATCGACTCGGCCAAGGTTTGCAGCGGCGGCTCCACAAACGACTTGACATAAGCGCCGACCACACCTGACACCGCTCCGATGAGCATTCCACTGAGGATTTGAGGCTGTTTCATTTTGGCAGCATAAGGGCTACCGGTTGTGCGATTCAGGCGGTTAAAGACTCTCTCAAGCGCGGGAGACAGTCAGCAGAGTGATGGAACTCAGCGTTGACACCCTGTAGCTTATTGTTTACACTCGTTGGGATGCCCATGTCCGAAACGCCTGCCAATACCGTCAAAGCGCGGCGTGAGGGCTTGGGGTTAGGCGCTTCCGAGCTGGCCCACCGCGCCGGAATGACCCGTCAGGCGCTGCACCGCATCGAGAGCAGGAGCGGCGCAGGCGGCGGCTACACCCCAAGCGTCACGGTGGCGCTTCAGCTGGCCCGCGCTCTGGGATGCCGAGTCGAAGATTTGTTTTCTCTGGCATCGGACGCGCCGCAGGCCGAGTTGGTGGGCGAGGCCGAGCCGGGGCAGCGCCTCCAACTGGCCCGCGTGGCAGGCAAACTGCTGGCTTACCCCCTGAGCGGAGTAGACGCTTTGCAAGGTAGCGCCGACGCCCTGATGGTGAAAGCCGCAGCCGCAGGCCGCGTTCAGGTCGAGCCGCTGAGTTCGTCGCACGTCTGGGACGACACGGCGGTGCTCTACGGCTGCGATCCGTCCCTGGCTTTGCTGTGCCGCCACGCCGCGCCTGCCAGGGTGCTGCTGCGCCCCGCTGTCAGTGAGCGCTCGCTTGAGGCCTTGGTGCGCGGCGAGGCGCACGCGGCGGGGCTGCACTTGTACGACATGGCCAGCGGCCAGTCCAATCTGCCGTTCGTGGCGGCAGCCTTTCCCGAACAGGTGGTGCAGGTCTACGCGCTGTGGAGCTGGGAGCAGGGCTTGATGGTGCGGGCGGGCAATCCTGAGAACATCACGGCGGTGAGAGATTTGGGACGGCGCGGGGTGCGGGTCGTCAACCGCCCAGCAGGAGCGGGGTCGCGCAGACTGCTTGACGACTGGCTGCGGGAAGCAGGCTTAGACGCACGCACCATCAGCGGTTACGACTTAGAAGCGCCCACCCCGCTCGACTCTGCCGAGGCCATCGCGCACGGCAGGGCCGATGTGGGGGTGGGGCCGCGTTCGGCAGCGCAGGCGCACGGGCTGGATTTCGTGCCGCTGCTGCGCGAGCGCTTCGATCTGGTGGTGCCAGAGGAGCATCTGACGCACCCCGGCGTTCAGGCGCTGCTGCAAGCGGCCCGCTCGCCTGCTCTGCGTGCCGAACTCACCTCGCTCGGCGGCTACGATCCTGCCGAATCGGGACGGCTCATTTCTACTCTCTCGCCCAAAAGGAGCGCTTAAATGATCTTCAAAACGTTCAAACCCCTGCTGCTCACCTGCCTCGCCCTCGGTCTGTCCAGCGCTTCGGCGGCCAAAGTCACGGTGTTCGCGGCGGCCAGCCTGACCGACGCCTTCAGCGAGATCGGCCAGCAGTTCGACGCCAAAACCGGCAACACCACCACCTTTCAGTTCGCTGGCTCTCAGGCGCTGCGTACCCAGCTCGAACAGGGCGCAAAGGCCGACGTGTTCGCCAGCGCCAACTCTGCTCAGTTTGATCCGCTGGTCAAGTCCGGTTCGCTCGGCGCGGGCCAAACCTTTGCCCGCAACCGCTTGGTGGTCATCGCGCCCAAGGGCAACGCGGCGGTGGGCAAGCTCGCCGATCTGGCGCGTCCGGGGGTCAAGCTGGTGCTGGCCGATAAGAGCGTGCCGGTGGGCGACTACAGCCGCAAAACGCTCGATCTGATCTCGAAAGCTGGAACGTACGGAACAGACTTCAGCGCCCGCGTCCTGAAAAACGTGGTCAGCGAGGAACCCAACGTGCGGCAAGTGGCCGTCAAAATTCAGCTCGGGCAAGGCGACGCGGCCATCGTCTACGTCAGCGACGTGACGCCCAGCCTCAAGTCGGATGTCCGGACTATCGGTTTGCCGACCCGCTTCAATCCGCTGGCCAGCTACCCGATTGGCGTGCTGAAGGGCGGCAACACGGCGGAGGGTCAGGCTTTCGTGGACTACGTGCTCTCGAATGCTGGACAAGCCATCTTGAAAAAGTGGGGCTTCGTCGGCGCGAAATAACCGTTGCCGCTTCGCCAACCCTTCGCCAGAACAAAACGCAGGAGATGACCCATGAAAATAAGCGCCCATAACCAACTGTCCGGCACCATCAGCGCCATCAAGCTGGGCGAGGTGGCCGCCGAGATCACGCTGGACGTGGCTCCCGGCACCTCCATCACCGCCACGATCACCCGCTCCTCCGCCGAGCGATTGGGCCTCAAGGTCGGTCAAACGGCCAATGCTGTCATCAAGGCCAGCGACGTGATGATTGGAGTGGAAGACTGATGAGTCAGCGCCCCAAGATCAAGGCTTTGGCGGGGCTGCTGCTGAGTACGGCGCTATCTGGAACGGTCAATGCCCAGAGTACGGTGGCCGATCCGAGCACGGTCGGCGCGGCGCAGACGGTGATGGTGACAGGAGCGGTGGCCCAGCCGATGACGCTGACACTCGAAGCGGTGCGTGCCCTGCCCGCCCAGAGTGTCACGCTGATGGCCACGGCGGCGGGCAAGCCAATCCAGCACGTCTACAAAGGAGCGCTGCTGAGCGACGTTTTGAAGTCGGCGCAGCCCAAGTTCCGGCCCGAGATCAAAAACGACGCGCTGCGCTACGCCCTGCTGGCCAGCGGGCGTGACGGTTACGCCGCCGTATTTTCGTGGGGCGAACTCGATCCGGGCTTTGGCAACCGCGCCGTGCTGATCGCCTACGAGCAAGATGGGCAGCCGCTCTCGGCTTTGGACGGGCCGCTGCGCCTCATCGTGCCGGGTGACGGCAAAGCGGGGCGCTACGTGAGCGGACTGTCGCGCTTGTTCCTGCTCAAAATCGGACAATAGGTTCGTTGACCCGCGCCGCCGCCCACCCTCTTCCCATTCTGATCAGCGCAGTGCTGGCCGCTTTTTTGCTGCTGCCCACCCTGACGCTGCTGCTGCGCGGCCTGAGCGCCGACTTTTTGCCCACGCTGCTCAGCCCCGCCGTGACGGACGCCCTGCGGGTCAGTGTCCTGACCTCGGGGGCCAGCTTGGGGCTGACCATCATCTTCGGCACGCCCGCCGCTTGGCTGCTCTCGCGGCGGCGCTTTTGGGGCCACGCCCTGCTCGAAAGCCTGCTGGATTTGCCGATCACTTTGCCTCCGGTGGTGGCGGGAGTGGCGCTGCTGCTGGCCTTCGGATCGCGGGGAGTGCTGGGCCGCCCGCTCGAACTGGCAGGCATCGATCTGGCGTTCAGTCCGGCAGCGGTGGTGCTGGCCTTGCTGTTTACCAGCGCTCCTTTTTATATCCGAACCGCCAAAGCGGGCTTCTCGGCTTACGATCCCGACACCGAGGCGGCGGCGCGGGTGGACGGCGCGGGCGAGCGTGGGGTCTTTTTCCGCGTTACTTTGCCGCTGGCCCTGCCCTTCTTGCTGGAGGGCCTGGTGCTGGCCTGGGCGAGGTCGCTGGGCGAGTTCGGGGCCACCATCTTGTTTGCCGGATCGCTGCAAGGCTCGACCCGCACCATTCCGCTGGCGATTTACAGCGCCATCGAGAGCGATCTGCGCCCCGCACTGGTGCTGAGTGCCATCATGGTGGTGTTCGCGTTTGGGCTGCTGCTGGTGCTGCGCCTGCTCTCGGCGCGGCGCGGAACATGAGGCGCAGGCCTGCACCATCAAGAAACCCCAGCTCAAAACTGGGGCTTTTCGTTTGCACACTGGACAGTTCAGGAGTTGGTGGGCGGCGCAAACTCGCTGAGCTTGACGCTGAGTTCCGTCACCTTGCCGCCGCGCTTGATGCTCAGCTTGACAATGTCGCCCAGGTTCAGGCCAAAGATGGCCGACTGCAAGCTGTTGTTTTGGCCGATCAGCTTGCCGTTGACCGAGAGGATCACGTCGCCGCCGAGGGTCAGCGGCGTGCCGTCTTGCAAGGTAATTTTCTGGGTTCCGGCTTTGAGTCCGGCTTTGGCGGCGGGGCTGCCGGGAAGCACTTCTTGCACGAGTGCCCCCGAAGACGGCAAGTTGAGGGCTTTGAGGGCCGCCGAGTCGAGGCCGGACAGATCGGCGTAACGCAGACCCAGCACCGGCGTGGTGATCTTGCTGCCTGCTTCCAGGCGCGGCAGGAGGCTCTTGGCGGTGTTGATAGGAATGGCAAAGCCTACGCCCGCGTTCTGATCGCTGCCGCCACTCAGAATCTGGGTGTTGATGCCGATGACCTGCCCAGAGCTGTCGAGCAGCGGGCCGCCGCTGTTGCCGGGGTTGATGGCCGCGTCGGTTTGAATGACCGACTGGTTCACGTCGCGTGTGCCCACCGGAATGGTGCGGGCATTCGAGCTGATGATGCCTTCAGTGACGCTGAAATCGAGGTCGAACGGTGCGCCCAGCGCAATAGCCTTCAGGCCCGGCTCCAGGCCGTCGCTGTTGCCGAGTGGAATCGGCTTGATCAGGTTCTTGGGCAGACCGTCAGCCCGAATCAGCGCCAGATCGTAGTCGGGGGCAGTGCCGATAACTTTGGCGGTGTACGTTTCGGGGTGGTTGTGAACCCGGATGGTGATGGTGTCGGCTCCGTCGACCACGTGGTAATTGGTGAGGATGTCGCCCTTGGCGTCCACGAAGAAGCCGCTGCCAGTGCCGCGCTGCGGGCCTTGCGGCGTACCGGATGAGCCGCCATCTTGGCCGCCTTGACCGAACGGCATGCCCTGAAACGGCGTTCCGGCAAATGGATCGGCCTGACCGCTGCCCTGACTGTCTCCGTTTTGCTGGCCCTTGCCAGAGTTGCCAGAGCCTTTTTGCGGCGCAGTGGCCGTCTTGGTGCCGCTCTGGACGCTGACATAGACCAAACCGTCTTGGGCGGCCCGCACCACGTCGACGGTGTTGCGCTCGTTTTCCGTTTTGGCATGCACGGGGTTAAAGACAGGCACCGCCGACTTGGCCGGAACCGCCTGAGCCAAACTCGCTTCGACGAGGGTCGTTTGACCGCTTTGAGTTTGAGCCGTTTGGCTGGGTGAGCTGTTGTGCTTGTACACCGCTACGCCGCCAATGCCGAGAGCCAAAGCAGCCGAAACCGCTAGAACTGCTTTTCTGGTTTTTGATGAACTAATTGGCATAATGAAAAGTCTCCTCAATGGTTGAGAATTTAGGGGTGAAACGCCGATATTTGCCACATTCGGGAGATAACGCACTCACTCTTACTTCTAGATAGTGCTTGTCAATAACAATCAGATGAATGTGATAAAGAGTCGATTTTTGAAAGGTGTAGATCTGAAAACAGGAACTGACCTCTACAGCAGAGTCAGCTTGGATATAAGGAGACAAAAACGTAACAAATCACCCTTTAGCGTAGGAATGCCAACATAGCAACCTCTAAAATTATGGGGGCGCAAAATGAAAAGTTGTGTCGAATATTTTGAGGAGTTTAGGAATCCTCTGAAGAACGTTTTGTGAGTGTTATGAAGCGCTTGAGTCCAGCGTCCTTTCCAGCAAGACGTAGCTCAGTGTCACGTCTTCCAGCACTTCGGCCTGATGGACTTCGCCCGCCGGAATAAAGCTCACGTCGCCGCCGCGCAAGGTCGCCGCTTGCCCGCCGCTGACGGCCCGCAGCACGCCGCTGTGAATAAACGAAATCTCGTCTTGGGCGTGGCTGGTGGGCGGCAATACGGTGCCCGCCGCAAAAAAGAGCGTGCCGACCTGAGCAGGAAGGGCAGCGAAGTGGCCGGTGTTGGCAGCGGTGGTCAGGCTGATTTTTTCCATATTGACCTTATTAAACCGCGTTGAGGCAATCAAGTTCGCGGGCGCTGTTTGAGAACGGCCCGCCGAATGCTGCGCCGAGCGGCTTCCTGATCCAGCCCAGCTTGGTCTTCCACGCGCCTCAAAGCCGGGTTAAAGAGTTGCCCCACGCAAAAAACGATCAGCACGGCGGCGAGGGCCATCACCACCCAGCCCACCGGAAACGCCGCCGCCGCGAAGCTGGCCAGCGCAATAGACAGCGGCCCAGTGAACTGCGCGATCAAACGCCGCACGCTGAAGACGCGACCTTGCAAAGCAGGCGGCACTTGGCCCTGCCAGATGCTCTGCGAGTGGGCGTTGAGGAAGGGTACGGTCAGCCCGAACAGCAGCAGCGCCGCGCCGCTGAGGTACAGAGAACGCGAGGCCCCGAACAGCAGTTGCGCCGCGCCCAGCAAAATCATCGGCACCAGCACACCCAGCACCCGCTGCCGTTTGAGGCCGCCCCAAGCGCTGATGACCACGCCGCCCAGCACGCCGCCCACGCTGCCGAGGGTGGTCAGCAGAGCCAGCGCCGGAGCAAAACTGTAGCCCCGCGCTTGCCAGTCGGGAGCGAGTTGGTACTTGGTCAGCAGCGTTTCAAAGATGCCCAGCGGCCCAGACACGAAATTGACCAGCGCAAAGGTGAGCAGCAGCCACAGCAGTGGGCGGCGGTCGAGGATATAGCGCCAGCCGAAGCCGATATCACTCAGGATGCTGCGCTTCTCGGCAGTTTCAGTCGGTGCGTGAGCGGCGGGCGAGGGGATACGCAGGCGGGTCAGCACCAGTGCGGCCACAGAAAAACTGACAGCGTCCAGCAAAAAGGCCAGCGGCACGCCACTTTCTAAGCCGGAGAGCCAGGTGTCTTGACCGCTCTTGCGGGCCAATGCGGGCAGCGCCACGATCAGGGCGGCGATGGCGGGCGAGGCCAGGCCCGAAAGCGACTGAATGGTCTGCATCATACCGTTGGCACGCGGCAACTGGGCTGAGCTGACCAGCGTGGCGTAACTGGTGTCAAAGGCGCTGATGTGAAAGCTGCCAACCAGTCCGGTCAGGGCCACCAGCGGCAACAGCGACCAGAAGGAAGGCTGCCAGAGCAGCAGCAGCAAGCCAATGCTGAGCGCCAGAGCCGCACTGATGAGGTCGCAGCCGAGCATGGTGGCGCGGCGGTCACGGCGGTCTGCCCACACGCCGGCCAGGGGAGCGCCGAGCATGGCGGTGAAGGTAAAGGCGAGGGCCGTCACTGAGAGAGCCAGTGCCAGTTGGGGCTTTTGCGATTCCAGCGGAAAAACCGTTTGGGCCAGGTAAATGTTAAAGGCGAAGGCCGAGAGCGCCGAGCCGAGCACCGACACCGATTGACTGGCCCACAAAATGCTGAAGGTGCGAAAACCGTTGGGCGGCGGGTCAGCGGCGAGGTGGCTCACCCTTTGAGTGTAATGCGACTTTAGGGTTTAGCTTCCTGCACAAAGCAGGCTTTGGCCGTGCCCGGCACCGGATCTGAGCCCCATTCGGCCACCGTGCAGTTAAAGCCGTCGCTGGTCAGGCCCGACAGGTAGCGTCCCGCCGCGCCGAAAGCCACCTGCTTCTGGCCGCTGAAGCTGCAGCGCTGGCCTTCCGGCACGCAGAAGGTGTACCCGTTCGGCCCCGCCACTGGCGCTTGGGCTTTGGGCGGCGCGGCAACGCTAACACCCAGCTTGACGAGCGCGGCGGGCAAGTTGATCAGGCCGTAGCCGCTGTCGTTGTTCTTCTGACCATTGTTGGACGAGCTGGAATAAAGGGCCTGCTTGATGTCGTCCACGTTGCTGCCCGGTTTGGCCCCCAGCATCACCGCCACCGCGCCCGCCACCAGCGGCGCAGCCTGCGAAGTGCCGGAGAGCACGCCGTAGCCTTTGCCGGGAAAGCTGCTGCGAATGCCCACGCCGGGGGCCACCACATCCGGCTTGATAAAGCTGCCGCTGTAAGCCCCTGTCCAGATCGCCGGGCCACGGCTGCTGAAGGGAGCGACGCTGCCGCTTTGGTCTACCGCCCCCACCCCAATCACGTCGGGGATGTTGCCGGGGCTGGCGGTGGTCTGGGGGTCGGGGCCGTAGTTGCCGATCGCAAAGACCGGCACCACGCCCGCCCTGAGCATGTTCTGCACCGGCAGCACGAAGGCTTGCTGATCCTGACTGCTCGGCACGCCGAGGCTGAGGCTGACCACGTTCGCGCCGTCGTCGGTGTCGGCGTTGTTGTCGGGGTCGAGCACCCACTGCATTCCGGCGATCACCTCAGCAAAGGTCCCCTCGCCGCCGGGCAGCACCAGAGCGCTGATGAGTTTGGCGTCGGGGGCCGCGCCCAGCGTATTGCCGACCAGTAGGCCCGCCGTGTGGGTGCCGTGCTGGGCGCTGTCGTGCGGCTTGCTGTCTACCCGCTTGCCCACCGCGTTGAACTCGGCAAACGCCACCACCTTGCCCTGCAACTCGGGGTGAAAGATGTCCACGCCAGTATCGAGGTGCCCGATACGAATGCCTTGCCCGCGCAGGCCCGCCGCCCGCGTTGCGTCGGCACCGATCATGTGTAGCGGGTCGAAGTCAGGGTTTGTGTCGCCCGCCTCGCCCAGACTGCCGGTATCCAGCGCCTGAACTTTGGGGATCTTGACTTTGAAGTTCTCGAAGACCTCATCCACAATCGGCAAGCTGGAGAGGGTCAGCGCCTGCAAGGGCGTCAGCTTGAGGGCTATGGATTGATACAGCCACAATTCAGTGCCGCCGTTTTGCATCGACGAATCGACGAAGCCCGACGCTTTACCCAGTTGAGCGCGGCTTTGTTTCAGTTGTTGACGCAAAGTTTTGAACAGTGCCCTGCCCTGATCATTCTTGTCAAAGCGGAAGCGCACGATCACGCTGACAGGTTTGTTTTCGTGGGCGCTGAGCTTGGCGAGCAACTCCGGCGAAAGCTGACCCGCCGAGGCGCTGCTGAAGCAGACCGAGGCAAGCGCCGCCGCTAAGCAAAGTGATGCACGTTTCATATTCTGCCAGCCTAGGAGCTGGCCGCTGACTTGCCCTGAATCCTGAATGAGAGCAGCTTAAGAAGGCGTCAGGAGTGAGTCAGACTGGATGGAGGGGTGAGGAGAGCGCAAGGCAAGTTCGCTTTGCCCTCTCCTCACCCCATAAAGGGCCGCGACAGCTTTCCGGCGATCACGGCGTGCCGCGCCCCCGTCGTGTGCGGCAGGGTGTTGCGCCAGCCCTGATAAGCGTAGTAGCCCAGCACGGCAAAAGCGGCGGCTTCGCGGGCAGCAGAATTCCAGCCGCGTTCCTCAAAAGTCAAAACCGGAATCGGCGCGAGGGCGGCCCTGAGCTGCGCCATCAGGGTAGGATTAAAGGCCCCGCCGCCCGCCACCACGATTTCGTCCAAGCCCAGCGGCAGCACGAAACGCCGGTACGCCTGAGCGATACTCTGGGCGCTGAATGCCGTGACAGTGGCGGCGATGTCCTTGGCATCAAGTTCAAATACGCCGGGGAGTTGCTGCAAGTTCCAGCGTTCGCGTCCGGTGGATTTGGGCGGCGGGGCGTTCAGGTACGGGTCGTCCAGCCAGGCGCTGACCAGACTCTGCGCGACGTGACCACCCGCGCCCATCTGCCCGCCCTCGTCATAACGTTTACCGAACAGTTCGGCAGCCTCGTCAATCAGCGCGTTGGCAGGGCCGGTGTCAAAAGCCAGCACGCCCGCTTCATCCAGTCCCGGAAGGTACGTCAGGTTGCTGATACCGCCGAGATTGTGAACTGCTCGCCGCACGCCCGCTTCGGCATACATGATCCGGTCAGCGAACGGCACCAGCGGCGCGGCCTGCCCGCCTGCCGCCAGATCAGGGGGCCGAAAATCCGAGATGACCGGCTTGCCGGTGCGCTCCACGATCACAGCGGCCTCCCCGATTTGCAGCGTGGAAGGGGTGTGCCAGCCCCTTGAGGCGTCGAGGTGCGGAATGTGATGCACCGTCTGGCCATGACTGGCGATCAGATCGGCGCTCATGGCCAGGTCTGCCGCCGCATCGGCCAGCGCTTCACCCAGCCAAAAATTGAGCTGGGTGATCTGACTGGTGGTGGTTTCGTCGCGCCCAGCCGCCAACAGCGCGGCCCGCAGATCGTCCGCAAACGGCACGGCGCGGTGTTCCAGAATCTTGAAACGCGGCGCGGGGCCACTGAGCGCAGGAGAGTGGATGTTCGTTCCCAGTCTCGGATAGCCGCTGAGCTCCAGCAGTACCGCGTCAATGCCGTCCACGCTGGTGCCACTCATCAAACCAAGCACTCTCGGCGGGCGGGCATCTGGCGGAGTGTTCATGGATACGAATAATACCACTTGCATACCACCGACTGTCTAGAAGCCCCGCTGGCCTCTGGTTTGTCGGGCGATCCTCCCCTGCGCGAACACGACTGAGCGCCAGCTTACGAACGGCTGAAGCTGTTGATGGGGTTTCAAACGGAGTCCACCGTTCTTCACCCTCAACCTCAAATCTGCGGCGCATACTAGCGGGCGAAATGACGCCGCCCCCAGTCACGCCGAATGCTACTGCCGCTACACTGCCCCCCGTTCCCTCAGCGTTCAAGCGCTGGCTCCTCGAAGGCTCCAGCCCCAACCCTGACCGCGAAGGTTTTTACGAAGACGAGCGCGGGGTGCAGGCCAACCACCACACCCACCCGTGGTGGAAGGTCATGTGCCTGACCGGAGTGGATTACTTTTCCACGCTGGGCTATCAACCCGGCATCGCTGCCCTGGCTGCCGGTGCGTTGTCGCCGTTTGCCACCTTAGTTTTGGTGCTTGTCACGCTGTTCGGGGCACTCCCGATGTACCGCCGGGTTGCCGAGGAAAGCCCGCACGGCGACGGCTCGATCAGTATGCTTGAGCGGCTGCTCAGCTTCTGGCCCGGCAAATTTCTGGTGCTGGCCCTGATCGGTTTTGTGGCCACCGGCTTTGTCATTACCATCACGCTGTCCGCTGCTGACGCCGCCGCCCACCTCACCGAAAACCCGCTGCTCAAGTCCGTTCTGGGCGGCGCACAGGTTCCGGTGACGCTTTGCTTGCTGGCACTGTTGGGGGCCGTTTTCCTCAAAGGCTTCAATGAGGCCATCGGCATCGCCGTGGTGCTGGTGATCGTGTACTTGGCGCTCAGCGGCGTGGTGGTCGCGGACGGCCTGTGGCTGGTGGCGCACCGCCCTCAGGTTTTTCCCGACTGGATCGCCACCTTGCGGCAAGGCTACGCTTCACCGCTCTCGCTGATCGGCGGGGCGCTGCTGGTGTTTCCCAGGCTGGCGCTGGGGTTGTCGGGTTTTGAGACCGGCGTGGTGGTGATGCCGCTGATCAAAGGCGACGAGGGTGACACCGAGACCAAACCGGCGGGCCGCATCCGCAACGGCAAAAAACTGCTGACCACCGCCGCGCTGATCATGAGCGTCTTTTTGCTCACCAGCAGTCTGGTCACGACGCTATTGATTCCCGCCGCCGACTTTCAAGCGGGCGGGCCAGCCAACGGGCGGGCGCTGGCGTACCTGGCCCACCGCCACCTCGGCGAAACCTTCGGCACCTTTTATGACCTCTCGACCATCTTGATCTTGTGGTTCGCGGGCGCGTCGGCGATGGCCGGGCTGCTCAACATCGTGCCGCGCTACTTGCCGCGATACGGCATGGCTCCCGACTGGACTCGGGCCAACCGCCCCCTGGTGCTGGTGTTCGTGGGGATTTCCATTCTGGTGACGCTGGCCTTCCGCGCCAACGTGGACGCGCAGGCGGGCGCTTACGCCACCGGCGTGCTGGCGCTGATGACCTCGGCGGCGGTAGCGGTCACGCTCTCGGCCTTCCGGCATCAGCAGCGGCCCCTGGGCTATGCCTTCGGGTTCATCAGCCTGATTTTTATCTACACCATCAGCGTTACGGTGATCGGCAACCCGGAAGGCCTGTTTATTGCGCTGCTGTTTATCGCGGCGGTGCTGGCCATCAGCCTCTATTCGCGGGTGCAGCGCTCGTTCGAGTTGCGGGTCAGCAGCGTGGTGTTCGACGAATCGGCAATGAAACTCATCAAGTCCTTTCCGATTCGCCCGCTCAGGCTGGTGGCCCACCGCCCCGGCCCCTTTACTCAGGCCGAGTATCAGAAAAAAGAACTCCGCACCCGCCAGATGGCCCACCTGCCCGACGACGCGCCGTTTGTATTTCTGGAAGTGGAGGTAGACGACGCCTCGGATTTCAGCGACGTGGTGGAAGTCAGCGCGGTGATGGTCGGGCCATACGGCATTCTCAAGGCCAGAGGCTCAAGCGTGCCCAACACCATCGCGGCGCTGATGCTGCACCTGCGCGGTAAGGGAGCGCCGCCGCAGGTCTATATGCGCTGGAGCGAGGACAGCCCACTGCATCTGGCCCTCAAATTCCTGATTGAAGGCGAAGGCGACGTGCCGCCCCTGACCCACGAGATCCTGCGCCGCGCCGAGAAAGACCGCGACCGCAGGCCGATTGTGCATGTGGGTGGCTAGCGGGCTGAAGTCTTCCACTGATACAAAGCGTCCCCTTCCATTTAAGAAAGGGGACGTTCTTTTGAAGCGGAATCTAGAAGCGGGGTCAGACTCCCAGATACACCCGCCGAATTTCGGGGTCATCGAGCAGGTCGGCGCTGGGCCCCTCGCGCACCACCGCGCCGAGTTCTAGGACGTAAGAGCGGTCCGTCACCTTCAGCACCTGGCGCACGTTCTGCTCGACTAGCAGCACGGTCAGCCCGAGCTGGCGCAAAGAGGCGATCACCCGCATGACTTCTTTGACCACCAGCGGCGCGAGGCCCAGGCTCGGCTCGTCCATGAGGAGCACTTCCGGCTCGCTCATCAGCGCCCGGCCAATCGCCACCATCTGTTGCTCACCACCGGAGAGGGCGGCAGCGGGAAAGGTGCGTTTCTCGCGCAGGCGGGGGAAAAAGTCGTAGACGCGCTGCAAGTTCTGCGGCCTGCGCTCACGGGTGCGCGGCAAGTAAGCGCCCATCAGCAGGTTTTCTTCCACCGTCATCTGCCCGAACAGTTGGCGACCCATCGGCACATGCGCCACGCCCAGCCCAGTGATCTGGTAAGGCGCTACCCCGTTGAGGTTGTGCTGGCGGTAAAGCGCTTCCCCACTCCGCGCCTTGAGCATCCCCGACAGCACCCGCAGAATGGTGCTCTTGCCGCTGCCGTTGCCGCCAACCAGCCCGACCAGTTCACCCTTGGCGACGTGCAGCGAGACGCCGAACACCACCTGCACCTCGCCGTAAGCCACCTCCAGGTTGTTGACTTTGAGAACATGCTCAGCCTGGCTCAGATCGGGATTTGCTTTCACTGCCGTGCGCGGCCCACCCGTTAGCTCAGTCATCGTCTTCTCCCAGGTAGGCCCGAATCACGTCCGGATGGTGGGCCACCGTTTCGGGGTCGCCCTCGGCCAGCAGCTCGCCAAAGGCCATGCAGATGACGTGGTTGGACAGGCCCATGATGACGTGCATGATGTGCTCGACCATCACGATGCCTAAGCCCGACGCGGCCAGTTCGCGGATCAGTCCCACCATCTCGGCCTGCGCGGGCGGGTTGAGTCCGGCAATCGACTCGTCCAGAAACAGCATCTTGGGTTCGAGAGCCAGCACCTTGGCGAGTTCCAGGCGGCGGCGGCGGGCCAGATTGAGTTCGCTGGCGGGCTGGGCAGCCCTATCCGCCAGGCCGACCCGTTCCAGCACGGCGTAAGCGCTGTCCTCGGCTTTTCTACCGCTGTGGCGCAAAAAGGCCGCCACCAGCACGTTTTCCAGCACACTGAGGTCTTCGAAGGGCCGCTCGACCTGAAAGGTGCGGGCCATTCCGAGGCGGGCGCGAGCCTGCGGGGGCAGTTTGGTGATGTCGCGCCCTGAGAGCAGCACCCGCCCGCTGCTGGGTGTCACGAAGCCGGTCAGCGCGTTGAAGAGGGTGGTTTTGCCCGCTCCGTTCGGCCCGATCAGGCCCACGATCTCGCCGGGCCGCACCTTGAGGCTGATGTCCTTGACCGCCGTCAGGCCGCCGAAAGTGACGGTGACGCCCTGCGCCTCGAACAGCGGGGTGGCGCTGCTGGCTGCCTGAGACTGAGTGGCAGGAGCACTCATCTGTTGGCCCCCAGTTTGCTGCCGCGCCGCTTGAACAGGCCCACCAAGCCGTCGGGCGCGAACAGAGTCACCGCCAGAATCAGCACGCCGTAAATCAGCAGGTTGGCATTGGCGAAGATGTTGCGGAAGACCTCGCCGAAAATCGCCAGCAGCAGCGCTCCTATAATTGGTCCCTGAATGCTGCTGCGCCCGCCGATAATCGCCATCAGCGCGATCTGGACACTCAGCGGAAGTTCGAGGAGGGTATGCGGCTCGAAGGCTTGCAGGTAGATGGCGTAAATTGAGCCGCCCAGCGCCGTCAGCATCGCCGAGATGACGAAGGCCGCCAGCTTCATGCGCCGGGGGTCGATGCCCAGCGCCCGCGCTCCGTCCTCGTCCTCGCGCACGGCCTGGAGAGCGTAGCCCAGCCGCGAGCGGCGCAGCATATGCGTGACCAGCAGGGTGAGCGCCACGAAGAAAAAGGCCAGACCATATTCCACCTTGCGGTCAAACAGATCGAGGCCGAACAACTTGGGCAAATCCGGCATGAACAGCCCTTCCGCACCGCCGCCGAAGTCCTCATTGATGACCACCAAGCGGATAATCAGCGCCACCGCGATGCTGGAGAGCACGAAGTAACTGCCGCGCAGCCCGAAGGTCAGCCAGCCCCACACCAGCGCCAGCAGCGCCGCCAGCCCCATCCCGATCAGGGTTCCCCACCAGGGCGCGACCGGGCCAGCCAGTCCCAGCCAAGCTGGAGCGCGTTCGGGAATGGCAAACAGCGTCACCGTGTAAGCGCCGATGCCCAGCAGCGCCGCGTGGCCGAGGCTGAGTTGCCCGGCCCAGCCGCCCAGAATGTTCCAGCTCATAGCAAAGCCCGCCAGCAGCAGAGTGCTGACGCCGAAGTTCATGGCTTTGCCGAAGACGAAGGGGTACAGCGCCATTACCGCCAGCAGGATGACGCTCAGCCAGACGTTGCCGTAGGTGAGGGCGCGGGGGCGGGAGATCACGGCAGCGCTCATACCCGTTTCACCGTGCGGCCAAACAGCCCCTCGGGACGCAGCAGCAGCACCACCAGGAAGACGACCAGGCCGTAAGCGTCGCGGTAATTGTTGCTGAGGTAATAGGCCCCCAGAGACTCGATGATGCCCAGAATCAGGCCGCCCGCGATGGCCCCCGGCAAGTTGCCCAGGCCGCCCAGCACCGTGACTACGAAGGCCTTGAGAGTGTAATTCTCGCCCACGGTGGGGAAGGCGTAAAGCAGCGGCAAGAGCAG
Source organism: Deinococcus psychrotolerans (assembly GCF_003860465.1). Lineage (NCBI taxonomy): Bacteria > Thermotogati > Deinococcota > Deinococci > Deinococcales > Deinococcaceae > Deinococcus > Deinococcus psychrotolerans. The sequence continues at coordinate 395,180 of NZ_CP034185.1, forward strand.
CACGCCCGCCACTACCGCGAAAGCCACGCCCAGTCCAAAGACGACGGCCTGTACCCAATTGGTATTGACGCCCTGAAGCTCGGCTCCCAGCGGGTTCTGGGCGGTGGCGCGAACGGCGCGGCCCAGCTCGGTGCGGTACAAAAACAGATTGAGCAGCACGATGGCCAGCACGGTGCCGAGTCCGGCAATCAGCAGGGGCAAGCTGATCTGGATGCCGCCCAGCGCAAAGGTTTTGGTGGCGTAAGCGACGTTGATGCTCTGCGGCTGCGCTCCGAACCCCAGCAGCAGGCCGTTGCTGAGAATCAGGCCGATGCCCAGCGTGGCCAGCATCGAACTGCTCTCCAGCCGGTCACCCAGCCGGGCCAACAAGAAGCGCTGCACCAGATAGCCCAGTCCGAACCCGATGGGCGCGGCGATCAGCAAACTGAGGTAGGGGTCGAGATGCAGGCGCTGAAACAGGAACAGGGCGATGAACATGCCGACGGCCAGAAAGTCGCCGTGCGCGAAGTTGATGACCCGCATCACGCCGAAGATCAGGCTCAGGCCGGTGCCGATCAGGGCGTAGATACCGCCGGTCAGGAGCCCCTGGGCGAGGGTTTGGACGAGGGCTTGGGTATTTGGGTCCACTGGATTCTCCTTGGTGGAACGGCGCAGCAAAGGGTTTGGCCCGGCACGCCACCTAAAATGGAGTTCAGGGCTGTGGGCCTAAAAGGGGTGTTGAGAAGGCCGCCGGGACTCCCCCACTCTTGGAAAACTGCACCATTCGGGGTAGTACTACAACGTATTGACCAGACAGCCGCGTGCTTTCGGGTCAGTCCTTTTCTACTTCTTCGACATCATCAGCTTGCCCTTGGCCGCCGTCGCGGGGGCAACGGTCACGAACTTGCCGCCCTGCACCTGCGTGACCAGGCCGACCACGGCGTTCTGATTCTGGTAGCCGCCGTAATCGCGGAACTTCACCGGGCCGAAAGCGGTATTGATATTGATTTTGGTCAGCGCCTCGCGGACTTTCTCGGGGTCGGTACCGCCCTGCTTGATGGCGGCGGCAGCGGCCAGCATCGCGGCATAACTCTGCGCGGCGTGCTGGCTGGGTTCCTCACCGCCCAGCGCTTTCTTGAGCCGAACATACAGATTCTGCGCTCCTGGATAAGTCACGTCGGGGTTCCAGACCATCGCCACCAGCATGTTGTCGGCGGCGCTGCCCGCTCCGTCCAGAAAGTTGGGGAGCGCGAAGCCGGTGGCAATGCCCGCGATCACCTTGGGCGCGAGGCCCACTTCCTTGACCTGCTTGGCCACTGCCACCGCGTCCTGTTCGTAGCTGGCGATCAGCACGGCGTCGGGGCTGAGGGCCTTGTAACGGTTCAGAATGGGCCGGAAGTCGGTCAGGCCCTGATCATAGGTGTCCTTGGAAACGACCTGATAGCCCGCCTTGGTAAACAGGGTGGTGATGTCGGTGTAAACACTCTTGCCGAAGGCGTCGTTGCTGGTCAGCACCGCGACCGTTTTGATGGTGCCCGCCTTGCTGTCGTTCATCCGTTTGAACAGATCGAGCAGGCTGCGGCTGTAGACGCTCGACTGGTTGTTGACCCGGAAGGTGTAGGCGTTGCCGGGCTTGGTGATGGTTTCGTCCACAGCGGTGGCCACCAAGAGCGGCACTTTCTGGCGGGCCATGTACTGTGAGAGCGGCTTGGTGATGCCGCTGGAATACGAGCCGATGATCAGCGGCACTTTCTGGTTAAGCAACTTCTCGGCGGCGGCCAGCGCTTTGTTGGTGTCGCTGGCGTCGTCTTCGAGCAGCAGGGCCAGCTTGTTGCCGCTGACGCCACCCGCCGCGTTGATCTCGTCGATGGCCACCTGAAATCCGGCTTTCTGCATCTTGCCGAAGGTGGCAAACCGCCCGGTCAGCGAGGTGATCGCGCCGACGTTGATGGTTTCGGCGTAGGCCGCGCCCGTGAGCAGCAGGGCCGTGAGGCTGAGCAAAGTCCGTTTCATGAAACCTCCCGTAATTTAGGAAATGAAGGTGAAGAAGGAAAGAGGGGCGCACCGTTCGGACGCCCCCCACGCGGCTCAGCGCTCGAATTTGATTTTCAGGGGCGAGGCCGACTTGGGGTAGACCGGCACGAATTTGCCGCCCTGCACCTGCTCGGCGACCATGGCAATCGGGTTCTGGTTCTTGAAGCCCTCGAAGTCCTTGAAGACAATCGGGCCGAAAGCGGTCTGCATGTTGGTGGTATTCAGCGCCGCTTTGACTTTCTCGCGGTCAGTGCTGCCCGCCCGCTTGATGGCGTCGGCGGCCACCAGCACGCCCGCGTAGGCCTGGGCGGCGTGGTAGCTCGGCTCCGCTCCGCCCAGCGCCTTGACCAGATCGACGTGCAGCTTCTGGGTGCCGGGGTAGCGCAGTTCCTTGATCCAGGCGGTGGCGACCAGTACGTTGTCGGCGGCGCTGCCACCATCCTTGATGAAGTCGGGCAGCGCAAAGCCCGCCGCTCCGCCCGCGAACAATTTGGGTTTGACACCCACCTCGCGGGCCTGACGCATCAGCGCCACCGAATCCTCGGCGTAGCTGACCATGAACAGCGCGTCGGGATTCTTGGCCTTGATGCGGTTGAGGACGGGCCGGAAATCGGTCAGGCCCTTGTCGTAGCTCTGGTCTTCCACCAGCGTCATGCCGTATTCCTTGGCAAAGCCCCGCGCCGCGTCGGCCACCGATTTCTCGAAGGCTCCGGTGCCGGTAATCATCGCCACCGTTTTGAATTTGTTGTCGCGGAAGATATTGAACAGCACCCGGGCGTACTCGGTGGCCGGTTGGTTGAGCCGGAAGATGTAGTCGTTGCCGGGGTTGGTGATGTCGTCGCCGCTGCTGGTGACCACCAGGGCCGGGACTTTCTGACGGGCCAGATACTGCGCCTGCGCTTTGACCAGGCTGCTGGAATACTCGCAGATCACCAGCGGCACGCCCGCGTTGACCAGTTTCTCGGCGGCGGAAAGGCCCTTGTTGACGTCGCTGGCGTTGTCCTCGACCTGCAACTCGACTTTCTGGCCGTTGATGCCGCCCTTGCGGTTGATCTCGTCCACGGCGACCTTAAAGCCCGCCATCTGCTGCTTGCCGAACTCGGCAAAGCGGCCCGTCAGCGAGGTGATGGCCCCGATCTTAATGGTGGTCTGGGCCTGAGCGGCTCCCAGTAGAGAAAGGCCGAGGGCCAGCGTGCAAAGTGTGTTCTTCCTGTTCATGATGTTCCTCCGAGCGGTGAGTGGTCGAGAATGGAGTTGGCGGTCGAATTGGAAAAGATGGTTTGCGGCGCTGTTTGAGGCGGTTCTGGGCCGCTCAGCACCTGACTCTGGGCGGCGACTTTGGCCTGCACTGCTCCCGAAACACGCGCCAGATGCTCACGCATGGCTCGCTCGGCTTCGTCAGGGCGGCGCTCGATCAGGGCAGCCACGATGCGGCGGTGTTCGGTGTGGCTGGCCCGCAGATGCTCGGCGCTGTCGGCCATCAGGCGAGTCGCCAAACTCAGCTCGGCGGTAAGCTGCTCAGCGCTCTTGGCCAGCCGCGAATTGCCGCAGCTCTGCACGATGATCTGGTGGAAACGCAGATCAAGTTCGCGGTAGCCTGCCACGTCACCGCTGACGGCGGGTGCGCCCTGAGCGTCCAGCACCCCGCGCAGAGCGGTGAGGTCAGCGGCGCTCATCGACTCGGCGCACAACTGAGCGGCCAGACCCTCCAGCGCCGCACGAACCGCATAAATTTCGAGAAGGTCGCTCAGATTGACGCGGGCTACTTCCGCGCCGCGCCGAGAATGCTCGACGGCCAGGCCCTCGGCCACCAGATGCAGCACTGCCTCACGGATCGGGCTGCGCGAAACGTCGAGCCGACGCGCCAGATCTGGCACGCTCAGCCGCGTTCCCGGTGGCAGTTCGCCAGTCAGAATGGCTTGCCGGATGCGCTGATGCACGGCGTCCACCACGCGAATTGAAGGAACGGGACGGAGCAGATTCAAGACAAGAACCTCGCAGAGAAGGCGAAAGGCAAGAACGGAAATCTGAGCAAGATGAGTTGAGAGTGAAAGCATGTTACATGTAAAATGGTGTTTGCGCAAGCGTGAACGAACGCGGCGGCTCAGCGATGTCGTTCGGCAAAATTGACCTCTAGAATGAGTGGCATCAGGGGGAAATTGATGCGAATTCTGTTTATCGGCGGCACCGGCATTATCAGCTCCGCTTGCTCGCAACTCGCCCTAGAGCGCGGCTATGAGCTTTATCTGCTCAACCGGGGCCAGTCCAGCCGCCCCAGTCCGGCAGGCGCAAAAATCCTGCACGGCGACGTTCGCGACCCCGCCAGCGTGCAGGCCGCGCTGGGCGACCTCACTTTCGACGTGGTGGTCAACTGGGTGGCCTTCACGCCGCAGCACATCGAAACCGACTTGGAATTGTTCAGGGGCCGCACCCGGCAATACGTTTTTATCAGCTCGGCCTCGGCGTATCAAAAACCCATCGGCCACCTGCCCATCACCGAATCCACCCCGCTGCACAACCCGTTCTGGAAGTATTCCCGCGACAAAATTGCCTGCGAGGAACGGGTGACTCAGGCTTACCATGAGGACGGCTTCCCCATAACCATCGTGCGGCCCTCGCACACCTACGACCAGACCCTACTGCCGATGGACGGCGGCTACACCGTGGTCGACCGGATGCGGCGCGGCCAGCCGGTGATCGTTCACGGCGACGGAACCTCGCTGTGGACACTGACCCACCACCGCGACTTCGCCGTGGGCTTTGTCGGCTTGCTGGGTAGAGCGCAGGTCATCGGCGACGCGGTGCAGATTACTGGTGACGAGTGGCTGACCTGGAACCAGATTTTCGGGGAAGTGGCGCGGGCCGCCGGAACCACTGCCGAGATCGTGCATGTGCCCTCCGAGGTGATCGCCACCTTTGACCCCGAATGGGGCGCGGGGCTCCTGGGCGACAAGTCTCACAGCGTCATTTTCGACAACACGAAGCTCAAACGGCTGGTGCCGGACTACCGGGCCAACATTCCCTTTGCACGCGGCATTGAGGAAGTCATGGCTTGGTACGACGCCGACCCGGCACGGCAAGTCATCAACCCCGAGTTGAACCGGACGATGGACGCCATCATCGAGCAGGTTCAGCGGGTGCGGCCCTGAAAGTTGAGGTAGGCTAGCTTAAGCTAACATCAAGGCCCACGCGCTGTTCGCACCCGTTCCCGCTCAAGTTGACCGGAGGCCCCATGCCAGATCTGTCCATCAATTTTGCCGGTATTCGCGCTCCCAATCCGTTCTGGCTGGCCTCCGCGCCGCCGACCAACTCCGGCTATCAGGTCAGCAAAGCTTTTGAATACGGCTGGGGCGGAGCGGTCTGGAAGACCATCGGCCCGCCCGTGCTGAACATCTCCAACCGCTACGGTGGTTTGAGCATCGGCAGTCAGCGGTTACTCGCCATCAACAACGTGGAACTGATTTCAGACCGCCCGCTGGACGTCAACTTGCGCGAAATTGCCGAGGTCAAACGGCTGTGGCCTGACCGCGCCGTGATTGTCAGCGCGATGGTGGACGCCTTGCCCGAAGCGTGGCGCGACATCGTGATGAAAATCGAGGACACCGGCGCAGACGGGATCGAACTCAATTACGGCTGCCCTCAGGGAATGAGCGAGCGCGGCATGGGCGCGGCAGTGGGCCAGGTGCCGGAGATGTGCGAACTCAATACCCAGTGGGTCACGTCCATCACGCGTCTGCCAGTCATCGTCAAACTGACGCCCAACATCACCCACATCGTCGAACCGGCTCACGCAGCGCTCAAGGGCGGGGCCAACGCCTTATCGCTCATCAACACCATCAATTCCGTCATGAGCGTCAACCTCGACACCCTAATGGTCACGCCGAACATCGGCGGGCGCGGCACCCACGGCGGTTACGCGGGGCCAGCCGTAAAGCCGATTGCCCTGAACCTGCTGACCGAACTGATGACCGACGCGGGCGTGCTGCGTTCAGGTGTGCCGATCTGCGGCATGGGCGGCATCGTGACCTGGAAGGACGCCGCCGAATTCATGCTGCTGGGCGCGAGTGCCGTGCAGGTCTGTACTGCCGCCATGCACTACGGCTACCGCATCGTGGAAGATATGATCGACGGCCTGAGCAACTGGATGGAAGACAAGGGATTTGAAACGATCTACGACTTTTCCGGTAAATCGCTGGAGCAGTTCAGCACCTTCGGGCAGCTTGATTTGAGCTATCAGGCAGTGGCGCGAATCGACCCGGACAAGTGTATTCAGTGCAATTTGTGTTATGTGGCCTGCAACGATACGGCGCACCAGTGCATTGATCTCTATTCACCGGACGGATTGAGAGTCGATCCGGGCTTTGATCCACGCGTCAGCGGCAAGCAGGTGGCTGACAGCCGCTCCACGCCCGTGGTGCGCGAACCCGATTGTGTGGGCTGTGCGCTGTGCGCCAATGTCTGCCCGGTGGACGGCTGCATCGAAATGGTCAGCGTGCCAAGTGGCCGAGAAAGTGTGACCTGGGATCAGCTCAGCGCCGAGCAACCGCTGGTCACGCAGGACTGGAACTCGATGGAAACGTACCGGAAGGAAGCGGGGATTGAGATTCACTGAGATGGGATTAAACGCGCAGATCATTGCTATCGGGCCATTCAGTCACGCAATTGCAAGTTGCCTGGAATGCGGCCCTGACCTTTATGAGAACGTCGAAGAGGGAACAACCGTTGTCAGTAATGTCTTCCTAGCTGGCACTTCTTCGTCAAGTTATTTTCTGGCGGAATGTTTCGGGGTAGGCGCGTGGGATGTCGGTAAGCATGAGTTGAATCCAGAACTTGCAGATATTAGAGCCTTACTCGATTCCAACTTTGCCGATGATGTTGCTAAATTTACCTAACTTAGGAAGGCCAGCTTCAAATTCTACTATCTGCCGAATGGCTAAAGAGTGATCAAAGCTGAATGGAGGTTGCATGACCCTACTCATCCAAAATGGTGAAATCGTTTCCGACGGCCAGCGCTACCGGGCCGACATTCTGGTGGAAGGCGAAACCATTACCCAGATTGGCGAGCAGCTCAGCGCCCCGGCGGATGCACGGGTGATAGACGCCAGCAGCAAATACATTTTCCCTGGCTTTATTGATCCGCACGTGCATATCCATTTGCCCTTCATGGGCACGTTCGCCAAAGACACCCACACCACCGGCTCTATCGCCGCGCTGATGGGCGGAACGACCACTTACATAGAAATGCTGGCTCCCGCTGGAAGCGAACGGCTCTCGGCAGGTTGGAAAACTTGGACGGACTTGGCCGAGGGCAAGAGCGCTTGCGATTACAGCTTTCACATCGGCGTGACCCGCTGGGACAAGACCACCGAAGCCACTTTGCGGAAGCTGGTGGCGCAGGGGATGAAGTCCTTCAAGGTGTTTCTGGCCTACAAGGGCGCGTTCGGGATTGACGACAACGCGCTTTATCAGGTGTGCAAGCTGGCCGCCGAACTCGGCGTGATCGTCACCGCCCACTGCGAGAATGCCGATCTGGTGTCTCAGCTTCAGCAGAAGTTACTGGCGGAAGGGAAGACCGGCCCCGAGTGGCACGAGCCGAGCCGCCCGGAAGGGGTGGAAGCCGAGGGAACCGCCCACTTCGCCACCTTCATCGAGATGACCGGCGCACGCGGCTACGTGGTTCACCTGTCCAACGCCCGCTCGCTGGAAGCCGCGCTGGAGGCCAAGGAACGCGGCGTCGATCTGGCGGTGGAAGTGGTGATCCCCCACCTGCTGCTCGATAAAACCTACGCCGAGCGGGGTGGCGTGGAGGGAGCCAAGTACGTGATGTCGCCGCCGCTGCGCGACCAGAGCAACCACCGCGCCCTATGGGAAGCGCTGGAACGCGGCCAGATCGACACGGTGGCCACCGACCACTGCCCCTTCGACGTGGCCCAAAAGCACATGGGCGACGCCGATTTTACCAAGATTCCCAACGGGATTCCGGCCATCGAAGACCGCGCCAACCTGCTCTACACCTACGGGGTCAGCCGCAGCCGCCTGAGCTTGGAGCGCTTCGTGGACGCCGTGAGTACGCGGGCCGCGCAACTGTTCGGTCTCTATCCACGCAAGGGAACCGTCTCGGTGGGCAGCGACGCCGACTTGGTGATCTACGATCCGCACTACCGGGGCACCATCAGCGCCGCCACTTCGCACATGAACAACGATTACAGCGGCTTCGAGGGCTTTGAACTTGACGGCAGGCCCGAAATCGTGACGGTGCGCGGCGAGGTGGCGGTGGAGAACGGAGAATTTGTAGGCACGGTCGGGCGCGGGGAATTGCTTCGGCGCTGAGCCTTCACTGTGTATTTCGTCTTCCTGCCTTGAGGTGAAAAAGTGACCCAAACCGCTACATCCACTCCCATCGTCTCTGTCCGTGACCTCAGCATGATTTTCCCGGTGCCGGGCGGTCAAACCGTCGCGCTGCAAGACGCCAATTTGCAGATCATGCCGGGCGAGTTCATCAGCCTGATCGGGCCTTCAGGGTGCGGCAAAACGACCTTACTGCGCTTGATGGCCGATTTGATCACCCCAACGGGCGGCGAGCTGACCGTCAGCGGCGGCACACCTCGCGCCGCACGCGAGAACCGCGCTTACGGTTATGTGTTTCAGGCTCCGGCCTTAATGGAGTGGCGCAACGTGCTCAGCAACGTCAAATTGCCGCTGGAAGTCATGAATCTGCCGCGTGAAGGCCGCGACACCCGCGCCCGCGAGATGCTGAAACTGGTCGGGCTGGAAAAGTTTGAGCGCTCATACCCGTGGCAACTCTCCGGCGGAATGCAGCAGCGCGTCAGCATTGCCCGCGCCCTGGCTTTCGATCCGGCGATTTTGCTGATGGACGAGCCGTTTGGGGCGCTGGACGAGATCACCCGCGAGAATCTGAATCTGGAGCTGCTGCGGCTGTGGCGCGAAACGGGCAAAACGGTGGTGTTCGTCACCCACTCGATCAGCGAGGCGGTGTTTCTCAGCACCCGCGTGGTGGTCATGACCGCCCGGCCCGGCAAGATTGAAGGCGTGGTCGACATTGATCTGCCGCAGCCCAGAAGCGACGACAGCCGCGAAGACCCGCGCTTTTTTGAGTACGCGACCCAGATTAGGGAACTGCTGCGAAAGGGGCACGCTTGAATTGGGGTAACCGACTTACAAATTTGCCTCTGTATTTGATTTTAACCACAGTATTTATGAGCTATAGTGGTGCTAATGCCGGATTCCAGAATCACGTCAACGCTCTAAAAGGTATGAACATTTGTCAATATCCTAGTCTTCTAACTGATGACAAGAATATCGATATAATTAGAGTAAATCAGTATATCAGCAATAGGATTGCGACATACTCGCTAACAAAGTCCCCTGGAGATGTCTTATCATGCCAGTTTCAGAAATTCTCAGCAGGAAATGTAAATTTCTTTTTGTCAATAGATTACACTCAAGTTAAATCCAGTATATTCGCAGCGACAATTTACCTTGATGGTATTCAATTTAGCAGCAGTTTATACCCTGATCGCTATTTACCGGTTTGGCTGGGTGTACGCACATTACTACTTGATTCAGATCAACAGCAGGATCAATTTTTGGTACAAGCTTCTATCGGTGAATTGCTTGATGAAATGGTCGCCAACTTCAAATTGAGTAATCCAGGGAAGTGAATATGACCATTTCAGCTAAAGGTACATCTAATCTCCTGCCTATGCTCGCCGTCGCCCTCGTTGCTGTCCTCATCTACTGGCCGCTGATGCTGTGGGCCAACGCGGGGCAGGCGGCCAGGTCGCTGGCCAGCGGGGCCGATCTGGGATGCGGGACGGCCCTCCAGTGCGCCACTCAACTTCGCAACCCGGTGATTCCCGCGCCGCAGCAGTTCGCCACTGGCTTCCGGAGCCTCAGCGTGCCGCCGCTGGCCGATACGAGTGCGCCCCGCAACGCCCTGGTCACGGGCGGCGAAACCTTGCTGGGTCTGGCACTGGCCTCGCTGCTTGGGCTGGTGCTGGCCACCTTGCTGGTTCGCAGCCGCAGCTTTGAGCGGGCCACCCTGCCTTGGCTGGTCGCCTCGCAAACCGTGCCGATTGTCGCGCTCGCGCCGATGCTGGCCGTGCTGCTGGGGCAATTTGGGGTTCAGGGTTTTTTTCCCAAAGCCATTATCGCCGCCTACATCGCCTTCTTTCCCATCGCCATCGGCATGGCTCAGGGGTTACGCAGCCCCGATCCTTTGCAACTCGATTTGATGCGAACGTACCGCGCCTCACCCGCGCAGACTTTTAGACTGCTGCAAATTCCGGCCAGCTTGCCATACCTGTTTACCTCGCTGAAAGTCGCGGCGACGGCGGCGCTGGTCGGCAGCATCGTGGCCGAGATCAGCACCATCTCGTTCAGCGGGCTGGGCAAGATGCTGGCCGAGAATTCGCGGGCCTCCGACACGGTGGCGCTGTGGGTCATCATGATTTACGGCGCGGCGCTGGGCATCGCGCTGGTGGCACTGATCGGCTTGCTGGAGAGGCTGGTGACAGGATGGCGGCGACCAGTGTGAGTTTGAGAGCGCCCGCTTCCCGCTCAGTTTCTGGCTGGCCGCTGCTGCTGCTCTCGGCGCTGGGCTTGCTGGCGCTGAGTTTTGTTTTGGCTGGCCGCGCCGCGCCGCCCGACTCGGCTCTGGTGTGGCTGCTGGGGGTGCTGGCGCTGCTGCTGGTGGGCGTCTTCGGCATCCGGCAAAGCGCTCAGGGCGAAACGCTGGCCGCCCGAATTGTTCCGGCCGCCGCCACCCTGATTCTGCTGGTGCTGGCCGCCGAGGCTCTGCTCCGCGCTTACGGGGTGCCGACGGGCCTGATTCCCACTCCCAGCAAAGTCATGCAGGCGCTGTGGGCGGCCCGAGTGGTGCTGCTGCAAGACGCTTATTACACCTTCGTGCTGGAAGCGCTGCTGGGCTTTATCATCGGCACATTGGCGGGCCTCGCGCTGGCATTGGCAGCGGTGCGTTTCCGCTTTTTGGAGCGCGGCGTGCTGCCTTACGCGGCGCTGCTCTCCAGCGTGCCCATCGTGGCGCTGGCCCCAGTGGTCATCAAAGCGGTGGGTCTGGGCTGGTCGTCCAAAACCATCATCGTGGCCGTCACGGTGCTGTTTCCGGTGGTCATCAACGCAGTGCGCGGCCTGCAAAGTGCCCAGCCGATGCACCTCGATCTGATGCACTCCTACGCCGCCTCACCCACTCAGGTGTTCCACGAAGTGCGCTGGCCTTCAGCGCTGCCGTTCGTGTTCACCGCCCTGCGCGTCAGCTCCACTTTGGCCCTGATCAACGCCATCGTGGCCGAGTTTTTCGGCACTGAGGGGCACGGTCTGGGCTTCCGGATTCAGATCGAAGTCGGTAGGTTTGGACTTGACATCGTTTGGGCCGCTATTGTAGTGGCGTCGGTCATCGGCGTCTCATTTTATTTGCTGATCTCGGCGGCTGAGCGGCTCATGTTGCCGGGACGAACCTGATTCCGAGTTCCAAGTCTTTCTCCATCCCACTTCCATCTACGGAGGTTCCAAATGAAGAAACTCGCGCTCTTGTCCGCCCTGCTCACGCTCGCTTTGCCCACTGCCGCACAGGCACAAACCAAACCCGTGACCGTCAGGCTCCAGCTCAAGTGGTTTCCGCAGGCCCAATTCGCGGGTTTTTTCGTGGCGCAGGCCAAAGGCTATTTCAAGGATGAGGGCTTGGATGTTCAGCTCCTTCCAATTGGCGATCAATCACCGATTCAAACGGTGGCCACCGGAGCCGCCGACTTCGGCACCACCTGGATCACCGATCTGCTGACCGCTCGCCAGCAAGGCATTCAAGTGGTTCACATCGCCCAGATTTTCCAGAAATCCGGCTTCACCCTGGTGGCGCTCAAGTCCAGCGGCATCAACAAACCCGCCGACTTCAAAGGCAAACGAGTGGGCTTGTGGCCCAGCGGCAACGAATATCCCGCCGTGGCACTGATGAAAAAGTACGGCCTGACCAGCAGCCTAGACAGCACGGTGGCCAATCCCAGCGTGCAGGCCGTTACCTATCCGTTCGATCCCAGCATCGTTTTCCCCGACAAAGTCGATCTGGTGTCGGCCATGACCTACAACGAAATCGATCAGATCGTCGGGCTGGGCTACAGCATGGACAAACTCAAAATCTTCAAAGCGCCGGATTACGGTGTCAATCTGCTGGAAGACTTGATGTTCACATCGCAGAAAGTGTTGGATGACAAGAACTTCAAAGGCAGCGGGATGAGCGGCAAGGAAATCGCTGCCCGTTTGGTTCGCGCTTCTATCAAGGGCTGGGATTACGCGGTCAAGCACAAAGCTGAGGCCGTCAATATCGTCTTGCCCCTTTGCGGCAATACTTGTAAAGGTTCCGGCACCCGCTCGGACGCCAAAGAGCACCAGACCTGGCAGATGAACGAAGTCGCCAAGCTCTACAACGCGGGCCCGACCATGCAGGGCCGCGCCGGATACCTTGACCCGGCTCTTTATAAATCAAACGTCGCTTTGCTTAAAGATCTCGGTATCCTCAAAGCCGATCCATCGGCGGGCGCAGTCGATTACAGCGTTTGGCAAATGGCAACCGGCAAGAAGTAAACAGTCAGCAAATGGGCGGGCGTGTAGACTTTTGTTCTTACGCCCGCTTTCCGAGTTAAGGGAACCAACATGAATAAATTCATTCGAGCTGCCGTCTTAGCCTCACTCAGTTTTTCTGTCTCAGCTCAAACCGTGGATATGAGCACACTGAATATTTCCGGTATGGGAAAGATCGTGGCGGGCGATCAAACCAAACAAACACTTGCCTGTAAGAATGACAGCGTATCGGTAGCAGGCGACGGAAACACCATTACTTTGACTGGAAATTGCACGCAGATCATTATTGCGGGCAGCAAAAATAAAGTCAGCATGGCAGTGGTGGGCGAGATCGTGCTAAGCGGTGATGGCAATACGGTGACTTGGCACAAAGCACTCAAAGGAACCAAACCGAGAATGCTGCTGACCGGCAAAGCCAATACTGTCAGCAAAAAGTAAAGTGACCTGATCCAGCCCACTCATTTGTAAAGCTTAAACTGAGGGCATGAACAGGTTTCTCAAATTGGCTTGCCTTTTCGGGTTGCTGGGAGCACAGGCCAGCGCCCAGAGTCTGAATATCAATTCGAGCGGCATTCGCTTCGAGTCCGCGCCAGCCGCGCCCGGACAGCCCTCAGTGAGCGTCCGGCTCGGTGAATCTGGCCTGAGTATTTCATCTACGCCCGTGCAGACTCGGCGGGTGCAGCCCACCCAAACAAATCGCACGCTCAGATGCAACGGGGGCAATTTGAACCTCCGTGGCAGTGGGCAACGCCTCACCATTTTGGGCAACTGCGCGGCGGTCAATATCACCGGCAGCCGCAATGTCCTCAGCGTGGAGCGGGTCGGCCAAATCAGCATTCAGGGCAGCAGCAACCGTGTGACTTGGAAAGCCGCCCTCAGCGGCGCGAAACCACTGTTGCGGGTGTCGGGCACCGGCAATACCGTGCTGAGCGCCGCCCGCCCAGTGGCCGCTCCTACCCAACCGAAGCCCGCTCTTAAGCCCGTACAGAAGCCGTCCAAAACGGCCACCCGTCTTTGAGAGATGTAAGAACCAAATAACGCTCCAATCAATTCAGAGCAGCTACACATCCAAATCGGAGGCTCTATGTCCAATTCTTCAGCTCTTGACCCTCAGCGCACCGTGGACGAACTCAAGGCCCTGCGAACGCTCACGGGCGATAACAACGGCGCTCAGCGGGTGGCTTTTACCAACAAATGGATGGAGGCCCGCGCTTTTCTCAAGAAAAAGTTGCTGGAACTGCCGGTGGAAGTCATCACCGACCCGGCGGGAAACTTGTGGGCGACCCTCAAGGGCGAGTCTGAGAAAGAGCTGCTGATCGGCGGCCACCTCGACAGCGTACCCAACGGCGGTTGGCTGGACGGCTCGCTCAACGTGCTGGCGGGCCTGGAAGTACTGCGCCGCCTGAGTGCTCAGTACGGCGCTGATGGGGGTAAACCCCCTGTCACCGTGCGGCTGGTGGACTGGGCCGACGAGGAAGGCGCACGCTTTGGCCGCAGCCTCTACGGGTCTAGCGCGGCCAGCGGGCAACTCAACGTACATGAAGCGGCGCAGCTGCATGACAAGGACGGCGTGAGTTTAGGCGACGCCCTGATGAATGTCGGCGTGCTGCTGGCCGACGCGCCCAAGGCCAGCGAGCAGCTCAAGAACGCCGCCGCTTATTTGGAACTCCACATCGAGCAGGGGCCAGTCTTGGAAGGCATGGACTTGCCACTGGGTGCAGTGCTGGGCACCTTCGGAGTGGAGCGCCACACCATTACTTTTCACGGACAGGCGGCGCATTCCGGCAGCACGCCGATGAATGTCCGCAAAGACGCCTTGCTGGCGGCGGGCAAGCTGAGCGCCGAGATTTACACTATTGCCGAGCGGCACGGCGGGGTGTGCACCATCGGCAGCGTCAAAACCTGGCCGGGTATCGTCACCAGCGTGGTGGAAAAGTGCGAGATCACTTTAGATCAGCGTAACTTGGACGCCGACAATCTGGCCGCCATGTGGCAAGGCGCTCAGGACGCTGCTCAAAAGTTTGCCGAGGAAGGCAGCTGCACGGTGGAGTTCGGACATCTGTGGAATATCGAGCCGATTCCCTTTGATGCCGAGCTGATCGAAGCTTGCGACGCCGCCATTCTGGAAGTAACGCCCACCAGTCACCGCCTCCCCAGCGGCCCGCTCCACGACGCGGCGGAAGTCGCCCGCGCTGGGGTGCCGACCGCGATGCTGTTCGTGCAGAGCTTGTACGGCATCAGCCACAACAAGATAGAAGACACCAAGGAAGAGCACATCAAATTGAGTGTGGAAGCGCTGGATAGGTTGACGGATAAGGCAATTGCATGGATTCAGCAGCACTAAGCGCCCCCGACCAAACCCTGATTGACTACGCCAAAGCCCTCATCGCCTCCTTACCCGAAAACGAAAACCACACCGTGGTCGCCGTGGCCCGCGACATGAACGGACGGCTGTTTGAAGGCCTCAACCTCTATCACTTCACGGGCGGCCCCTGCGCCGAGCCAGTCGCTTTGGCCGTGGCGGCGGCTCAGCAGGCGGGAGCGCTGGAATTGATCGTGGCCGCCGGCAACCGTGGGCGCGGCGTGCTGGCTCCGTGCGGACGGTGCAGACAGATTCTTTTTGACTATCACCCCAGCATTGCTGTACTGGTGTCGGACGGTCAGCAGGTGCGGCGGCTGAGCATCCGTGAATTGCTGCCCTACACCTACGACTGGCACGCCGAACAGGGCGGCTAAGCTCGCTGTCCCCCCAGCCGCACGGCAATCTCCCGCGCTGCGGCCTGCAAGGTGGCGGCCAGTTCGCCCACCCGCTCATCACCAAGCCGCGAGGCCGGAGCCGATAAGCTCATGGCCGCCGTAACCGTGCCGCCCGCACCGTAAATCGGCACCGCCACGCAGCGTACACCGTCCTCGCGCTCCTCGTTGTCGAGCGCGTAGCCGAGTTGACGGACTTCGGCGAGTTCGGCTTGGTACGCCGCCAAGCTGGTCAGGGTGCGCTCGGTGAAGGCCGGATATGGCCCCGCGCCGACCAAATCCGCCAGATCGCTTTCGTCGCGCCATGCCAGCAGCGCCTTGCCCGCTCCGGTGCAGTACAGCGGCGAACGCGCTCCAATCTGGGTAAACATCCGCATCAGGCCGCGCCCTTCCACCTGATGCACGTACATCACGTCGGGGGCTTGCAGCACCGCCAGATTCACGGTTTCGCCGGTTTCAGCGACCAGGCTTTCCATCTGGCGCTTGGCCGCCGCCACCAAACCGTCCAGTTCGGCGTAAGCGCGGCCCGTCACGAAGGTCTGAATACCGACTTGCCAGATTCCGGCTTCCTCGTGGGCAAAGCCTTGCTGACGCAGGGTTTGCAGCAGGCGGTAGGTGGTGCTGGCCGACAACCCAGCAAAGCGGGCCACTTCGCTGAGCGTCGCGGCGCTTTGCTCTCCCAGCACCCGCAGGACGATCAAGCCGCGCTCCAGCGTCCGCACCGCTTCCGGCTCGGCGCTGCGCGTTCGGCCTGGGCGTTTGCGGGGTTCGTCGGCTTTACTCATCATGGATCATACGGCCATCACGACAGCTCGCGGTAGCCGCTGAGGGTCAGGAAATCTACTAAGGGGCGCTGGGTGGCCACTTCGTGAAACAGCGCGGCAGCTTTGGCGTGGTCTTCGCGGCCCAGAGCGTCCAACTCTTCATTGAGTAAGCGCTCGACGAGTTCGTCGGTGACGGTTTCGCCGCCTTCCAACTTCGCGCCGTGCCGGAGCCACTGCCAGATTTGTGCCCGCGAGATTTCAGCGGTGGCGGCGTCTTCCATCAGGTTGTGAATCGGCACCGCGCCGGAACCATTCAGCCACGCCCGCAGATATTGCAAGGCCACGTTGATGTTCATCCGCAGGCCGTCCTCATTGATCTGGCCCACTGGGACTTGCAGCAAATCGGCGGCGCTCACTTCAAAGTCCATCTGCTTGCCAGAGTCGATCTGGTTGGGCGTCGGCATCAATTCGTCAAAGACTTCGGTGGCAAGCCCCACCATGCCGGGATGCGCGACCCAGGTGCCGTCGTGGCCGTTTCTGGCCTCGCGCTCTTTGTCGCGGCGGACTTGCTCGAAGGCCCGCGTGTTGGCGGCCTCGTCATTCTTGACCGGAATGAAGGCGCTCATGCCGCCAATGGCGTGCGCCCCGCGCTTGTGGCAAGTCTTGACCGCTAGGCGACTGTAACTGCTCATCATGTGGGCTTCCATCGTCACCTGGGCGCGGTTGGGCAGAATCATATTGGGGTCTTCGCGGAACTTTTTGATGATGCTGAAAATGTAATCCCAGCGCCCACAGTTAAGGCCCGCCGAGTGGTCGCGCAGCTCATACAGGATTTCGTCCATCTCAAAGGTTGCCAGAATCGTCTCGATCAGCACGGTGGCGCGGATACTGCTGCGCGGCACGTCCAAGGTATCTTCGGCAAAGTTGAAGATGTCGTTCCAAAGGCGGGCTTCGAGGTGCGATTCCAGTTTGGGTAGGTAAAAGTAAGGGCCGCTGCCGTGTGAGAGCAGTTCTTTAGCGTTGTGGAAGAAGTACAGGCCGAAGTCGAACAGGCCGCCACTCATGGTTTCGCCGTCCACCGAGACGTGTTTTTCCGGCAGATGCCAGCCGCGTGGGCGAACCAGCAGGGTGGCGGTCTGGTCATTGAGCTGGTAGCTTTTTGCGCCCTGCTCGAAGGTGATGGTGCGGCGCACGGCGTCGGCCAGGTTCTGCTGGCCCATCACCATATTGTCCCAACTGGGGCTGGAGGCGTCCTCGAAATCGGCCATAAAGACTTTCGCGCCGGAGTTGAGCGCGTTGATGACCATTTTGCGGTCAACTGGGCCGGTGATTTCTACTCGGCGGTCGGTGAGGTCGGCTTTGGGGGGCACCACTTTCCAGTCGCCTTCCCGCACACTCTTGGTTTCAGCCAAAAAGTCCGGCTTCTCGCCCGCGTCCAGCCGCGCCTGACGCTCCTCGCGGGCCAAAAGCAACTCGAGGCGGCGCGGGTTGAAACGGCGGTGCAATTCCACGACGAATTCCAACGCTGCGGGTGTCAAGACTTTGGCGTGCGCTTCGGTGAGCGCCGCCGCGAGCTTGAGGCCGCTAGGCAGGGCAGGCTGAGCTGAATTGGGCTGGGTCATGGTGGGTGCCTCCAAAGGAAGTGAGAATAGGGTCTGGTCGGGGAATTTTTTACTGGCTGAAGTTCAATTTTCACTCAGTAATTTACCGTCTAAGCTTACCGCAAATTTTTGGGGTGTTACCCAGACAGACACAACTTTGAATTTCCCCGCCCTACTCCACCAAAATAATCCGCAAGTCGTTGAGGTTATGCCCGCTCGGCCCGGTCTGCAACGTGTCGCCCAGCGCAGCGAAGAAGGTGCCTGAATCGTTGTTGGTCAGAGATTCGTGTCCGTTGAGGCCCAGTTGTTGCACCCGCGCTGAACTGTCGGGGGTCAGGAATGCGCCCGCCGCTGGCGAGGAGCCGTCCACGCCGTCTGAGCCTGCCGAGAGCGCCCAGACGCCTTGTCGATCTGAAGATTGACCCAGTTCCAGCAGCAGCGCCAGAGCAAACTCGTGGTTGCGCCCGCCCATGCCTTTGCCGCGCAGGGTCACGGTGGCTTCCCCGCCTGAAATCAGGGCCACCGGAGCGCTGACGGGCGTGCCGAACTCCTGCACACTACGAACAATGGCAGCGTGAGCGGCGGCCAGTTCTTTGGCTTCACCGCCGAAGGTGTCACCCAGAATGACGGCCCGCACGCCCTGACTTTCCAAATACTGGGCCGCCGCGTCCAGCAGCAAGCGGTTGGAGCCGATCACTTGCGTATGAACGTTATCTAGAGTTTTGGGGGTGTCGTCCAGCTCACCACTTACGCCACGCTGCAAATGCGCCCGCGCCGCCTCGTGCTGCACGCCGTAGCGATTCAGCACAGCCAGCGCGTCAGCGAAACTGCTGGGGTCGGGCACGGTGGGGCCGGAGGCGATGGCGCTGGGATCGTCACCGATCACGTCGGAGAGCAGCAGCGCCGTGAGATGTGCGCCGCGAGTTTGGGCCGCTTGCGCCAGCCGCCCGCCTTTAATACGCGAAACATGTTTGCGAACCGAGTTGAGTTCGTGAATGTCGGCTCCACTGGCCAGCAAATCGCGGGTGAGCTGCTGTTTTTCTTCCAGTGTCAGGCCCCAAGGCGCAGAAAAAAGAGCGCTGCCACCGCCGGACACCAGCACCAGCAGTTCGTCGCCTTCGTTGAGCTTGCCAATCTGTTCGAGCGCCCGCTCCGCGCCTTTCACGCTGCGTTCGTCGGGCACCGGATGACGGGCAAAGATGATCTGGCCCTGTCCCCTATCCGCCGCCGCCTGCACCGCTGGGCTGACTTCTAAACCGTCAGGCGGCACCACCAAAAAAGGCGCGTCAGGGTGAACGCTCAAAGCTGCGTCCAGCATCGGCAAACTGGCCTTACCAAAAGCGATAATGAAGGCGGGGGGTTGGGCAGGCAAATGGGCACGCACCAGCCTGCCCGCGCCAGTGGCTTCAAGGGCAGCGTGGTAGGTGGCGGTCAGAAGGGCACGGGGACTATCGGGCATGGAAGTGAACTCCTTTGGGGAAGGGCAATCGCTTCGCTCACCACCCCCTCCCCAGCCCTCCCCCCTGAAGAGGGAGGGAGCTAAGTACCTGATTTTTCTTCGCTCAATACTCTTTGATTGACACCGAAAAGCGGAAGCCTTAGCCCCCGCCTCTGTTATTCGCTTGCAGCTCAGCGCCTCACTCGATCCCGCTCATCTCGGCGTAGAACTTGGCCATGCTGGAGTGATCCAGGTCGCCGTCGCCCTGCGCGATCATGGCGTCCATGATGTTGGCGGCCAGCCCGGTGGCAAAAAGCGGCACGCCCGCTTCACGGCCCGTTTCCAGTGCCAGGCGCAGATCTTTGCGGTGCAAATTGATGCGGAATCCCGGCTTGAAGTTGCCATCTAAGATGCGCTGCCCGTGCAAGTCCAGAATGCGGCTCTGGGCGAATCCGCCGAGCAGGGCTTCACGGACTTTGCCCGCATCCACGCCCGCTTTTTTGGCGAGGGTCATGGCTTCAGAGACGGCCTGGATGGTCAGGCCCACCACGATCTGGTTGGCAATCTTGGTGACCTGCCCCGCGCCCGCGCCGCCGATGTAGACGATGTTCTTGCCGAGCGCTTCAAACACAGGCCTGGCACGGGTGAAGGCCTCTTCGCTGCCGCCCACCATGATGCTGAGGGTGGCGGCTTCCGCACCGACCTGCCCGCCCGACACCGGAGCGTCCAGCGAGTCGGCTCCTTTTGCTTTCAGGGCTTCCTCCACCTTGCGCGAGGTGGTGGGCGAAATGCTGCTCATGTCTATAAACAGAGCACCCGCTTTGATGCCTTCGGTAACGCCGCCTTCACCCAGCGCGACTTCTTCCACCTGCGGCGAATCGGGGAGCATAGTAATGATGATGTCGCTGTTCTGAGCGACTTCCTTGGCGCTGTGGGCAGCCTTGGCCCCTTGTTTGACCAGCTCGTCCATCACTTCGGGAGTGCGGTTGTTGACGGTCAGGCTGTAGCCCGCTTTGATCAAGTTGAGAGCCATCGGTTTGCCCATGATGCCCAAGCCGATGAAGCCAATGCTGGGTTTGCTGTCTTGCGTCATAAAAACTCCTTTCTGATGATCTAGGTTTGAGTTACTTCTGCAAGTCTTTGAGCCAGCCTAAAGTGTCTTCGGTACGGCCTTCGGGGATGTATTCAAGGCCCACGTAGCCGCCATAACCAAGGCGGTCGAGTTCAGCAAGCAAAAACGGGTAATTGATTTCGCCGGTGCCGGGTTGGTGGCGTCCAGGCACGTCGGCCAACTGAATATGGGCAATCTTGTCCAAGTTCTCGCGCACAGTTTGGGTCAGGTGGCCTTCCACACGCTGCATGTGGTAAAAGTCGTACTGCAATTTGACATTCTCGCGCCCGACTTCCTCAATCAGGTCGAGGGTGTTCTGAGTGCCGTACAGGTAAAAACCGGGCACGTCGTAAGGGTTGAGCGGCTCCACGATGAGGGTCAGGCCCGCGTCTGCCAATTTGTCGGCAGCATATTGCAAGTTGCCAATAATGGTTTTGCGGGTGGTGGCTTCGTCACTCTCCGCTTTGCCAACCAATACATTGACCAGTTTTGGCCCCTGAACGCCTTTGTAAAGCACTGCGGCGTAATCAATAGCCTTGCCAACGCCTTCACGGAACTCGTCCTGGCGGCTCGGCTGCACGGCAATGCCCCGGTCGCCGCCCGCCCAGTCGCCAGCGGGGAGATTGAACAGCGCCTGAGTCTGGTTGTTCTGATCCAGCTTGGCGCGGAGCTCAACGGCGTCGTAGGGGTACGGAAACATGTATTCAATGAACTGGAATCCAGCCTTGCCCGCCGCATCGAAGCGGTCTAGGAAGTCGTGTTCTTGAAAAAGCATGGTGATGTTGGCGGCGTACTTGGGCATGGTGGCTCCTTTGAAGAAGGGCTGTGGGAAGAGAGATTAGGGGCAATCGCCTCGCTCACTTCACCCCTCCCAGCCTTGCCGCTCAAGAGGGTGAGTGAGCGCCAGCGAATAAAATCTCAGTCCAGCATCGCAATCGCCGTTGGTGCGTCTTCCCGCTGATCGGCCAGCTCTTCAAACTCCACCACATTGTCCAGCTCGGTGCCCATGCTGATGTTGGTGACGCGCTCCAAAATGACTTCCACCAAGACTGGCACCTGGAACTCGCGGGCCAGCCCTTTGGCTTCTTCCAGAGCGTCTTTGATTTTGTCAGGCTCGGTCACGCGGATAGCGCGGCAGCCTAAGCCCTGCGCCACCGCCACGTGATCCACGCCGTAACCGTTCAGCTCGGGGGCGTTAATGTTGTCAAAGGCCAGTTGCACCTGATAGTCCATGTCAAAGCCGCGCTGCGACTGGCGAATCAGGCCGAGGTAACTGTTGTTGACCAGCACGTGAATGTAAGGCAACTTGAACTGTGCGCCGACGGCCAATTCTTCGATCATGAACTGGAAATCGTAATCGCCGCTGAGGGCCACCACGTTCTTGCTGCGGTCGGCGGCGACCACACCCAGCGCAGCGGGCATCGTCCAGCCGAGCGGGCCAGCCTGTCCGGCGTTGATCCACTGGCGCGGCTGATACACGTGCAAGAACTGCGCGGCGGCGATTTGCGAGAGTCCAATGGTGCTGACATACACCGTGTCGCGGCCAAACGACTTGAGCATTTCCTCGTAGACGCGCTGCGGCTTGATCGGCACATTGTCGTAGTGCGTTTTGCGGAGCATGGTACGTTTGCGCTCGCGGCACTGCTCGGCCCACTCGCCGTAGTCAGGGAGCTTGCCGTCCTGCCGCATCTCGCGGGCAATTTCGACCATCAGCTTGAGGGCCGCGCCCGCATCAGACACGACGCCGTAATCCGGGCCGAACACGCGGCCAATCTGGGTCGGTTCGATGTCGATGTGAACGAACTTGCGGCCCTCGGTGTACTTCTCGATGCTGCCGGTGTGGCGGTTGGCCCAGCGGTTGCCGATGCCGTACACGAAATCGGAAGCCAGCACCGTGGCGTTGCCGTACATCTGCGAGGTCTGGAGTCCGGCCATGCCCGCCATCAGGGGGTGATCGTCGGGAATACTTCCCCAGCCCATCAGGGTAGGAATCACCGGGATGCCGGTCAGCTCGGCAAAGGCCACCAGGTCTTCGGAGGCGTCGGCGTTGATGACTCCGCCGCCCGCAACTAGGAGGGGACGCTTGGAGGCGAACAGCATCTCCAGCGCCTTTTCAATTTGAGCGCGGCTGGCGGTGGGCTTGTAGGCAGGCAAAGGCTCATAGGTGTCAATGTCGAACTCGATCTCGGCCATCTGTACGTCAAACGGCAGATCAATGTGAACGGGGCCGGGTCTGCCGGAGCGCATCAGGTTAAAGGCCTGCTGAAACACGCGAGGCACCAGCGCCGGTTCGCGCACGGTCACGGCCCACTTGGTCACCGGCTTGGCGATGCTCTCGATGTCCACTGCTTGAAAGTCCTCTTTGTAGAGGCGGGCACGGGGAGCTTGACCGGTGATGCACAAAATCGGCACCGAGTCGGCGATGGCGGCGTAGAGGCCAGTGATCATGTCGGTTCCGGCGGGGCCGGAGGTGCCGATACACACGCCGATGTTGCCCGACTTGGCGCGGGTGTAGCCGTCGGCCATGTGCGAGGCACCTTCCACGTGGCGGGCCAGAATATGGTCGATGCCGCCCAGCTTCTTCATCGCCGCGTACAGCGGGTTGATGGCCGCCCCCGGCACCCCGAACGCCAGATTCACCCCTTCTTTCTTGAGCACTTCCACCGCCGCTTCAATCGCTCTCATCTTCGCCATGATTGTTTGCCTCCTGTTGACAAAAGCTTAGACGACTAAGTATATTTTGTCAACAGGTGAAAGACATTTTTCATTCTACGGAAATTGACCGCCGTTCCGGTTGAGTTTGACAGTCCCGCCCCCAGATGCTTTGATGGAGATATCTAGACGGCTAAGCAATTAAGCGAGTGCGCTGCTTTTGGCGTTACCCTTTAAGCAATGAAGGAGAGATTTTGACTCAGCCCACCGTAAAAAACGCCTCTAAAAGCGCCGACACTCAGGCCGGTCAAACGCTCATCTTGGCGGCTGCGGCGCGGCGACTGGCCCAGACCCTTCACACTGCTTTTCGGGGGCGCTGGGAAGCCTTACCGGGCGCGTCCACTCCTCCTCAGCCGACGCCGGAGTATCAGGCCGTGCCCGTTCCGGCTGACCTGATAGGCCGCCGCGCCGAGCTGATCGTGGAAGCCTCCGACCTGGCCGCGCTCAACAACGCGCTGAGTTCCGATGCCGACGCACTGGTGATCGACTTCGACGACACCTTCACGCCCACCTTTGCGAATGTACAGGCTGCTTACGACGCACTGCCCCGCGCCGCCGCCTCCAGCAAACCCCTGCTGGCCCGGCCCCGCGCCTTTTATGCCGTGGAACAGCACCTCGATTTTGGTGGCCCCGCTATCGCCGCCTTCACCGATCTGGCGGTCATTCTGGCGGCGCGGCCTGAAAAGCCCATTCACATCTACATTCCCAAGTTGGAAACCGTCAGCGAGGCGCAGCTCTGGGACGACGCACTGAATCTGGCTGAACGCGAGCTGGGCTTAGCGCCGAATACCATCAAAGTTTGCATCCAGATTGAAACCTTTCTGGCCGTTCAACACGCCGACGCGCTGCTGTATGCCCTGAGAGGTCGGGCGTTCGGGTTGAATGCCGGGCGCTGGGATTACGTCTTCAGCCTGATCAAATCGGTGGGCGGCAGTCGGGGAGCCGTGCCGCCCCGCAGCGAGCTGACGATGGACGTGGACGCCATGCGGGCCTACGCCGAAGCGCTGGTACGGGTGGCCCAGCGGCGCGGCGCACAGGCGATTGGCGGCAGCGCGGCGGTGGCCCCCGATTCGGCCAATCCGCAACCCGCTCTGGACGCGGTGCGGGCCGACAAGCGCCGCGAAGCTCAGCAGGGTTTCACGGCGGCGTGGGCCGGACTGCCGATGCTCTTGGGCGACGTGCGGGCCGGGTTTGACGGTGAAGCGCCCACGCCCCTGTCCGCCGAGCCTGTGGAGCGCACCTTGAAGCGCCTGCTCGACCTGCCCGCGCCTCAGCCGTTGCCGCTGGGCGTGCTGCAAGACACCATCGGCCTGGCGCTGGACGTATTTGAAGCGTGGTACGCCGGACAAGGCGTGGTGGTCAGAAACGGACGCATCGAAGACACCGCCACCGCCGAACTCGCCCGCGCTCAGGTGTGGCAATGGGTGAGCTGCACTGCACAATTGAGCAGTGATGCATTCTTGACCCCTGACCGCTACCGAGCCGAGCGCCGCGCCTTAAAGGCCGACGACACGCCCGAAGCCCAGTTGCTCGACGCTCTGGTGCTGGCTGAAACGTGCCCGGCTTATTTTCCGCGCTTTGCTCAGCAGCTCGCTGCTCGGGAGCCACTTCCCACTCAGGAGATGCCTGTATGACCGCCGACGCTCCGCTGACCGATACCAGATGGCAAACGCTGACCACCAAAATCATGGACGCCTGCGCCGCGCTGGCCTGCTACACCGAAGTCGAAGGCGAAACCAACCGCCCCTTTCTGTGTCCCACCACCCATCAAGTGCATGAGTACCTGACCCACTGGGCCGACGAACTGGGCATGACCACCTACGAGGACGCCGCCGGGAATCTGCGTTCACGGCTGGCTGGGGCAACACCGGACGCACGGACGCTGTATCTCGGCTCTCACCTAGACACCGTGCCGAACGCGGGCGCTTACGACGGGATTTTGGGCGTGGTGATGGGGTACGCCATGCTGGAAGCGGTCAAGGGTGAGGCTCTCCCCTACGCCGTGGAAGTGGTGGGCTTTTCGGAGGAAGAGGGGGTGCGCTACGGCGTTCCCTTCATCGGCAGCCGGGCGCTGGTCGGCACCGTAGACGACATGCTGGAGCTGTGCGACGCAGCGGGCCAGAGCGTGCGCGACGCCATCACCGAGTACGGCCTCAACGTGGAAGAAATGGCCGAGGCCCAGTATAAGGGCAAGGCGCTGGGCTACTTTGAAATTCACGCCGAGCAGGGGCCAGTCTTGCAAGATCAGGGTGCGTCACTGGGTGTGGTGGACGGCATCGCGGGCCAGAACCGCTTGATGCTCAACTTCGTGGGGCAAGCCTCACACGCCGGAACCACCCCCATGAATCTGCGCCGCGACGCGCTGGCCGCCGCCGCCCGCTTTGCCGTGGCTGCCGAGGATCTGGCCCGCGCCACTCCCGGATTGGTCGCCACCGTCGGCGTAATGCAGGCGCTGCCCGGAGCCATGAATGTGATTCCCGGCGAGGCCAACTGCACGCTGGACATCCGCCACGCCCGCGACGAGGTACGCCTGGGAGCCCTCAAAGCGTTGCTGGAGACGGCTGAGGCCGCTTCGGCAGAGCGCGGCGTCACCGTCACTGTCACGCCCAAGATGGAGGAAAAAGCCACACCGATGTCAGGCGATTTCAAGGCCTTGCTGCACCGCGCCGCCGAAGCCGAGGAGCTGCCGCACCCCGAGCTGGTCAGCGGCGCGGGCCACGACGCCATGATCATGGCCGCGCACATGCCGTCGGCGATGCTGTTCGTGCGCTCACCCAACGCTCTCTCACACCACCCTGACGAGATGGTTTTGCCCGAAGACGTGACCGACGCCCTGCGCGTCAGCGTCCGCTTCCTGCACCTGCTGGCGGAGCAAAACGTATGAATTTTGATCTGATCGTTCGCGGCGGCACGCTGGTTACGCAGAATGGCCCGCTCAAGGCAGATCTGGCGGTGTCCGGGGGTCAGATCGTAGAAATTGCCGAGGAGATTTCCAGCGACTCAGCCCAAACGCTGAATGCTTCCGGCCTCCACATCTTCCCCGGCGTGCTGGACGCCCACGTGCATCTCAACGAGCCGGGCCGCACCCACTGGGAAGGCTTTGAAACGGGGACGCGGGCCTTGGCCGCAGGCGGCGCGACCAGCTTTTTTGACATGCCGCTCAACTCCTCCCCCCCCGTGCTGGACAAAGCCACTTTTGAAGCCAAGCGCGAACACGGCGAGCAAAACTCGCTGATCGACTTCGGTTTGTGGGGCGGCCTCACGCCGCAAAACCTAGACCGAATGGACGAGCTGGCCGACTGCGGCGTGATCGGCTTCAAGGCCTTCATGTCACACAGTGGCCTGGACGAGTTTCCGGCAGTGGACGACACGGCGCTGTATGAGGGTCTGAAGACGGCGGCGCGGCTGAATTTGGTGCTGGCCACCCACGCCGAAAGCGACAACCTGACCCGCCACTTCACCGAGCAGGCGCGTTTGGGCGGCGGTCATACGGCCCGCGATTACCTCGGCACCCGCCCAGTGGTGGCCGAGCTGGAAGCGGTGCAGCGGGCGCTCCTGTACGCGGGCGAGCTGGGGGCCAAACTGCACCTCGTTCACCTGTCGAGCGGCGCGGCGGTGGCGATGGCTTACGAGGCCAAGCAGCGGGGAGTGGACGTCAGCATCGAAACCTGCCCGCATTACCTGCACTTCACTGACGAGGACGTGGAGAAAATGGGAGCGCTGCTCAAATGTGCGCCGCCGCTCAGAAGTCAAGAAGTGCAGCGCAACTTGTGGGAAGAACTATTGGCCGGACACATCGACATCGTCGGCTCCGACCACTCGCCTGCCCCGCCTGACCGCAAGACCAGCGAGAACTTTTTCGCGCTGTGGGGCGGCATCAGCGGCGCTCAGAGCACGTTGAATGTGCTGCTGACGGGTGGCCACTTTGGGCGCGGCTTGCCCCTGGAAGCGGTGGCATCGCTGAGCGCTCTCCATCCGGCCCGCCGTTTTGACATCGCCCAGAAAGGCGCGTTGGAAGTCGGCCTGGACGCTGATTTTGCCCTCGTCGACCTCAGCCGTGAGTTTGAGCTGACGGAGCTGTATGACCGCTGGAAACAAAACCCCTACCTCGGCGCGAAGTTTAAGGGCGTCGTGCAGGCCACCTACTCGCGGGGCCGCAAAGTCTACGAGCAAGGCCAGTTTGACGACTCGGTGCGCGGGCAGTTGCTGCGGCCAACGCCTAAGAATTAAGGGCAATCGCTAGCGCTCACCACCCCCTCCCAGCCTCCCACCTTAAGGGGGAGGAGCTAAGAGGCCCCTAATCTTTCCTCTCCCTCTTCAGGGGGGAGATGTCCCGCAGGGACAGAGGGGGTGGTGAGCGGAGCGAACTTGCCCTTCCCCACCTCTCTAAAGGAGCCACATGAAACACCTCGGTCAAACCCGCAGCGCCCTGCAACCCTCGCACGCCGTCATTACGCCCGAAACGCACGTTCGCACCGGCCTGAGCGAGTGGCCCGGCAGCGCCATCGTGCTGCATATCGCGCCCGTCATCGGGCAAGGCTCACGCTTCGTGCAGTTCAGCGCCGAGATGCCCGCAGGCGCGGCGGCCACGCAGTCCAGCCTCGGTTATCAGCGCTTTGCCTTTGTGCTGGAAGGTGAGGTGGAGGTAAAGACGAACGGTGAAACCCGCAGCCTCAAGGAATACGATTACGTCTATCTTCCGGCGGGCCTGGAGCACACCCTGACCGCCAAAACCGCTGCCCGCCTCGCCGTGTTTGAAAAACCGTATGAAGCCGCCGCAGGCGTGGACGCGCCCGAAATCTTCTGGGGTAACGAGCGCGAGAATGCCGGTTTTGAATTTGAAGGCAACGACCATTTGATCGCCCGCAAGCTGCTGCCCGACGAGGCCAAGCACGATTTCATGATCTCCACCATGAGCTTTGCGCCGGGCGCGACACTGCCGTATACCGAAGTGCATTACATGGAACACGGCCTGCTGATGCTGGAAGGCGAGGGCCTCTACAAGCTGCAAGACGCTTACTATCCGGTCAAGACGGGAGACGTGATCTGGATGGCCGCGCACTGCCCACAGTGGTACGGAGCGCTGGGGCGCGACTGGAGCAAGTACCTGCTCTACAAAGACATGAACCGGCATCCGCTGGCGATGGTGGGAAACGGGCTCTGAGAAACCTGCTGGCCCTTGTTCATTCACCTTCCTCCGCTTCCCGCAACCCACCAAAGGAGCCACATGACCCACAATCTCAACACTCCCCTGACCACCCACTACGACGTGCGACGCGACGAAGCGGGCCACCGCTACCTGCATCCGCTGGTGCTCGGCTTTGATCTGACCCGCATTCCGCTGCTCAACAAGGGCACCGCCTTTACCAGTGAGGAGCGCCAGACGCTGGGCTTGGACGGCCTCCTCGCGCCGCAGGTAGACTCGCTCGACGACCTGGTGACGCGCCTCTACGCCGATTACACCAAGTTGCAAGACCCGCTGGAAAAGCACGTCTTTTTGCGCGGAGTGCAAGACCGCAACGAAGTGCTGTTTTACGCACTGCTCTCCAGGCACGTGGAAGAAATGCTGCCGATTGTCTACACGCCGACTGTGGGCCTCGCCGTGCAGAAGTTCAGCCAGATTTACCGGGTCCCGCGTGGCCTGACCCTCAGCACCCTCAACATCGAGCGGGCCGAGCAGGCGCTGGCCAATGTGCCGCTCAACGACGTGCGGATCATTGTCGCCACCGATTCGAGTGCCATTTTGGGCATCGGCGATCAGGGTTTTGGCGGCATGGCCATTTCAATCGGCAAGCTCAGCCTTTACACCGTCGCGGGCGGCGTCGGCCCCGACAAGACCTTACCCGTCGAGCTGGACGTGGGCACCGGCCGCCAAGATTTGATCGACGATCCCTCCTACCTCGGCGTCAAACACAAGCGGCTGACCGGCGAGGAGTACCTGCGCTTTGTCGACCGCTTCGTGGAAGCCACTTTGGAAAGGTATCCCAAAGCCATCATCCAGTGGGAGGATTTCTCGCGTGACGCGGCGTTCACCGTACTGGAGCGCTACCGCAAAGTGGTGCCGAGCTTCAACGACGATATTCAGGGCACCGGCGCAGTGGTGCTCAGCGGCGTGCTGAACGCCTGCCGAATCAAGGGCGAGCGGTTGCGCGACCAAAAAATCGTGCTGAGCGGTGCGGGAGCGGGCGGCATCGGCGTGACCGACGCTCTGCGGCGCGGCCTGATCCGCGACGGCTTGAGCGACGCCGAGGCCCGCGCCCGCTTGTTCGTGCTGGATTCCGGCGGCCTGCTGCTGTCTGACCGCAAGCTCGACGAGTACAAACGCGCTTACGCCCACGACCCGGCCACGCTGGGCTTCGAGTACGAGGGCAAAGCGCCCGATCTGCTCGCCACCGTGAAGGGTGCGGGCGCAACCGTGCTGATCGGGCTGTCGGGCATCGCCGGAACCTTCAGCGAAGAAGTGGTTAAAGCAACACTCGCCAACACCCCACGCCCGCTGGTCTTCCCGCTTTCCAACCCCACCGCCAACTGCGAAGCGCTGCCGAGTGACGTGCTCAACTGGACGGACGGCGCGGCGATTGTCGCCACCGGCAGCCCGTTTGATCCGGTGGAGCTGAATGGACAGACGTATCCGGTTGGGCAGGGCAACAACGCTTTCATTTTCCCGGGGCTGGGCTTCGGCTGCATTCTGGCCCGCGTGCGCGAAATCACCGACGAAATGGTGCTGGAAGCCGCCTACGCACTGGCTGCTTACACCGAGCGCCACTACCCGGAACGGATTTACCCGCCGGTTTCCGAACTCTCAGCCGCCAGCATAGAAGTCGCCGCCGCCGTAATTAAACAGGCCCTTAAAGACGGCGTGGCCGCCGAATTCGGCGTGCGTGACCTTAGCGACGAAGCGCTGTTGGAGCGGGTGCGCGGCAAGTTCTGGGTGCCGAAGTACCTCCCGTTCAAATTGGGGTAAAGTGCCCACCCCTCACTCGACTCGGCCCTATCCAACTGAGCGAAGCTGGAGGGTTGACGCAGAAGAGCTCAGAGCAGGATAACGAGGCCCTCCGACCCGTTTGACATGGCGTGCAGCAGCCTATACTTGCAGGTATGCCAAGCCACCACCTTCAAACGCTGGGCCATCTGGACTTGGTGGGCTTGAAGTTTGGCCGCGAAAAGCCGCTGCTGCTGCTGGTGTATCTCAGTTTGAAGGGTGTTCAGCCGCGCCGCAGCGTCGCACAGCTTTTCTGGCCCGCCGCTGCCAATCCGCTCAACAGCTTGTCGGTGGCGGTCGCGCAACTGCGCAAAGCTGCGCCGGACTTGATTGAAGCCTCAGAAACCCAAATCCGAACCGAGCTGGAGAGTGATGTTGCGCTCTTTTTGGCGGCTTTGACGGCCCAAGACTTCAGCGCCGCCCAAGCGCTGTATCAAGGGCCGTTTTTGGCTGACCTCAGTTTCGCGGACTTGGCCGAGGAGCTTGAAGAGTGGGTGATGACCACCCGCGAGCAACTGGCGGGCGAATACCGACAAGCGCTGCTGGGGCGGGCAAGGGCTCAGGCTCCCAATGATGCGGGAGAAGCCGCTCAGACGGCGGCGGCGGCCTACTCGCTCACCGGCGCGGCTCCCCTGACCGCGTCCCAGTTGCGCGAAGTTCATGGCCTGCTGAGTGCGGGGGGGCATCCGGCGGCGGCGGCCGCCGCCCACGAAGCGCAGGAACTCGGCCTGCACCTGCGTGAACCACAGGGCGGGAACGGGGCCGCCCTGCTGGGCCGAGCGAGCGAGCTGGCCCGCCTGATGGAGCTGACTGCCGGAGAAGCGCTGTGGGTGCGCGGTTTTCGCGGTCTGGGCAAATCGGCGCTGCTTCAAAAGGCGGCGGCGAGATCAGGCGCGGCCTTGTTGGTGGGACAGTCTGGGCGGCCCTACCAAACCCTGCTGCCGCTGCTGGGCAAGCAGGTGAGGGCTGCGCCCACCACCGATGAGGGGTGGCTGCGCCTGCTGAGCGCGGGCCCGGACAGCCTCTTCTCGGCGGGGCTGGTGCTGGACGACTGGGAAGCCGCCGATGCCGATTCGCGGCGGGTGCTGCTGCGCCTGGCCCAGTCGCGGGCCGCTGGGCCACTGATTCTGAGCAGCCGTGAGCGCTCGGCACTCGGCAGCGGCAGCGGCCTGAGCGAGTTGCTGCTGCGCCCCTTACCGCTGGAGAGTCTCAGCGCCGAGGACGCTCGGCACACTGGCGGTATTCCGGCGCTGCTGGCCGCTCCCCAACATGGGCAGACCCTAACCGACGCACTTGCCACCCTGCTGTCGCCGCTATCGCCGCAGGTGCGGCAGGTGCTGGCCTGCCTCGCACTGCAAGACCAGCCTGACCCGCAGGTCACCCGCCGCGCCCTGCAACTTGATCCCGAGATGCTGGCCCACATTCAAGAAACCCTCGGTTTGGCCGGGCTGTGGCAAGGTGGTGCGCCGTACGGGACTGGGGTAGCGGCCCGCCCAACGGTGCTGAACTGGCTGAAGTCTCAACCCAGTCTGGAAGCCGAGGTGCTGATGCTGCTCGCACCCCAGTTACCGCCCGCCGACGCCCTGCCGCTGTATTTGCGGGCGCAGACGCTGACAGGTTCCAGCGAGTTGCCGGGCTTTCAAGCGGCGCTTTCGGCCAGCGCGGCGGCCCTGCTAGATACCGAACAAGAAAGCGAGGCCGAGCGGCTTCTGGCTGCCCACGCCCGCACGCCCGAAACGTGGCTGCTGCACGCCCGCGCCCTCGACGCACTGGGACGCGGGCCAGAAGCCCTCAAGCGGCTGGACGCCTTGCCGCTGACGCCGGAAGTTCAGGCGGTGAGAAGTTTGGCGCTGTGGCGGACTGGACGCACAGAAGAAGCCCGTCACGCCGCGCAAACGGCGTTATCTGGCGACCTGACGGCCCGCGCACGGGGCCATATGGTGCTGGGGGCATTGGCGCTATCGGCTCAAGAGTATCCGCAGGCCAAAGCGGCGTTCTCGCGGGCATGTGGCTTGTTCCGGCTGCTGGGAGACGACTTAAGCTATCTCAAATTGCTTTGTCAGCAGGCCGTCGCCATGACCGAACTCGCTGACGACCTCACTGCGACGATGACAGAAATCAGAATGCTCTCGGCAAAGCATCCAAACGCCCTCATCCTCAACAATATCGGTTGGCTCTTAGAACGGCAAAACTCGCCAGAGCAGGCCCTAGATTTTTACCGGCAAGCAGCGCAACTCGCACAAACCAGGCAGCAAGCGGCTACGGCGGCGCTGGCCTGGAACAATGTGGGAACAGTGGAGCAGCAACTGGGCAGACTTGACGCCGCTGAGCAGGCTTATCAAACCGCCATAACCCACGCCCGCCTGACCGGAGAAATTCAAACGCTTGCTATGGTGCTGGGCAATCTCGGCGAATTGAAGGAAAGTCTGCCGCTGATTGAAGAAGCCATTGAACTGCTTCTCGGCACTGGACAAGATGATTTGATCGCTTACTTTGAAAGTCAGCGCCTGACGTTCATGGCCCGTTCAGGGGGCATTTGACAAGCTGACCCACAGGAGGAAC